>JAUIEM010000099.1 GCA_030428695.1 bacterium
TGATGTTTACGCCACCTTCGGCGCCGACATCGCCACGCTTAAGGGCACGATCAACGTGGACCTGAACACGAAGATGGACGGCAACGTGACGTTCCAGTCTCCGGTCGGTTTCACCGTCAACGACGCGACCGAGTTCATCAGCCGCCAGGCGACCGAGCTCGGCGTCAAGCTCGTCGACCCGACCCCGGCGCCGGCCGCCGGCACCATCAACGTGCGACTCAACGCCGACGACGAAGAGGTCAAGGCGATGCTCCTCGCGCGCAAGCGCCAGGAGGCCGCGGCGCGCCCGCGCAAGCGCAGGCAGCCGGGCGAGACCAGCGAGGCCCGCCTCGACCGCGCCGCGCCCCCGCCGAACAAGGGCCGGCGGCGCCGGCGCAGCGAACGCGACGGGGAGCGGCGGCGGCGTCCGCGCCGCTCGTCGGCGCGCTCCCAGAGCCGGCAGGACCGCTGGCGCGAGCAGGAACAGAAGCGCTCCCAGGCGCGGGCGATCGCCGAGTACAACCGCGCGATCCTCGCCTCGAAGTCGGCGATGGCGCACCACAACCAGCTCAAGTCCTACTTCCCGCCGGTCAACCGCTCCAAACGCATCACCGAGAGCATCAACGGGCGCCACTACACCGAGGTGTTCGAGCTCGAGATGCGCTCGTTCAAGGAGTCGAAGGAGCAGTTCGAGCTGTGCTGCAAGCTGCTCGACAAGGTCGGCGACAGCAAGAGCAAGCGCACCAAGCTGATCGCCGAGGCCCACATCCGCGAGATCGAGAGCTACCTGCAGCAGGGGCGGGAGCTGAAGAAGCTGCTCCACAACCAGCCGACCGTGCGAGACGAGATGCGCCTCTGGCACAAGTTCGTCCGCGCGACCCGCAGCCGGGCGCTGACCAGCCGCCTGCAGCTGACCGAGCCTACCTGAGCCTGCCCTGCCCGGATTTCGCTACGTCGAGTCGAGAGCACATCGTGTGCGGGCGGCTCTCTCGCGGTCGCTTTCGATCGGTATTCCGATCCCGATCGGATCGAGCTCCCGCGAAGGGAGGTCGACTCCCGATCGAACGAGGGGACTGCCCACGGAACCGTTGAGGCATGTCCCCACGCCTGCGGCAGGCGGTCGTAAGCCCCGCCCCTACGGGAATCGGATTCCGATACCGATTTCGATCCCGACGGAGCTCCCGCGAAGGGAGTCACGTCCGGGGGGTCGTCCGCCTCTCGACGGGCACCGCGGAGATTTGAACGCGCCGCCCCGCTGATTCTGCACAGGCGCGCTTCACAGCCCCGATGTTCCCTCCCTCCTCGACGCGCGGCACGGCCGCGCTTCCGCGCGAGCCGGCTCTCTCCCGCACCTCGCGCGAAGCCCGAGGAACGGCACGGCCTTTGTTTTCCTCCTGCCGAAAGCACAGGAGGACCCCGATGGCGATCACGCTTCTCAACCTCGGCGAAGAACGCAGCTTCTACACCTTCCGGGCCGGCTCCCTGACCGAGGCGCGCGCCCGTATCGAGCAGCTCGGACCGCGCGACCGCGAGGGCCGCCACGCCGCGACCTGCGACACCGTCGCCGACGTGATGCAGGGCCTGCGCGTCGGCGTCGTCCCGAGCTCCGCGCAGCAGGCGGGGGACAGCTGGGTCGTGCAGAGCCGGGTCGAGGCCGCGACCCTGCGCTACGGGTTCCGTTTCCGGCTGCCGCGCTGGCTCGACGTGCCCGCCTCCTCGCGCCGGGAGTGGGAGCGCTTCCTGCGCTGCCTGCGGACCCACGAGTCCGGGCACTCGACCTGCTCCTTGCCCGTGATGCAGCGCTACCAGCGCATGCTGTCCGAGGCGCGCGTGATGGGCATGGGGAACAGCCGGCAGGCCGCCGAGCGCGAGGCCCTGCAGCTGATGCGCCAGCGGGTCCGCTCGCTGTTCTCCTCGCTCGCCGCGGATGTGCAGCACGCGAGCGACATCTACGACCGGAGGACCGTGCACGGACGCAGCCAGGGCGCCCAGCTCAACGTCGGCGCGGAGAGCGCAGCGGCGCACGCGTCCGCCGCGCGCAACGCCTGCGGGCAGCCCGGCTGCCCGGGGCACCGCTCGCCGTCGCACCGCTGCAGGGCCGGCGCCCGACCAGGGCGGGAGGCGGCGCGCCGGGTGCGCAACGCGTGCGGCGCGCGGCGCTGTCCGGGGCACCGCTCGCCCGCGCACCGCTGCTCCTGAGATGCGAGAAGGCGGGGGAGCCCCCGCCTTTCCCTTGCAACGATGCGTCCCGTTACTTGAACCACTCGGCCTTCGGGCTGAGCTCTTCTTCGCTGTCGGCGACGCCGGCGCCGATGCTCCAGGCGGACATCCAGTGCTTCTCGCTGAGGCTGTAGCCCATCGCGGCGAGGCGCTTCTCGAAGTCGGGCATGTGGGCGGCGCCGTAGAACAGGCTGACGGTGCCGGAGCTGGTGGTCTTCAGGGTCTCGTGCAGGACCTCCATCGCGACCTCGTTGCGGGCCTCGATCAGCACTTCCTGCATCGCTCCGCCCATCGCGCCCATGTCGGTGCCGCTGAGCTGACCGGCCATCTGGCGCTTGAGGCCGTCCCGCATCTCGGGCTGGCTGTCCATCATCGGCTTGAGGAAGCCCAGGCCGTTCTCGAGCATCGGCAGGATCTGCTTCAGGGCGCCGTTCTCGAGCAGGCCGGCCATCGGGAAGAGCTTCGACATGTCGCCGTCGACCGCCTCGAGCAGCTCGCCCTGGGTCATGTCGGCGTGGACGAGGTTGGTGCGGGTGTAGTCGATGCCGTCCTTCTGGAACTGCAGGCCGAGCAGCTCGCCCATCACGGTCTGCATCTTGCCGATCATCTTCATCGTCTCGTCCGGCTCGATGCCTTCGGTCGGGCTGACGCCTTCGAACAGCACGATGTCGTGGCTGTCGAGGTGGGCCTGGACGCGCTCGTAGTAGGCGGCGTCGGCGATGTGGACGACGCCGTAGAGCACGATGTCGACGTCGCTGTCCGGGTGGGTGTAGACGGCCCAGGCGGTCTGCAGGGCGCCGTCGGCGGAGGTCGCGCCGTCGGCGAAGCGGACGAAGTCGTCGGCGAAGACCGAGGGGGCGAGGAAGAGGGCCAGCAGCAAGGCGAGAATGCGGCGGGTCATGTGAGCTCCTGATCGGTTGGAAGATGCCCCGAGGGGCGGTTTGCCATACCTACGGTCCGAGCGCCAGAGGCGTTGGACAAATCTCGCGGGAGCGGCCTTTTTGCTTGCTGTCGCTTCCCCCCGCCTGCTAGGCTGCCGGCACATTCCACCGCTAGGAGCTGGCATGTACCCACGGCTCGCCGCCTCTGCGCAGAAGCCCTCCCGCAAGATCATCGGTCTGATGTCCGGCACCAGCGCCGACGGCGTCGACGCCGCGCTGGTCGAGGTCGGAGGGGCCCCGCCGCGGCTGACGGTCGAGCTGATCGCCTCGACGACCTTCCCGTTCAAGAAGGAGACGACGAGCAAGATCCTCGACGTCGCGGCGATGTCGGTCGCGGACCTCTGCGCCCTGAACTTCGAGCTCGGCGAGCTGTTCGCCGCGGCGGCCGTGCGGCTGATCTCCAAGGCTGGCCTCGAGGCGACGGACATCGACGCGATCGCGCTGTCCGGGCAGACCGTCCACCACATCCCCCGCTCGGCAGACGGCCGGCGCTCGACCTTGCAGATCGGCGAGGCCAGCGTCGTCGCCGAGCGCACGCAGGTGCCGGTGATCGCCGACCTGCGGGTGCGCGACGTCGCGGCCGGGGGCGACGGGGCGCCGCTGGTCGCCTACCCCGACCAGCTGCTGTTCCGCAGCCCCGACAAGAACCGCGCCCTGCAGAACATCGGCGGCATCGCGAACGTCACCTTCATCCCGAGCGAGGGCGATGTCGTCGCCTTCGACACCGGGCCGGGCAACGCGCTGATCGACCTGATCGCGCGGGCCGTGACCGACAACCCCGACGCGATCGACACCGACGGCAGCTACTCCTCGCTCGGGCGGGTCGACCCGCTGCTGCTCGAGAAGCTCCTCGACCACGAGTACCTCAAGCTCGAGCCGCCGAAGACCACGGGCCGCGAGCTGTTCGGCCCCGAGATGGCCGAAGAGCTGATCAGCGGGTACGACTCCCTCAAGCTGCTCGACCTGCTCGCGACGGTCACCCACTTCACCGCCGCCTCGATCGCCCAGGCCTACCGGCGCTACATCCTGCCCTCGCACCAGCTCGACGAGGTCTACGTCAGCGGCGGCGGCTGCCGGAACAAGACGCTGATGGAAGAGCTGCGCCGTCAGCTCGCGCCGATCGAGGTCCACGACTTCGGCGCCCTCGGCATCCCCGCCAACGCCCGCGAGTCGGTCGCCTTCGCCGTGATCGCGAACGAGACGCTGTGCGGGCGGCCGGGCAACCTGCCGCAGGCGACGGGGGCCCGGCGGCCGGTGATCCTCGGCAAGATCGTGCCCTGAAGAGCAGGAGCCCGCGATGAGTGACTTGCCCGTCGGACCGCTGATCTGGGCGCGCGCCGATCCTCCCGACCTCGCCGAAGGCTCCGCGCTCGACGCGCACATCGCGGCGGGCCGCATCGGCGGCGTCGTCGTCTTCGACGTGCCGCCCGCCGCCCTGGCCGAGGCGGTACGCCGTTGGCAGTCCGCGGCCCCCGCGCGCCTGTTCGTCGCCATCGACAACGAGCGCGGCCCCGGCCAGCAGCTGCGGGGCGAGCTGCGCCTGCCGCCCCTCGCCGCCCTCGGCGCGGTCGGCGACCCCGCCCTCGCCCGCGAGCACGGGCGGCTGACCGCGCTCGGCAGCCGGCAGTTCGGCGTAAACGTCGTGTTCGCGCCGGTGCTCGACGTGTACAGCCTGCCCTCGAACCCGATCGTCGGCGCCCGCAGCTTCGGGGCCGAGCCCGCCGCCGTCGCCGCCCTCGGCTGCGCGCTGATCGAGGGGCTGCAGGCGGGCGGGGTGCTCGCCTGTGGTAAGCACTTCCCGGGGCACGGACACACCGCCGCCGACTCCCACGAGCGGCTGCCCGCCGTCGACACGCCGCGCGCGGTGCTCGAGGCTCGCGAGCTGGTGCCCTTCCGCGCCGCCGCCGCGGCCGGGGTCGACGCGATGATGACCGCCCACGTGTCCTACGCCGCCCTCGACGGCGACACCCCGGCGACGCTGAGCCCGCCGATCGTGACCGGCATCCTGCGCGAGCAGCTCGGCTACGAGGGGCTGGTGCTGACCGACGCGCTGTCGATGGGAGGGGTGTCCTTCATCGGCGAGCGGGAAGCGGCGCGCCGGGCGCTGGCGGCGGGCTGCGACGTGCTGCTGATCCCGACCGACGTCGGGAAGCTGCACGCAGACCTGAGCGCGGACGTCGCCTCCGGCGCGATCCCTGCGCAGCACGTCGAGCGCGCCCTCCGCCGCGTCGCCGCGGCGCGCGCCCGGCTCGCGGGCTTCCCCGACGAGCCGGCGCCCGATGCAGCCCCCTTCGCCGAGCGCCTCGCCCAGCGCGCGGTGCGGGTGCTGCGCGAGGGAGAGCTGTGGCCGCTGCCCGCCGGCACCGCCCCGGTCGTGCTGCTCGCCAGCGAGCCGGGCCGCACCGGCGCCCGCGACGGCGGCGCCGGCTTCGCCCGGGTGCTGGTCGAGGCCTGGCCGGGCTGCCGGGTCTTCCCGCTGACCGACGGCCTGTCCGACGCGGCCCGGGAGGCGGCGGCGGAAGCGCCGACGGTGGTCGCCGTGTGCTCCGCTGTCGGCGCCTACAAGGGCACCGCGGGGCTGCTCCCGGGGCTGCGCGACAGCCTGGCCGCGCTGCCGGCCTCGAACCAGGTGTGGTGCCTGTTCGGCGCGCCGCCGCTGGCCGAGCTCGCGCCCGCGGGGGCGAGCGTGGTGTGCGCCTGGGGCAGCGACGGGGCCAGCCAGGTCGCCGCCGCGGAGCTGTTGCTGCGCGCCGGTCGTTGAACGGCACGCTTCCGGAAGTTTCACCGGCTGAGGTGCTCGCGATGCGCGTCCCCTTCCTGCTCCTGGTCCTCAGCCTGGGCGCTCTGGCCCAGCAGGCCCCGCCCTGGGAGGTCAGCCGGGGCGAGACCGACCCCGCCCTCGCGCCCCTCGACTCGATGATGGTGCGGATGCTCCGCGAGCACGGCGCCCCCGGCGCGGCGATCGCGGTGGCGCGCGACGGCGAGCTCCTGTACGCGCGCGGCTTCGGGTACGCCGACCCCGAGACCGGCGAGCCGGTCGAGCCGGACGCGCGCTTCCGCATCGCGAGCATCTCGAAGCCGCTGACGGCGGTCGCGGTGATGCAGCTGGTCGAGGCGGGCGCGCTCGCGCTGGACGCGCGGGTCTTCGACCTCCTCGGTCTCGAGGCCCACGTGCCCGATCCCGCGCACCTCGACCCGCGCTGGCGCGAGGTGACCGTGCACCACCTGCTGCAGCACCGGGGCGGCTGGGACCGCGGCGTCTCCTTCGACCCGATGTTCCGCGCGGTGCCCTTCGCGCGACAGCGGGAGGTCCCGCCGCCGGCCGACCCCTGGACCATCATCGCCTGCATGCTCGAGACCCCGCTCGACTTCGACCCCGGCAGCCGCAGCGCCTACTCGAACTTCGGCTACTGCCTGCTCGGGCGGGTGATCGAGGCGGTGACCGGCGAGGACTACGAGAGCGCCGTCCGCCGCGCCGTGCTCGTGCCCTGCGGGGCGGATTCCACCGCCGTCGGCGCGACGCTCCTGGCAGGCCGCCTGCCCGGCGAGGTGCGCTACATCGACCGCTACGGGAAGACCGCCCGCAACGTCTTCGCCCCGGACGGAGCGCGGGTGCCGCGCCCGTACGGCGCCTGGCACCTCGAGGCGATGGACTCCCACGGCGGCTGGGTGGCCTCGGCGGTCGACCTCGTGCGCTTCGCCGACGCGGTGCCGCGGCTGCTCGGGGAGGACGCGCGCGAGACGATGTTCGCGCCACCCGAAGACCACGGGGAGGGCCCGGTCTGGTACGGCTGCGGCTGGTCGGTGCGGCGTGTCAGGGGCGGCCGCAACACCTGGCACAACGGGCTGCTGACCGGCACCTCCACGCTGCTGGTGCGGCGCGCCGACGGCTTCTCCTGGGCGGTGCTGTTCAACACCCAGCACGGTGCGGGGGGAAGGACGCTCGCCGGGCTGGTCGACGGCCGCGTGCACCGCGCCGTCGACCGGGTCGAGAGCTGGCCCGAGGGGACTTCCCTGGCCGGCGAGTGACGCGACGTGCGGACGGGGCAGCCCGGACCGGGCTCCACCGGCCGGCTTTCGGACCAGCATCTGGCGCCCGGGCGGTGAGCGGGTAGAATGGGCGCCACAAGGGAGGCGGAAATGGCTTGGAACGAGGTGCGCGCGATCGTGTTCGATGTCGACGGGGTGCTGACCGACGGACGCCTCTACTACGGCCCGGACGGCGAGGTCCTCAAGGTCTTCCACGTCCGTGACGGCCACGCGATCAAGCAGTTCCCGGCGCTGGGCATCCAGACCGCGATCTGTACCGGGCGCACCGCCGACGCGATCACCGTCCGCGCCGGCGAGCTCGGCTTCGACGCGGTGCTGCTCGGTTGCGCCGACAAGGCCGCCGGCATCCAGAAGCTCAGCGAGCTGCTCGACTGCCCGGCCGAGGCGATGCTGTACGTCGGCGACGATAGCCCCGACCTGCCCGCGATCGAGGCCTGCGGCCACAGCGCCTGCCCGTCCGACGCCGTGCCCGAGGTGCGCGCGGCGGTCGAGAAGGTGCTCGAGACCCCGGGCGGCATGGGCGTCGCCCGCGAAGTCCTGAGCTTGCTGGCGGCGGCCCAGCCCCAGACGTGAAGCGCCGCTCCCGGCTCGTCCGTTTCTGCCTCTACGTCGCGCCGGCGGCCCTGCTGATCCTGATCGGTGTCGAGTCGGCCGCCGTACCCGATTTCGCCGACGCACGTCTGCCCGAGAGCGCCGCCTTCGGGGGCCTGCGGGCCGAAGAGTTCGCCGTCGACCTCGCCCTCGCCCGGCCCCGCCAGCGGCTGAGCGACTCCGGGCGCACCTGGCTCGTCCCCGCACCCTACGAGGTGTTGCTCTACACCCGCGACGCGCGCACCTTCGGCATCTCCTACGAGACCTCCCGCCAGGACTGGCTGCTCGAGGGGGTACGGGCTCGCCTGGTCCGGGCCCACGCCCACGTCCGCACCGACACGGTGTACGCGGCCGGTCCCGAGGGTCCCGAGACGCTGTGGGTGCAGACCCGGCGCCCCGAGCCCTCGCCGGACCAGGAGACCCTGTGGGTGACCGCGCGGCGCGCGGCGTTGCGCTACTTCCCCCAGGAACATCCCCCCGACCCCGCGGGCGGCGGCCTGAGCGTCGACTTCCTCGGCAACTGCGGCGTCGAGAGCTCCCACGGGCTGCTGCTCGCGATGACCGAGGGCTACCTGGAGATCCCGGCCAGCCGCCGCTTCGACGCGAGCGACTCGCTGATGCTCGAGCACCTGCGCATGCGCAGCCGGGCCCCGGTGCGCTTCGGCCTGCCCGCCCTGCTCGGCCGCGCCGGCGGCGTGCGGGTGCGGGGGCTGATGGACACGCTGCGGCTGGTCGCGCCGGTGCGGCTGGTCCTCGACACCACCCTCGCGACCTCGGCGGGCGGCGCCGCCCTCGCCGCCCACATCGCCGGCGAGACCGCCTGGATCGCGGAACCGAGCGGCCGGGCCTGGGGCCTGCGCAGCCTCGAGGACACCTGGATCTACACGGCGAGCCAGAGCGCGGGCGCCTTCGACAGCGTCGAGGTGGTCTTCCCCGGCCTGACCGAGGCCTGGGAGTCCGACCTGCCCCTGGCCCGGCTGCTCGCGACCGCCCCCTTCGCGAGCCTCGGCCCCGCGCCGCGCTACCTGCAGGTCGACAGCGCCCGCCTGCGGCTCGGCCCCCGCTCCGCTCCGGTCGCGGACAGCACCGTCCCCGGCCTGCCCCCGCTGCTCTCCGGGGAGGGCGACCTGCGCCTGGTCGAGGCGCTCGGTCGCGAGCTGTTCGCGCTCTACAGCGGCTGGGAGGTGCGCGCCCCGCACGCCCGGCTCGACACCCTCGCCCTCGAGCTGCGCGGGCCGGGTCTCAACGCCTGGAAGCGCGCGACCGACGAGCAGCTCGCCGCCGAGCGGCTGGTCTACACCTTCGCGGACGGCGGGCTCCGCGCCGCCGGGGAGGTGCTGTGCGTGGTCGCGGACTCCCTGCTCGGCGGCCCGCTCGGCGACTCGACCCGCATCCGGCTGCGCGGCGACCAGCTCGACGCCCGGCTGCGCCACATCGAGGGCGAGGCGACCGTCGACAGCCTGGTCGTGCGCGGGCGGCCGCTGCGCGGCGCGGGGGTCTACGGCGAGGGCCGGCTGCAGTGCGGCGTCGCGCGCTACCTGCGCGGGCGGCGCCTCGAGATCGGGGGGACGCTGCCCGACGGCGGTCAGCCCTTCCTCGAGCTCGGGCCGCATCGGCTGAGCGCCGACAGCCTGCACAGCGACCTGGCGTCGCAGAAGACCCGCCTGCTCGGCGCGGTCGCGACCTTCCTCAGCCCCGGCGCCCAGCCCCTGCCGGGGGCGGAGAGCCTGGCCTTCCGGGTGCTGCGGGGCGAGGCCGACTCCGTGTGGCTGCAGGCGGAGAGCTACACCGACTGGCACAAGCTGCGGCGGCGCCGCTCCGCCCTGTTCCACCCCTGGCGCCTCGATCGGCTGAGCAGCGCCGCCTGGGCGGCGGCCGGCGAGAAGGCGCGCGGGACCCGCGCCCGGGAGCTGGTGCTCTTCGGTCGCCCGGCCCTCGTGCGGGCCCGGGTCGACGCCCTGCCCGGGGACAGCCTCGGCTTCGACAGCCTCGAGGTCGGCCTCCTGACGCTCGACGCCGCCCGCATCGGCCTCGACCTCGTCGCCGGCCGCTACGAGCTGACGCGCGGCGCCCGGCCTGCCCGCCTCGAGCTCGCCGCGATGAGACTGAGCGGTGACAGTCTGCTGCTAGATTCCGAGCGGCGGGTGTGGTCGGCGCGCGGAGACGTCTCCGCGCGGCTGCGCCCGAGCCTGTTCGGGGCCTCCGGGCCTGGAGCCGTCGAGCTGCGCTGCGCCCGCTTCGAGGCGGGCGCGGACAGCGCGGGGGGCTTCCGCTTCGAGGCGACGCCGCTGCCCGGGGAGCCGCTGGTCTTCGACTGGCTCGGCGGCCAGGCGCGGCTGCCCTCGCTCGCCTTCGCGGACTCGGTGCTGATCGCGGGCGGCGGCATCGCCCTGGACCTCGGCGCCCAGCGCTTCTCCGCGGAGTCGCTGTACTACTTCGTGCAGGCGGACAGCCTGGTCGTCAAGGGAGACGTGCACGCCGTGTTCGAGTGGCAGGACGGGGCCTGGGATGCGCGCTGCGAGAGCCTCTCGCTGCGCCTGACGCGCGAGCAGACGCTGCTCGGCTTCACCGCGCGCGGCGCCCTGCAGCCGGCCGTCCTGCTCGGACCCGTCGGCCCCGACGGCAGCCGCCTGCGGCTGTGGAGCGACCGGCTCAGCGGCTCCCGCGCCGGCGTGCCCGGCAGCTGGACCGTGCGGGCCAGCCGCGTGCGCAACGCGCCCGGCGTGTCGCAGGTGCCGTTCACGGCGAGCGCGTCGGACATCTCCTTCTCCGAGCGCCTGCAGCGCGTGCGCCTCGACGGGGCCGTGCGGGTCAGCCTGGTGCACGCTGGCGGAGCGACCAGCCAGCTCGATGCCGACCACGCCGAGGTCTCCCTCGACGGCGGACGCGAGCCGCGTGAGCTGGCGATGTGGGGCGGGCTGAGCGGGGTCGCCCCGGCCTGGGAAGGGCGCGTCGAGGGCGAGCGCCTCGATGTCGACCTGTTGCTGCGCACCGGCCTGTTGCAAGGCGACCCGCTGCGGTTCTTCCACCAGGACGGCGAAGTCCTGGAGCTCGACGAATTCCAGATCGATAAGCTGCCTCCCTGGGAGGGATTGTGATGCGTGTTCTTCTGTTGTCCCTCGTCTGCCTGGCCGCGGTCGGCTGCCAGCAGGACCTGATCGAGCCGGAGTTCGACGTCAACGGCAAGACGATGGTGGTCATCCCCTTCAAGTCCTGGAAGGACGGCTACTTCGACAGCAAGCAGGGCATCGACCTCGCCAAGGCGATCACCCTGCGGGTCAAGCTCAACGCCGACTCCGAAGAGCTGAAGATGGTGTCGATGGAAGAGCTCGAGAAGCTCGACGAGCAGCAGGACATCCGCTCGATGAGCTGGGAAGAGCTCGCGACCGAGCTCGGCGCCGACTACGTCTGCATCGGCGAGATCTCCGACTTCGAGACCAGCCTCGCGACCGATATCGGCCTGATGCGCGGGAAGATGCGCTGCGAGGTGCAGGTCCTCGACGCGACCCGGAACAACCGCCTCGTGTTCAACGAGGAGGACGAGTTCCGCTACCCGGACGTGCAGACCAACGAGTTCATCGGCTACTCGACCCTGAACAAGACCGAAGCCGACATCGAGCGCGGCCTGCTCGCCTCCGCCGCGCGCGCGCTCGCCCTGCACTTCTACTCCCACTTCCCCGACGAGGCGAAGAAGCCGGTCCGCTAGCCCCCAAGGAGCCCACCATGCGCGTCCTGTCCCTCAGCCTGTGCGCCCTCACCCTGCTCGCCGCCGGGTGCACGGAGAGTATGATCGAGCCGCAGTTCGACGTGATGGGCAAGCGGATGGTGGTCATCCCCTTCAAGACCCACCGCGAGAACCACTTCCAGCACCAGGACGGCATCAAGCTCGCCCGCAACATCACCAACGAGGTGCTGACCAAGAACCTGCCCGAAGAGCTCGACATGGTCGACAGCAGCGAGCTCGAGAACCTCGAGAACGAGGTCGACGTCCTCGCCCTCGGCTGGGAGGAGATCGCGACCGAGCTCGGCTGCGACTACGTCTGCGTCGGCGAGATCATCCGCCTGCAGACCCGCCTGCCCAGCGACATCGGCCTGGCGCGCGGGAAGATCCGCCTCGAGTACTCGGTGTACGACTACACCCGGGACGGCGAGGTGGTCTTCTCGGAGAAGCGCGAGTACATGTACCCCGACCCGCGCAGCAAGGACTACCTCGACTACAGCGTCGTCGAGTCGGACGACGACGACGTCCGCCGGGGGCTGCTCAAGCTCGCGGCGAAGAAGATCGCGCTGAACTTCTACTCGCACTATCCCGAGGATCAGTGGGAGTAGGCGGTCAGTGCCTGCTTCGCCTGTTTGTCCGGGCTCGGCGGGCGGGGGTAAACCCCGCCCCTACATGGCTTTCGAGCCGTCGCCTCACGGGACAGAGCCTACCCGGAGGTCAGCAACCCCCCCTACCCCGGCGCTGTCAGCGCCCGCCGGATCCCCGCCGGCAGCTGCGCCCACAGCTCGCGGCCGAACTCCTCGCCGGAGAGCAGGCGTTCGAGGGCGCTGCGCAGCTCGACGTTGGCGTCGAAGGTGACCAGGCGCGTGCAGCTCTGGGTCGGGTGGGCGCTGTCGAGGTACTCGGCCAGGGCGCCGAGCTCGGGGCTCTGGCGCTTCCACTCCCGGGCCGCCTCGCGCAGGCCGCGGGCGAAGGGATGGGGCCGGCTCTGAGCGCGGATCACCAGCTCGGACAGCGCTTCGACCTCGTCGGCGCGCAGCTTCCAGACCTGGCGCTTGAGCTCGCCGTAGCCGAGGGTCTTGTCGGCCGGGCCGGCGAGGTGCTCGGCGAGGCCGGCGCCGAACTCGGAGAGCGCGGAGTTGCCGGTGAAGACGTAGAGCTGGAAGTACAGCCGGCCCTTGGTGTCCGCGATCTGGATCTCGCCGGCCTGGCCGATGTCGACGGGCGAGCCGGGCTTGACCGGGAACAGCCCGGTGCTCGGCAGGCTGGTCGCCGAGACCGGCAGGCGCGTGCCGGGCAGGGTGTGGACCAGCAGGCTGCCCTGCTCGCGGCAGAGCACGAAGTGGGCGCGGCTGATGCGGCTGAGGAAGCTGAGGTTGAGGAAGCCGACCGAGCGCGTCCCGAGCATCTCCTCGAGCATGTCCCAGCGCTTCTGCAGGCGCTTCTTGTCGGCCGCCGAGCCGCGCGGGCGCAGGTCGTCGAGGCTGGTGGTGCGGCCGACGACGACGGCGGCCTGCTTGAACTCCTGCTCGAGGCCGACGATCTCGCCGTGGTGCGAGCTCGGGAAGAGCAGGATCTTGATCGGCGCCTGGCCGGGGTCGCGCAGCAGGTCGGGCAGGGTGCGGTGCAGGCCGACCAGGTCGATCGGCCCCTCGAGGTTGCTGCAGACGGCGGTCAGCTCCCGCGACAGCTCGGTGAAGTTCCCCCACCAGGTGCGCCGCTCGAGGGCGCGCAGCACCTGCTGGCTGACCGGCCGGCCGCCGAGGGAGCCGAGGATGGCGTTGCGCAGGCAGGCGCTGCCGCGCTCGGCCAGGGGCGGGACCTGCAGGGTGACCGCGACGACCTTCTGGATCTCGGTCTTGTTCAGGCACCACTGCGCGGCCCGCTCCTCGCGGGCCTCGCTGCTGGTCACCAGCACCGGGGCGGAGGCGCTGCCGGCGCGCAGCGGCCCGAGGTGGGCGGGGCCGATCTGCGCCTCCGGGCACTCGATCGCCGCCGCCTCGACGGTGTGGCGCAGCTCGCGCACGTTGCCCGGCCAGTTCCACTCCTCGAGCCGCAAGAGCGCCTCGGCGCCGAGGGACTTGCCGGTGCCGCTGAGGAAGTGGGCCGCGAGGGCGGCGATGTCCTCGGGCCGCTCGCGCAGGGCCGGCAGGCGGCAGACCGCGCTGGGGTTGAAGCGGTACAGCAGGTCTTCGCGGAAGTCGCCCGCGCGCACGAGCTCTTCGAGGTTGGCGTTGGTCGCCGCGACGATGCGCAGGTCGACCTCGATCGAGCGGTCCGAGCCGAGGGGCTGGACGGTGTGCTGCTCGAGCAGGCGCAGCAGCTTGGCCTGGGTCGACAGGCTGAGGTTGCCGAGCTCGTCGAGGAACAGCGTGCCGCGGTCGGCCTGCACCGCCGCTCCCTGGCGCGGGGCGGCGGCGCCGGTGAAGGCTCCCTTGGCGTGGCCGAAGAGGGCGCTCTCGAGCAGCCCGACGTTGCGGGTGTTCAGGTCGATCGCGACGAAGGGACCCGTCCGCCCGCTCGCCTCGTGGATCGCCCGGGCGAACAGCTCCTTGCCGGTGCCGGTCTCGCCGTAGACCAGCATCGGCAGCCGGCTCCGGGCGTAGCGCGCGGCCTTGGCGAGCACCCGGCACATCGCCGGGCTGTCGCCGACGATCGGGTCGAAGGCGCCGTCCTCCGGCCGCTCCGGCGCGTCGTGCCAGGCCTCATCCCAGCCGCCGCCCCCCTCCTCGGCCTGCAGCCGGTCGCGCAGGGGCACGAGCTGCTCCGGGCTGAGCTGGGCGATCTCCTCGTACAGCTGCCAGCCGTGGGGGCTGATGCGATCGCCGCCGCCCTGGCGCACGGTCTCGAGCGGCGTCTGGCCGAGGCTGGCGTGGGCCCAGCGCGCCAGGCTGCGCTTGCCGGAGCCCGGCGGGCCGGACAGGTGGAGCACCAGCTGCGCCCGGCAGTAGGCGAGGGCCGCCCTGCGCAGCCGCGCCATGCTCGGGTCGCTGGCGAGCAGGTGGAAGGGATCGCGCCGCAGCAGCCAGGCCCGCAGCCGCGGCCGCAGGGGCAAGAGCTCGTCGCTCTCGGTGACGATGCGCAGGGCGTGGCGGGCGGAGAGCTCCTCGAGGGCCGCCGGATCCCACAGCGCGCAGGGCCCCGGGCCGATGTACAGCCAGCCGCCGGCGGCGACGGCGAAGGGCTCGCTCTTGACCCAGTCGGGCCCTCCCTGTGGACAGTGGGCCGGGTCGATGTGGACGAAGGGCCGCCAGCGCGGCGCGCGCTCGAGCCAGGCGCGGTACAGGGCGCGGGCGACGACGACGGTCGGCACGCCGGCGAAGCGGGGGAGCGCGCCGACGCCGGGGCTGCCGGTGGTCCAGGGCAGGAAGGGGGCGAGGGCGTCGGCGTCGGGGAAGTCCACGGCGGCTCCGTGAGCCTCATCAGGCTGTGGGACAAACCGCCACCATAGCGCCCCGGGCGAGGGTGGGCAAGCCGGGCGTAGCGCTGACGACCGTCAGCAGGAGCGCGGCGAGCTTCAGGTCGGCATCTTCGGGGTCGGTCCCCCGCCGAACTTCTTCTCGTAGAAGCCGTCCTTGTTCTTCTCGTACTTCGTGAAGCCGAGCCGGTTCAGGTTCGCGTCGCCCATCGAGTTCCTGACCGTGTTCGACGGCGCCGAGATCAGGCGCTTGACCGGCGCCCCGCATTCCGGACAGGTCTCGACCGCCGGGTCGGACATGCGCAGGAAGACTTCGAAGCGGTCGGCACACTTCTCACACGAGGCGTCGACCGCGCGGTACTCGTAGATCGGCATCAGGCTGTCCTCCATCGCTCGCCTGCGGGTATTATCCTGACGGGGAAGAGCCAAGCAAGTCTGTGCCGGCGTGGCCGCGTGGCTACGGGCTGGAGAGCTGCGCCGTGGCGCCGGATTCCATCCGCCGCAGCGTCCCCGGAGGCCTCGCGCAGGGAGCAGAGATGCGTTGGCTCGCCCGTCTGGTGTCGACCTACCGCGCCGCCTTCGCCGGCCTGCCGCGCCCGATCTGGTTGCTCGCCCTGCTCGCGCTGGTCAACCGGGCCGGCTCGATGGTCATCCCCTTCGTCGCGCTCTACCTCTCGACCCAGCTCGGCTACTCCAAGGAGGAGGTCGGCTTCTTCCTCGCCGCTTTCGGCTTCGGCGGCCTGACCGGCTCGGCCCTGGGCGGACCCCTGACCGACCGCATCGGCGCGGCCCGCGTCGGCGCCCTGTCGCTGTTCGCGATGGGAGCGCTGTTCGCGCTCTTCGGCCAGCTGAGCGGGACCGTGGCGATCGTCGCCTGTCTGTTCGGCATCGCGCTGTGCGCCCAGGCCTTCCGGCCCGCGGTCGGGACGCTGACCGCGGAGGTGTGCCCGGCCGAGCTGCGCACCCGCGCCTTCGCCCTGACGCGCCTCGCGGTCAACCTCGGCATGGCGATCGGGCCGGCGGCCGGCGGCTTCCTCGCCGTCTACAGCTACCAGTGGCTGTTCTGGATCGACTGCCTGACCTGCGTCGCGGCCGGCGTCCTGATGCTCCTCTGGTTCACCGGCCGCCGCGCCACCGCGCCGGTCCCGAGCGCCCGCCTGCCGGGCCAGAAGGGGGTCCCGCCCTGGCGGGACGAGGTGTTCCTGTGCGTGTGCCTGCTGACCTTCCTCAGCGCGATGATCTTCTTCCAGACGTTCTCGACCCTGCCGCTCTTCCTCGAGGAGGTCTGGGGCTGGGCGGAGAGCGACTTCGGGCTGCTGTTCGCGATCAACCCGGTGCTGATCGTGCTGTTCGAGATGGTCCTGATCCACCGCCTCACCCGGCCGAACCCGCTGCGCTTCGTCGGGCTGGCGGGGGTGCTGCTCGGCGTCGGTTTCGCGCTCTTCCCCCTCGGCAGCGGCTTCGCGTGGGGGACCCTGTGCATCGTGATCCTGACCTGGGGGGAGATGCTCGAGCTGCCGCTGTTGATGGGCTTCGTCGCCAACCGCGCCCAGACCGCGACCCGCGGCCGCTACATGGCCGGGATCGCGCTGACCTTCTCGCTGGCGATGATCTGCGCGCCGGTGCTCGGCACGCAGATCGCCGAGCGCTTCGACTTCGCGACCCTGTACGGGGCCTGCGCCGTCCTCGGCGTGGCGGTCTGCATCGCCTACCAGCTCGTCGCCCGGGAGGTGGATGAGGAGCTGGCCGCGAGCGAGGCGCCGGACTGAGGAATTCCCGGGCGCGCGCTCTCCCTCCCTGGTAGACTCGCCCCCTCACGGGCTCCATCGAAGGATGGAAACGGGAAGCCGGTGCGAATCCGGCGCGGACCCGCCGCTGTGATCGGGGACGAAAGCGACACGTAGCCACCCGCTGTCGGGGAAGGCGTCGCCGGTAGGACGAACCGAGAGCCAGAAGACCGGCCCGTGTTGCAGTGGAGGTTGCCGGAAGGGGTTTCCGGAAGCTCCGCCGCAGCGACGCCAGGGGCGTCGCGACACGAGGAGTCTACCTATGATGCGCACCCGCGCGGCAGCCCTGGGCTGCCTGTGGGCGGTGCTGATCGTCGCGGGATGCAGCCGCAGCGACAGCGACCGCTCGAACCCGACCGTCGGCACCGTCGAGCTCGACGCCGCCACCAACTTCGAGGCCGGCCTGGATCTGCAGGACCTGGTCGTCGCCTGTCCGAGCGAGCGGCTCTACACCCTCGAGTTCGATTTCGCCGGCCACGCCTTCGTCAAGACCTTCGGGATCGCCTTCGACGGCACCCTGAGCACCCTGTTCAACGCCGACCTCAGCGCGGCGCTCGGCGGCAACCTCGCCAACGACCTGTCCGTGTTCTCCGACTCGAACGCCGTGTTGGTCGCCCAGGCGCCCTTCGGCGGCAACGGCGAGGAGGCCCTGTACGCCTTCGATCCCCGCTCCGCGAGCCCCTCGACGAGCTTCCGCGACGTCAGCGCCGACTCGCTGAGCGCGCCCTTCGTCGACATGGCCGGCGACACGATGACGCTGCTGTCCGAGGCGGGCGACACCCTCGACACCGTGACGATCTCCTTCCTCGAAGACGCGGTCGCCTACGGCGCGCGGCTGTTCGCGGTCAGCTCCAACGTGCAGTTCTCGGCCGGCCCGACCGTGCGTCAGCCGGGCACCATCCTGGTCTACGGCTACGACCGCTCGAGCAACACCATCCTGAGCAACGAGGGCGTGATCTTCACGGGCAAGTCCGGCACCACCGCCTCGGGCGTCTACAACCCGGTCAAGCTCGAGGTTGCGACGGTCTCGGGCCGCGACGTGCTGATCGTCACCAGCGCCGGCAGCTTCAGCGGCGACGGCACGGTCGAGATCATCGACCTGAGCAGCTTCGAGACCATCGCCTCGCTGGCGGTGTCCGGGGCGCCTCTCAGCAACATCGCGGTCGACGAGGCGGGCGGCTTCATCTACCTCGGTGACGGCCTGACCAGCGTGATCCACGCACTCCAGCTCAGCTTCCCCCGCGGCAGCGCGAGCCTGAGTGCGGTCGCGGGCAGCCCCTTCGACCTGCCCGACGGCCTCGGGGGCACCGGCTCCTTCGTCGGCGGCCTCGAGGTCTCCGACGACGGCACGCGGCTGGCGGCGGTCAACTTCATGGGCAACGAGCTGACGGTGTTCTCGTTGACCGGGGGCGTCCCGACCGCGATCGTGTCGGAGTCGCTGCAGCACGACACCGGCCTGCCGGGCAGCACCACCCAGCGCAGCGTCGCCCTCGGCATGCGCTGTGGCGTCGCCGGCATCGACTACAGCGGGCCGGACGTCTACCTCGGCGTGATCGACCTCGACCCGTCGGCGCAGACCGTCAGCGGCGTCGGCTCGGGCCTCGACGCGGCCTTCGCGTACTGATCGCGCAGGTCGTGTAGACTGCTTGGGGGAGGACGGACATGGGGAAGAAGAAGGCGCGCCGGAAGAAGAAGCCGGAGGGCCGGCCCCCCGAGCGGAGAAAGCTCCCCCGCTGGCAGGTCGTCCTGCTGGTGCTGTTCGGCCTCGCCATCCTGTCGCTGACCATCGGCCTCGCCCTCGCGGAGATGCAGCGCATGGCCGAGACCGACACGACGCCAGTGCTGCCGCCGTAGCGGGCCGGAAAGGAACAAGGAGCAGAGGCCGCAGCGGCCGAACATCGCCTCCGCGAGGTACCCCTCCCCTACACGTTTGTTCTCAA
This sequence comes from bacterium, assembly GCA_030428695.1. The sequence continues at coordinate 18,648 of JAUIEM010000099.1, forward strand.
CTGCTCGAATCTTCTGTAGGCAAGGTTTACTCCCGCCCGTTGATCTTGGACAGAACGTACGCTGAGATCAGTCTTTTCCCTCACCTCCGCGCCTCTGTCCCTCTGCGCCTCTGCGTTAAGACTCTTTATCCTGCCTTCGTCACACCCCGATGACAATCGACAACCCGAAAGCAAGCAACAGTCCTTCCTCTGCCTCTTCTTGTCTCTTCCTGGATCCTGGTTCCCTGGTTTCCTTATAGATTCTTTCTTGTCTTCGCCTTCTTCTTCCTCTTCATCTACGCTCCCCTTCCAGTTCCCGCTCCGGGCCCCAAGACCGCTCCCTCTCCCTTTTTGAGATTCTGCTGGACAGGGAGCATCCTCCGCGGGAAGATAACCGAACGATCGTTTTCCAACCTGAGGACCACGCGATGCCCCGCCCCCCGACTCCCGGCCTGCGCGACCGCATGCTCGACGCGGCGGAGAGTCTGTTCGTCCAGCGCGGCTTCCACGGCGTCAGCGTGCGCGACATCGCCCGCGCCGCCGAGACCCCGGTCAGCAACCTGTACGCCCACTTCGGGAACAAGCAGACGATCTTCTCGACCCTGCTCGAGCGCTACGAGGCGGCCTACTTCGACGTCGACACGCCGATGGCCCGCGTGTTCGCGAGCTTCCGCCTGCCGGAGTCGATCGTCGAGATCGGCTTCGCGATCGGCGAGACCGTCTCCGCCTTCGCCTCCTACCTCAAGCTGATCTACGTCGACGTCGTCGAGTTCGACGGCGTGCACATCGGCCGCCTGTTCGCGACCATGCGCAGCCGCTACGAAGAGAAGCTCGGCCCCTACCTGCGGAAGCTGCAGGAGGAAGGGAAGCTCGCCGCTGGCGACCCGACCCTGGCGCTGATGACCATCAGCCTGAGCTACTTCAACTACTTCACCGTCGAGAAGCTGTTCGGCGTGCGCCGCCACTTCGGCGTCGACGACGACGAGGCGGTGCGCGCGATGGGCCGGCTGTTCGAGTCCGGCCTGATGGCTCCCCTTCCGCAGATGGCCCCGATCCAGGAGTAGACGATGCCCGCTGTCCGAGAACGCTGCACCCACGCCAAGTTTATAAACGATCGATCGTTTATTGATGTCGACGGCCTGCGCCTGTCCTACATCTCCGCCGGCCCGGCGCATCCCGCCCCGGTGCTGCTGCTGCTGCCCGGTCTCGGCCGCGGCGCCGACCTCTACGCCCGGCTGCTGCCCGGCCTGGCCCGCGGCTTCCGGGTGCTCGCCGTCGACAACCGCGGCGCCGGGCACAGCGACGCGCCCGAGGGACCCTACACCGTCGCGCAGCTGGCGGAAGACGCCCGCGCCCTGCTCGATACCCTCAGCGTCGAGCGGGCGCACGTGCTCGGCTGCTCCCTCGGCGGCATGCTCGCCCTCGAGCTCGCCGCCAGCCATCCCGAGCGCGTCGCCCGGCTGGTGCTGCTGTCGACCACCCCCGGCGGCCAGCTCGCCGTGCCCCTCAGCCCGGAGACCTGGCAGCGCCTGCTCGCCCCCCGGGGTCGTAACGCCGCCGAGCAGCTGCTCGACAAGATGCGCCTCGCCCTCGCCCCGGAGTTCTGCGCCCGCCGCCCCCGCGCCCTCGCCGCCCGGGTCGCGCGCCGCCTCGCCCTGCAGCCGCCGGCCCACGCCTGGCTCGCCCAGGCGACCGCCGGGGCGCAGTTCGCGATCGGCGACCGGCTCGCGGGCATCGCGGCGCCGACCCTGCTGCTCAGCGGCGACCGCGACCGCATCGTGCCGCTGGAGAACAGCCGCCGCCTCGCCGCGCGGCTGCCCGACGCGCGGCTGCGCGTGTTCCGCGGCGCGGGCCACTACCTTACCCTGGAGAGGCCGCGCGCGGTGCTGCGCGCGACCGTCGAGTTCCTGGAGGAAGACCCGTGCGCGCGCTGATCCTGCTCACCCTCGCCCTGCCCATCCTGGCCGACGGCCCGGACATCGAGCTGCAACGCACCCTGGAAGGCGCCGACTGCTGGCCCTGGGAGCGCATCGAGTGCTGGGCCCACGAGGGCGAGCACTTCGAGCAGGAGGCCTTCCTGCCCGCGACCCGGCACCTGCCGGCGAGCATCTTCGGCGTCGGCATCCCCGAGGCCTTCGGCGATACGCGGGAGCCGCACTCCCGGAACTTCCTCCTGCACTACGCGCAGGGCTGGGAAGACGCGCGCCACAAGACCCCGGTGCTGCTGGTCCACGGCTGCCAGTCCGACGCGACGCGCTCCTGGGCCTCGACCTGGTTCGACGGCCGGCCCGGGCTGATGCAGTTCCTCAGCGAGCACGGCTTCGCGGTCTTCGCGCTGACGATGCCCTGCGGCCAGGGCGACCTGTACTTCCAGACGGAGCACATCGCCGGCGCCCTCGAGGTGATCAAGGAGCGCACCGGCGCCCGCACGGTCGACGTGCTCGCCCACTCCGCCGGCGGCATCAGCGCCCGCATGTACCTGACCGGCGTGCGCAAGCGCTGGGGCACGAAGTACCAGAAGGACATCCGGAAGCTGCTGTTCGTCGCGACGCCGCACCGCGGGCTCGACTTCATCTTCCGTCACCCGATCGCCTTCGTGCGCTTCGCCGCCTACGGCATGCCCGCGCCCTGGACCTGGTACGCGCCGATGGGCGAGGTCGAGTCCCACAGCATCTACGCCGACGCCTACCGCATGCAGCAGCAGCTGCTCGGGGACCTCAGCGACGTGCACCCGCTCAACGAGACCGAGGTCGACTGGTACTCGACCTGGCACGGTGGCGCGGGCTACGTCAGCCGCGGCCACGGGCTGAAGGACGCGATCGCCCTCGGGGACGACCACATCGCGACGGTACGCGCGGCGCGCTTCCCGAAGAAGACCGAGGTCTACGTCCTCGCCGGGACCCACAACGAGCTCGAGTACTACGAGCTCGGCACGCAACGGCTCGTGATCGAGCCGGGGGAGTACGACGGGCCGTCCGACGGCATCTGCTTCCTCGCCTCGGCCACCGATCCGGAGGGCTTCCGGGCCGCGCGGGCGAACCTGCGCGACACCCGGATCCTGCCCCTCAACCACGTCGCGTTGCTGTTCGACGCCGACGCCCAGACCTATATCGCTGAAACCTTCGCCGGAGGATCCCTCGATGAAGAAGACCGCATCGCCCGTGATTGGACCCGCCCTGATGGAGCTGCCGAAGATCCGGAAGCTGTGGGAGGAAACGGTACGGTGGTGGGCCCTCGAGACTGAGGTCGTGCGCCGCCGCCGCGCCCAGCTCGGCGCGATGAGCGACGCCGTCGGCCTGTTCCCGCCCAGCGCCCTCCTGCGCCCGGGCTTCGAGCTGTTCGACGCCGCGCAGGACGCCTGCCTGGCGACCGCCACCGCCTTCGGCAGCGCGCTGCTCGGAGCGGATGCAGAGGAAGACTGATGCTCTTCGCCCTCGACGGAGGCCTGAAGATGCTCGAGCGCGGGGCCCGGCTGTGGAGCCGGGTCGGCGCCGCGCCGGCCCTCGCGGCTCCCTGGTCGCGCTTCGTCAGCCTGGCCGGCCGCGCCCGCGATCCCCTGTGGTGGCTCGAGCGCGGCGTGGCGGGCCAGGAGGTCCGGCTGGAGCCGACCCCCTGCAAGGTGGTGTGGCGCTCCGGGCCGACCCAGCTGCGCGCCTACCAGCCCGCGCAGGCGCGCACCCGGCCCCTGCTGCTGGTCTACGCAATGGTCAACAGGCCCTCGGTGCTCGACCTCCTGCCCGGCCGCAGCGTGGTCGCGGCGCTGCTCGCCCGCGGCGTGCCGGTCTACCTGCTCGACTGGGGGAAGCCGGGCCGGGCCGAGGCCGACCTGCCGCTCGACGCCTTCGTCGAGCTGACCCTCGCCGGCGCGGTCGAGGCGATCGTCGAGCGCGAGGGCTGCGATGCCCTGCACCTGCTCGGCTACTGCCAGGGCGGGACGCTGTCGACGATGTACAGCCTGTTCCGGCCGGAGCGGGTGCAGAGCCTGACGCTCCTCGCCGCACCGGTCGACTTCGCGGCGATGGGCCCCCTGCGCCGCTGGTCGGCGGAGTTCGACCCGCGCGCCGTGCGCGGCCCCGACGGCAACGTGCCCGGCGCCTTCCTCAGCACCGGCTTCGCGGCGTTGGAGCCCTTCTCCGCCGGCCTGCGCTGGGGCTCCTTCGCCGCCCGCCTGGGGCGCGGGGAGGTGTCCGACGCGGCGCGCGAGCACTTCTGCGCGATGGAGCGCTGGATGGCGGAGGATGTCGACCATCCGGGCCGGGCCTACATCGAGTTCCTCGAGCGCTTCTACCAGCAGAACCGCCTGCTCGAGCAACTGCCCGCCCTGCGCGCCCCGCTGCTGACCGCGGTCGGACGACGCGACAAGCTGGTGCCGGCGGCGGCGACCGAGGCCGCGCTGGAAGCGACCGGCTCGCCGGACGTCGCGCGCCTGCGCTGCGACTGCGGGCACATCGGCCTCAGCGTCGGCTCCCGCGCCCACCGCGAGCTGTGGCCGCGCATCGTCGCCTGGCTGGAGGATCACGATGGTTGAGGGGAACTGGACGGACTGGCTGCGCGCGGGCGCCGCGCGCGATCCCTCGCGGATCGTGCTGCGCTGGGGCAGCGAGGACTACAGCTACGCCCGCCTCGACGCCGAGGCCCAGCGTCTGGCCGAGGCCCTCGGCCCGCTGCCGGCAGGCGCCCGCGTGGCCCTGGCCGCCGCGAGCAGCCCTTTCAGCCTGCTGCTCGGCTTCGCCTGCTGGCGCCGGGGCGCGACCCTGGTGCCGCTGAACACGCGGCTCGCGGCGCAGGAGCTCGAGGGCGTGCTCGACGACTGCTCTCCGGCCCTCGTGATCAGCGACGGAAGCTACGCCGGCCGCCGGCCCTGGCTCCTGCCGGAGGCTCTCGGTACGCGGGCGGGGACGCCCTGCCCGGAGCATGTCTTCGATGCGGAGTCCCCCGCGCTGGTGCTCTACACCTCGGGGAGCACGGGCCGGCCGAAGGGCGTGCTGCTCTCGTTCCGGATGCTCGCGGCGAACATCGCCCAGACGGTGGCGGGCTTCGGGCTCTCCCGGGACGACCGCACGCTGTTGTACGCGCCCCTCTTTCACACCGGCGGCTGGAACGTGCTGACGCTGCCCCTGCTCGCCGTCGGGGGCTGCACGCGCATCCTGCCGCGCTTCGATGCGGCGCTGGTCATCGCCCATCGCGAGGATGCGACCGTGCTGTTCGGGGTGCCCGCGATGTTCCGGATGCTGCTCGAGGCGGGCCTGCCGGGGACGGATCACCGGCTGCGCTTCGTGATCTCCGGCGGCGCTCCCTGCCCGCGCACGCTGCTCGAGGCCTGGCTGGACGCCGGCATCGACTTCCGCCAGGGCTACGGCATGACCGAGGTCGGGCCGAACTGCTTCGCCTTCCCGATCGGCCAGGAGCGGGAGAAGGCGGGCAGCGTCGGCTTCCCGATGCCCGGCACGGAGGTGCGCCTGGGCACGGACGGCGAGCTGCTGATCCGGGGGCCGCACCTGTTCTCGGGCTATCTCGGCCAGCCGGAGAAGACCGCCGCCAGCCTGCGCGACGGCTTCCTCCGCACCGGCGACCTGGCCGTGCGCGACGCTGACGGCTGCTTCCGCATCGTCGGGCGCAAGAAGGAGATGTACATCTCCGGCGGCGAGAACGTGTACCCGGCCGAGGTCGAGGCGGTCCTGCTCGAGCACCCTGCCGTCGCCGAGGTCGCCGTCCTCGGCGTCCCCGACCCGCGCTGGGGGGAGGTGGGCTGCGCCTTCTGCGTGCTGCGCGCCGGGGAGCTGACGCTCGGGGAGCTGCGCGCCCACTGCGACGGGCGGCTGGCGCGCTACAAGCATCCGCGGCACCTGCGGGTGCTCGATGCGCTCCCGCGCAGCGGTCTGGGGAAGGTGCTCCGGGCGGAGCTGGCGCGGGCCGAGCAGGCGCGCGACGAGGGGCGCATCCGCGACATCATGAGCGAAGTCAACGCACTCATGCGGGCCTCGTAGGGCCCGCATCGCAGCATCGATCGGAGGCAGTCAGTGTCGAGCTACGGAAGCAGCAACGCAGTCATCGAGCAGCCGACCGGAGATCCGGAGCCGCCGCGCGCCTCGGAGCTCGAGGTCGACCTCGAGAAGCTCGTCGAGGACGCCAACGCGCGCGGCGGACAGCTGACCCACGACGAGCTCTACGCGCTCATCTCGGGTCAGGGGATGGACAGCCCCTCGTTCGAGCAGATCAACGAGATCCGGTCGGCGCTCGAGGAGAAGGGCATCGAGCTGACCGAGGACGACGACGACGACGACCGTCCGCGGCGCGAGGAGCCGGCGGCGGCGCGCTCGGAGAAGGAGTCGAAGGAGCAGCGCAAGCGCGCGCGCTCCGAGCGGATCGACGACCCGGTGCGGATGTACCTCCAGCAGATGGGCGAGATCCCGCTGCTGACGCGCGACGAGGAGATCCGCCTGGCGAAGAAGATCGAGCTGACCCGCAAGCTGTTCCGGCGGACGCTGATGCTCTCGCCGCTCGCGGCGCGCGAGGCGGCGGCGATCCTGCGCGACGTGCTCGAGCGCCGGCTGGCGTTCGAGCGGACGCTGCGGATCAGCCAGGACCTCGGCAAGCCCGAGCTCGAGCAGCGGCTGCCGACGAACCTCGACACGCTGGTCGAGCTGCTCGACTGCAACGAGGCCGACTACGAGCGGATCCTCGCCAAGGCGGGCAACAAGGCCGACCGCACCCGTCTGCAGTGGCAGATCTACCGCCGGCAGACGAAGAGCATGAAGCTGATCGAGGAGCTCCAGATCCAGATCAAGAAGTTCAAGCCGATCATGGAGAAGCTCGAGCAGTTCCACCGCCAGATGGAGGGCGCGCGCAAGCGCTACGAGGAGATGGCGGCGCGCGGCTCGGGTGCCAGCCGGGCCGAGGTCGCGCAGGCCAAGGACATCCACTTCGGCCTGATGGCCCTCGCCGGCGAGTCGGGCGACGACCTGCGCCAGCGCCTGGCCGAGGTCCGCCGCCGCTTCGCCAACTACGAGCAGGCCAAGCGCGAGCTGTCGTCGGGCAACCTGCGGCTGGTCGTCTCGATCGCCAAGAAGTACCGCAACCGCGGGCTGACCTTCCTCGACCTGATCCAGGAGGGCAACACGGGCCTGATGAAGGCGGTCGAGAAGTACGAGTACCAGCGCGGCTACAAGTTCAGCACCTACGCCACGTGGTGGATCCGGCAGGCGATCACCCGCAGCATCGCCGACCAGGCGCGGACGATCCGCATCCCGGTCCACATGATCGAGACGATGAGCAAGCTGCGCAACGCCGCCAAGCGCCTGACGCAGGAGAACGGCCGCGAGCCGACCGTCGAGGAGATCAGCGAGGCGACCGAGATCAGCGTCGACGAGACCCGGCGCGTGATGAAGATCAGCAAGCTGCCGATCTCGCTCGACCGGCCGATCGGCGACAGCGACGACTCGTACTTCGGCGACTTCATCGAGGACGAGAACGCGGAGAGCCCGGTCAACTCGGCGGCGCAGGAGAT
>JAUIEM010000585.1 GCA_030428695.1 bacterium
GAGGAGGAGGACGAAGGCAGGCACCCACCTCCGCAAGCCTCGCGAGCGAGGTTTCGGACCAGCCCCTAAGCGCTACGCCTCGCTGCGGCAGGGGCGGAAGTCCCCGCGCACGATCGCGACCAGCTCGTCCCAGCGGCCGATCTCGTAGTCGGGCGCGACGGCTCCCACCTGGCCGCTGTACTTGCCGTCGCGGCGGGAGAGCACGGTCGTCATCCCGAGGCTCTTGGGCGGCCCGACATCCTTGTCCGGGTGATCGCCGACGTACATGCACGCGGCCGGCGCGAGCCCGACCTCGCGGCAGGCGCGCAGGTAGAGCTTGGGATTCGGCTTGTCGATGCCGATCTGCTCGGAGATGAAGATCGCGCGCCGGTCCAGGTACGGGGTCAGCCCGAGCCGCACCAGCTTCTCGGCCTGCTTGATCTCGAGCCCGGAGGTGATGATGCCGAGGGTCAGGTCCTCGCGGGCGAGGGCCTGCACGCCCCGGAGCACATCCTCGTAGGGCCGCAGCAGCTCATCCTTCGTGCGGTGGTAGGCGACCACCCCGGCCGCGATCAGCAACGCCCGGTTGACCTTGGCGTAGGTGTGCGGCGGCATCCGCTTGAGCAGCTGGTCGTAGTGCCGGTTGTAGTTGCTGCTGAACTCGGCGATGGTCTCGCGCAGCTCTTGCAGGACCTCGTCGACCTCGGCCTCGAGCCCCGCCTCGACCATCGCCTCGATGGCGTTGCGCCGCGCCCGGGCGGCGAACTGGGTCGTCGAGTACAGGGTGTCATCGATGTCGAAAAAGATCGCGTGCAACGGCTTCGGCGCGGCCATCGGGAGCTCCTGCCTGCTGTCGGGCGTACTGTATCAGATACGGGGGTTCCAGCGAAAACGATAGGCCGGTCGGCGCTTTTCGCCCCCGGATGCGAAAGGGACAGGCCAGGCCTGTCCCTCGTGCGCCTTCTGAAAGGAAGGATCACTCCGCGTTGAAGCGCGCCTTCTCCTCGTCGCGGACGACGATGATCCGGGCCGTGACCAGGATGATCAGGCTCTTGTTGGTGCGCGTGTCGACTTCCCGCTTGAACAGGTTGTCGAGGATCGGGAGGTTGTTCAGGAACGGCACGGACGACTCGTCCTGCTGCTCGATCGCGAGCCGCATGCCGCCGAGCAGCGCGGTGCCGCCGTCCGGCACGGTGACCGAGGTCCACGACTGCTGCAGCGACACCAGCGGCACCTGGATCGGCACGTTGGTCGCGGCCGGCACGTTCGGGTTCAGCGTGCCGAGGCTGGTGATGATGATGTCCTGGAGCTGGCCACGGGCCAGGGTCGGACGCAGGTCGAGGTGGATGTAGCGGCGGTCGGCGCTGACCGTCGGCCGCACTTCGAGGGACACGCCCTGTTCGAAGGTGCGGATGATCGGGTCGGCGATCTCGATCGCGGCGTTACCGAACGACTGGGCCGAGACGTCGTAGTCGGACACGTACGACTGCTGGGTCACGACCGCGACGTACACCTTCTGCCGGTCGTGGGCGACGACCGTCGGCGCGTCGACCAGCTTCTGCTCGCGGACCGCCTCTTCGGCGCGGAAGATCGCGGCAACCTGGAAGGGATCGAGCAGCGTCGCGACCAGGGTCCCGCCACCGCCACCGGCGAGGGGGCCGGAGTCGGCGTTGCCGGTCGAGACGAAGCCGGGGAAGCGGTCGATGATGTTCTGCATGCGGCCGGCGAAGTTCTGGTTGCCCGGGCCGGGGCCGAGGTTCGGACCGCTACCGAGGCCGGAGTTGACGTTGCGGCGCGTGAAACCGACGTCGAAGAACTGGCCCTGGCGGTTGCCCTGGATCGCGCCGGCCTGGCGGGCGAGGTTGAACTGCGAGCCGAAGGCCGGGTTGCCCTGGCCGAGGCCGCGGAAGTCGACGCCGATGTCGCGCAGGAAGTCGTCGAAGATGTCGATGAAGCGGGCCTCGACGACGACGTAGATGCCGGTGTTGGCGCGCAGCTGGTCGAGCACCTCGTTGACGACCTGGTGCACCTCGCGGGTGTTGCGGACGAGCAGCTGACCGCGGTGGACCTCGATGCTGGTCAGCTCGTCGTCTTCCCAGGCCTCTTCGCCGGTCTGCGCTTCGATGATCTCGACCAGCTTGTCCTCGTCGAGGGGCTCGGAGTCGTCGTCATCGTCGTCGCCGAAGGAGAAGGGCTGGAAGCCGCCGCCGCCACCCTGATCGCTCGGATCCTGCACCGACAGGTCGGGGGCGGTGAAGTTGGTCAGCTTGCTGAGCAGGTCGTCGACCGGGTAGATCTCGAGGAAGGTGTCCGCGCGCACCTCGTCGGGCGGCAGGATCATGATCGCCTCGTCGGCGAAGGACATCGCGAGGCCGGCCTCTTTGAGGATGACCTTCAGGGCGTTCTCGAGGGTGATCTCGGAGACGACCAGGGTGACCTCGGAGTCGAGCTCGACATCGCGGTGGATGACGAAGTTCAGACCGGTCAGCCGACGGAAGCCCTCGATCACCTCGCCGAGCTCTTCTTCGACCAGCTCGAGCTCGATCGTCGCCTGCAGCTTCGCCTTGGCGGCGCGGATCCACTCGGGCTCCTCGATCTCGTCGGAGATGCCCTCGCGGCGGGTCAGGCGCTTCTCGAGCCACTCTTCCCGGCTCGGCCAGGTGATGTAGTCGGCGTCCTGCACGAAGGCCCGGGCCAGGCCCTCGTCGTCGCGCCGGGTCTCCTCGGTCAGCGCCGCGAAGGTCGCCTCACGCACCCGGACGTGCTCGCCTTCGATCGCGAGCTGCCGCAGCTTGAGGGCGAGCGGGTGGTCGCGGTCGAAGTCCTCGAGGATCTCGTTCGCGACCTCTTCGGCCTTCTTGTACTTCTTGCGGTTGAGGAAGTCGGTCGCGCGCTCGATCAGCGTGCGGATCTTCCGCTCGCGGGCGCGGCGCACCGCGTCTTCTTCGTCCTGCGCTGCGTCGAAGGCCGCGCGCTCGCGCTCGATGCGGGCCTCGATCGCCATCCGGCGCTGCTCGCGCTCGGCCTCGGCGAGCAGCTGCTTGGCCTGGGTGTCGTAGCTGCCCGAGTCGGTGTCGATCTCGAACGGGAACCACTGGATGATCTCGCGCACCCGCTCGAGGTTCTCGATCGCCTCGTCGAACTCGCGGTTGTTGAACGCCTCGGCGCCCGCTTCGTAGTAGCGCTTGACCTCGACCCGCTTCATGTCGATCAGGACCAGCTTCTCCTGGAGGAAGGCTTCGCTGGTGAAGCGGATCTCGCCGTCACGCTCTTCGAGCATCCACTGCGTCAGGTCGAGCATGCGCTGCGCCGGGACGTTGGTCGGATCGGCGTCGACGGCCCAGGTGAAGTTCTTCTTCGCCTCTTCGAACCGCGACTCGTCGAACAGCTTGCGGCCGACCTCGTAGTAGTGGTTCGAGATCTCGTTACGCGACTGCAGACGCCGGTCGCGCTCGCGCTCCCAGTTCTCGAGCGCGCGGTCGCCGCTGTTGCCACCGGTCGGACCCTGAGCGAGCAGCGGACCGTAGGGATCGGGCGCCTCGTTCTCGCCTGGAGTCGCGCCGTCGCCCTCGGTCTCGGTACGGCCCTGCCGGGCCTCGAGCACCGGGGTGTCGGGCGCGACACAGCCGGACAGGCCGAGGCTCAGACACAGGGCTGCGAACAGCCATACGCGCTTATCTCGAAGAGACATGGATTCCTCCAGGAATAGGCAGAGCACGGCGATCATACTCGCCCTACTGTCACGGCATCGTCACGCCAGGGTCACTGGCGGATGCTTCCGTTCGCGTGCAGGAGAGAAGCTATCCGGTCAATGTCGCCGGTTTGTCACACGCGCGGTGCAATTTCGCGGGGAGGGAGGAAGGGCTGGATGAGCGGAACCCGGCCGAAGCCGGGTCCGGGATGCGTCGTCCTGGGTGGGAGCAAGCTAGTTGATCGGCTGGGCCGCCCGGGCGTAGGTGACGTCCTTGATGCCCGCGATCTTGCACGCGTTGAGCGCGCGCAACACGAACTTGACGTGCACCTTCTTCTTCGCGTCGATGATCACCGGTTGCCCCTCGGG
>JAUIEM010000586.1 GCA_030428695.1 bacterium
CCGTTGAAGCCCAAGTCACTGGATCTACACATCGTCTCGACCCCCGAGGAGGGAGTTTTCAACATGGACGGACCTTGGCGCTCTCACATCACCGTTGAAGCTGGCAAGCGTAGCGGCCAACCGTGCATTCGTGGCATGCGAATCACCGTCCAGGATGTTCTCGAGTATCTCGCTGGTGGTATGACAACAGAAGAGGTTCTCGTCGATTTTCCTGAGCTCACAGCAGAGGACATTCAAGCTTGTCTCTCCTTCGCAGCGGAGCGGGAGCGAAGGCTAAGAGTTTGAAACTGCTGTTCGATCAGAATCTGTCGCGTCGGCTGGTACAGCTCTTGGCGCGAGAGTATCCGGGCTCCGAGCACGTCGAGCAATCTGGCTTGGTCAGGGCTGACGACATAGACGTTTGGCGACACGCAAAGAGCCGGGGGCTTGCGATAGTATCGAAGGACTCTGACTTTCGGCACTTGGCTCTCGTCTACGGCCCACCACCGAAGGTCATTTGGGTTCGCGTCGGCAACGGGCCAACCTCTGAGATCGTTGACCTCCTCAGGCGTCACCACAAAGACGTAGAGGATTTCTGCTCAAACGAAACGGAAGCGATCTTGGCTCTTCCCCCGCTCCCCTGACAAATCCACGCCTGTCTCGGGCTGGAACAGCCCGCCCGTCGTTCCGGGCGAAACCAGCGTCAGGACTGCCACCACCACTCTCAGATCGGGAACTTCCCGTCGAGCTCCGACACCGGCCCGTCGGAGGTGTTCGCCGCCTGGCGGGCGACGGCGGGGAAGGGCTCGTCGGTGACGCCCTCGAACATCGACTGCACCGACGGCGTGCCGGACTCTTCGGCCGCGGCGACGGCGGCCTTGAAGCGGGTCTCGAAGTCTTTGAGCCAGGCGTCCTGCCAGGTCTGCGTCCAGAGCTTCTTGCGCTTGAGGAACAGCCGGTAGCGCTCGATCGGGTCGATCTTTTGCCAGGCGGGCACCTTCGACTCGTCCCGGTACTTGCTCGGGTCGTCGGCGGAGGAGTGGCCCCCGCGCCGGTAGGTCACCGCCTCGACCAGCACGGGGCCCTTGCCGGCGCGGGCATGGCTGGCCGCGTGGGAGACGACCTCGCGCACGGCGAGCACGTCGTTGCCGTCGACGCGGAAGCCCGGGAAGCCGTAGGCGCGGGCCTTGATCGCGAAGGTCTCCGAGGCGGTCTGGCGCTCGTTGGGGACCGAGATCGCCCACTGGTTGTTGACGCAGATGAACACCACCGGCACCTTCCACACCCCGGCGAAGGTCAGCGCGGCGTGGAAGTCGGGCTCGCTGGTCGCGCCGTCGCCCATGAAGGCGGCGACGACCTGCTTCGTGCCGCGGCGCTTGATGCCGTAGCCGCAGCCGACGGCCTGGGGGATCTGGGTGCCGATCGGGCTCGACAGGGAGACGTAGAGCACCTCCCGCGAGCAGTAGTGGCTCGGCATCTGGCGGCCGGAGGTCGCGTCGAGGGCGCAGCCGACGTTCTGGGCGACGTACTGCTCGAGGGGGAAGCCGCGGTAGAGCGCGACGCCTCCCTCACGCAGGGCCGGGAAGATCCAGTCGTGGGGCTCGAAGGCCGCCGCGCAGCCGACGATGCTCGCCTCCTGGCCGGTCGCCGCGCCGTAGAACGCGATGCGACCCTGGCGCTGCAGGCGCAGCATGCGGGTGTCGAGCTCGCGGTTGCGCAGCATCGCGAGGTACAGGCGGCGCAGGAGCTTGTCGCTCAGGTCGAGCTTGCGCCGCTTGACCTGCTTGCCCTCGGGGCTGAGGACCCGGAACAGGCCGGTGTCGTCGTAGGCCGGCTGCTTCGCCATCTCACAGGCTCTCGAAGAACAGGAGCTCGGGATCCTCGAGCAGCGCGACGACGCGGTTCATGAAGCGCGCGGCGTCGGCGCCATCGATGATGCGGTGGTCGAGGGACATCGACAGGTACATGATCGAGCGCACGGCGATCGAGTCGTCGTCCATCACCATCGGCCGCTTGACGATCTTGTGCACGCCGAGGATCGCGACCTCGGGGTAGTTGATGATCGGGGTCGCGAACAGGCCGCCGATGCTGCCCGCCGAGGTGACGGTGAAGGTGCCCCCGCGCAGGTCTTCCATCCTGAGCTTGCGGCTGCGTACGGCCTCGGCCAGGCGCATGATCTCCCCGCACAGGTCGAACATGCTGCGGCCGCGCACGTTCTGGATCACCGGCACGACCAGCCCGTCCGGGCCGTCGACGGCCATGCCGAAGTTCATGTCGCTGTAGACGCGCAGCTCGTTCTTGTCGTCGTCGATGTTCGCGTTGAACTTCGGGAAGTCGGGCATCGTCGCGGCGATCGCCTTGAAGATGAACGGCAGGTAGGTCAACTTGACGCCGCGCTCGGCGGCCTTGGGCTTCAGCCGCTTGCGCAGGGCGACCAGCTCGGTGACGTCGACCTCTTCGACGTAGCAGAAGTGGGCCGCGCGCGACTTGCTGCGGTGCATCGCCTCGAAGATCTTGCGGCGGATGCCGCGGATCGGGATCACCTCGACCTCGCCCGGCGCCATCGCCACCTTCGCGGCCGGCTTCGGTGCGGAGGGGGCGGAAGCGGCCGCGGCAGGAGCTGCCGGAGCCGCGGCGGGCGCACCCTCGAGGTAGCGGCTGAGGTCCTGGCGGGTCACCCGGCCGTTGGGACCGGTCGCCGGCACGCTGGCCAGGTCGATCCCCGCCTCGCGCGCCCGGCGCCGCACGGCGGGCGCGGCGAGCACCTTGCGGGCGGCCCCGCTGTGGCCGTCGGAGGACCCGCTCGGGGCGGCGGAAGGCGCCGAGCGGGCCGGAGCGGCGCTCGTCGCGGCGGGCGCGGGCTGCGCCGGGGCGGACTTCGCGGGCTTTTCGGCCGCCGGCTTCTCGGCGGCCGGCGCGGCCGGAGCCTCGCCCCCGTCGCCCTCGGTGATCACCGCGATCACCTTGCCGACCGGCACCATGTCGCCGGCGGCGGCGCACAGCTCGGTGACCTTGCCCGACACCGGGCTGGTGATCTCGACGGTCGCCTTGTCGGTCATCACCTCGACCAGCGGCGCGTCCTCAGCGATATCCTGACCCTGTTCGACACGCCACTCGACGATCTCGCCCTCGTGCAGGCCCTCGCCGAGGTCGGGCAGACGGAATTCCATGGTGCCTCCAGAAGCTCTGGTATCAATAGTTCCAGGCCTTGCGCACCGCGTGGGCGACGCGCTTGGCGTTCGGCATGTAGTAGTGCTCGAGGGCGTAGGGGAAGGGCGTGTCGAAGCCCGCGACGCGGTAGATCGGCGCTTCGAGGTACTCGATCGCGCGCTCGGCGACCAGGGCGGAGAGCTCGGCCCCGTAGCCGCAGGAGCGCGGCGCCTCGTAGACGACCACGCAGCGCCCGGTCTTCTTGACCGCGTCGAGCACCGCATCCTCGTCGAGCGGCGCCAGACTGCGGATGTCGAGCACCTCGCAGGAGATTTTGTCGTCGCCCTTCAAGATGTCCGCCGCTTCCTCACAGATCCGCACCATCGCGCCGTAGGCGAGCAGGGTGCAGTCGGTGCCCTCGCGGACGGTCCGGGCGCTGCCGATCGGCACGGTGTACTTGCCGTCGGGGACCTCGCCCTTGACCGAGCGGTACAGCGCCTTCGGCTCGAAGAACAGCACCGGGTCGGGGTCGTCGATCGCCGCCTGCAGCAGGCCCTTGGCGTCGTACGGTGTCGAGGGCATCACGACCTTGAGGCCGGGGGTGTGGCAGAAGTAGGCCTCGGGGCTCTGGCTGTGGTAGTGGCCGCCCTTGATGCCGCCGCCGCTCGGGGTGCGGATCACCATCGGCACGGTGAACTGCCCGCCGGAGCGGTAGCGCATCTTCGCCGCCTCGCTGACGATCTGGTCGAAGGCGGGGTAGATGAAGTCGGCGAACTGGATCTCGGGCACCGGCTTCAGGCCGTACATCGCCATGCCGATCGCGGTGCCGATGATCCCGCACTCCGACAGCGGCGTGTCGAACACGCGCTCGCCGCCGTAGGAGTCGTACAGGCCGT
>JAUIEM010000587.1 GCA_030428695.1 bacterium
AAGCGCTCCATGATCTGAGGCTTGACTTCGCTCTTGTACTTCTCTTTCAGACGCGGCATCTCGATCAGGCCTCCGTAGACTTCCTCTTGCGCACGCCCTTGCCCTTCTCCGAGTCGAACGGGAGGACGTTGCTGGCGTGGATGGAGCACTCTTCCTGAACCCGCTCCCCCTTGGGGTTTTGCTGGGTCCCGCGCTTGTGCTTCCAGCGAAGGTTCACACCTTCGACGATGACGCGGCCGCGGTCGTTGTCGACCACCTTCACCTCGCCAACGCGACCCTTGTCGTTGCCGGCGATGACGATCACGGCCTCGCCCTTGCGCACGTGGCGGATGCGCCCCTTGCTCTTGACCTTGGCAGCCATCAGACGACCTCCTGGGCGAGCGAAATGATCTTCATGAAGTTGCGCTCGCGGAGCTCGCGAGCGACCGCGCCGAAAATGCGGGTGCCCTTGGGGTTGCCGTCGTTGTCGACGATCACCATGGCGTTCTTGTCGAAGCGGACGTAGGAGCCGTCCTCGCGCCGGGTGTTCTTGCTGGTGCGCACGATCACGCCGCGGACGACCGTCCCGGGCTTGACGTCCGAGCCCGGCAGGGACTTGCGGACCGAGGCCACGACCACGTCGCCGATACCGGCGTAGCGGCGGTGCGTGCCGCCCAGCACCTTGATACAGATCGCCCGCTTGGCCCCGGTGTTGTCCGCGACGTCGAGCATGGTTTGCATCTGGATCATTGCTCGCCTCCGATCTCATCGACCAGGACGGCTCGCTCGACGACCTGGGACAGGCGCCAGCGCTTGCGCTTCGAGAGCGGGCGCGTCGAGGTGATCGCGACGGTATCGCCCGGTCGCGCGTCTTCCTTCTCGTCGTGGGCCATGAAGCGCTTCCTCACCCGCACGTACTTGCCGTACTTGGGGTGCTTGAAGGTTCGCTCCACCTCGACGGTGATGGTTTTGTCGCCCTTGTTGCTCAGCACGACGCCCTGCAACTCGCGGCGTTCATTCCGTGTGGTCGTCATGGCTAGTTCGACTCCTGGGACGCTTGACCCTTCACCCGCTCGTGAAGGACGGTGTTGATCCTGGCGATCCCCCGACGCAGCACGCGGATCTTGGCCGGGTTGGCCGAGGTCTCCGAGGCTGTCCGGAAGCGCAGATCGAACATCTCCTTCTTCATCGTCTCGAGCTCGTAGTTGAGCTCGGAGTCGGTCTTGCTTCGTATTTCTTCGATCTTCACGTTCGTATACCGCGCTAGGTCGTAGGCAGACGGCGGACCATCTTCACCTTGATGGGCATCTTGTGAGCAACGCGCTTGAAGGCGAGCTTCGCCTTCTCCTCCGGCACGCCGCCGAGCTCGAAGAGGATCGTCCCCGGCTTCACCTCAGCGGCCCAGTAGTCGATGTCGCCCTTTCCCTTGCCCATCCGGGTCTCGGCCGGCTTGGAAGAGATCGGCTTGTGCGGAAAGATGCGGATCCAGGTCTTGGCCTGGCCAGCGGTCGCTCGGTTGGCGGCCACTCGACCGGCCTCGATCTGACGGCCGGTGATCCAGCCCCAGTCGAGGGCCTGCAGGCCGTAGTCCCCGAAGGCCACCGTGTTGCCACGGGTCGCGAAGCCCTTCATGCGCCCACGGTGCGCTTTCCGGAACTTCGTTCTGTTGGGCATCATCGCCATGGTTCGTTCTCCTGATCAGCTCCGTCGCTCGCCGCCCGACCTGCCGCCGGAACGTCTCGGACCTCCTCGGCTGCGCTCGGGCGGCGAGCCGGGGATACCTTGGTTGAAACGCCAATCGATCTTCTGTCCGGGCTCGAGGTCACCTTTGTAGATCCAGACCTTGATCCCGATGATCCCGTAAGTCGTACGCGCCAGGGCCGTGCCGTAGTCGACGTGGGAGCGCAGGGTCGAAAGGGGAACGCGCCCCTCCCGCTCCTTGGCGGTACGAGCCATCTCGGCGCCGCCGAGTCGGCCACTCACTTCGATCTTGATGCCCTTGGCCCCCGCCTGGGTGCTGGTTTGAATGGCCTTCTTGATGGCCCGACGGAAAGCCATGCGCTTCTCGAGGGCCTCGGCCACGACCTCGGCCACGAGGGCCGCCTCCAGCTCGGGGCGCTTGATCTCCCGGACGGTGAGGTGGCAGGTCATGCCCGTGATCTTTTGAAGGTCCTTCTTCAACTGATCGACGCGCACGCCCTTGCGCCCGACGAGGACGCCGGGACGCGCCGTGTGCACGATCACATTGACCGCCTCGGTGGTGCGCTCGATCTCGATACGGGGCACAGCAGCGGAGCGGTACTCCTTGTAGATGTGCTTGCGGATCTGGCTGTCCTCGATGAGCAGGCGGCCGAAGTTCTTCTTGTTGGCGTACCAGCGAGAGCGCCACGGCTCGATGACCGCGATCCGATATCCCTGGGGGTGTACCTTCTGTCCCATCTTCCCTAGTCCTCGCTCTCGGATTGCGACGCCTCAGCGTCCGCCTTGCGGGAACGCCCTTCGACGCCTTCGCGCTCGGAAAGGACGACGGTCAAGTGACTCGTGCGCTTGCGGTAGGGCATCGCCCGCCCCTGGGGGCCCGGACGCCAGCGCAGACGCCCCTGCAGCAGGGGGCCGTCGTCAGCCCGACAGTCGCTGACGTAGAGCCGGTTGACGTTCACGTCCTCGTCCTGGCTGGCGTTGGCGATGGCCGACTTCAGCACCTTGAGGTAGAAGGCCGAGGCCCGACGGCTGTTGAGCGCGAGGATCTCGATCGCCTCGTTCACGCCGCGCCCACGGATCAGATCCGCGGACAGGCGCGCCTTGCGGGCCGTGAGCTTGGCGTAGCGGTGGCGTGCCACGTACTGGGTTGCGATAGCCATCATCTACCCTTCTTTTGGCCTTCCTTCTTGTTGGTGTGGCCGCGGAAGTTCCGCGTCGGCGCGAACTCGCCGAGCTTGTGCCCCACCATGTCTTCGGTCACGAAGACGTTGATGTGTTGCTTGCCGTTGTGCACGCCGAAGGTCCGCCCGATGAAGTCGGGGGGAATCGTCGAGCGGCGAGCCCAGGTCTTGATGGGCTCACGCTTCTTGTTCTCCGGCTGCAGGGCGACCTTCTTCGCCAGCTTCGGATCGATGTACGGCCCTTTCTTGATACTGCGTCCCACAGTTCTCTCCTACTTCTTCTTCTTCCTGCGCCGCAGGATGAACTTGTTGCTGGGATTGTTGGGCTTGCGGGTACGACCCCCCTTGGACAGCACGGCGGTCGGAGAGCAGGGATGACGTCCACCCTTGGTGCGCCCTTCACCACCACCGAGCGGGTGGTCGATGGGGTTCATGGCGGTTCCACGAACCTTGGGGCGTCGACCCATGTGCCTCTTGCGTCCGGCCTTGCCGAGCTTCACGTTCTGGTGGTCGGTGTTGCCGACGCGGCCGATGGTGGCCCGACAGCGAACGTGGATCCGGCGCAGCTCCCCAGAGGGCAGCTGAATGACCGCGTGGCTGCCCTCCCGGGCCTGGAGCTGGGCGTAGGAGCCGGCCGAGCGGCAGATCTGCCCCCCCTTGCCGGGGTGCAGCTCGATGTTGTGGATCATCAGCCCGACCGGAATGTCCGCCAAGGTCATGGCGTTGCCCGGAAGCGGGTCAGCCCCACTGCCGTTCACGATGGACTGTCCGACCTCGAGGCCGAGGGGGGCGAGGATGTAGCGTTTCTCACCGTCCGCGTACCAGACGAGGGCGATGTTCGCCGAGCGGTTCGGATCGTACTCGAGCGTCTTGACCACGCCGGGCACACCGTCCTTGCTACGACGGAAGTCGATCACCCGGTACTGGCGCTTGTGCCCGCCACCACGGTGTCGGCAGGTGATGCGACCACGGTTGTTGCGACCACCGGTCTTGCGCAGGGGCCGAAGGAGGCTCTTCTCCGGCTTGGTCTTGGTGAGACCCGAATAGTCCAGGACGCTGCCATGGCGGCGTCCGGGAGAGGTGGGCTTGTATGTCTTGACGGGCATCGGGCTCTGCTCCTCTACAGGATGTCGATCGTCTGTCCTTCCGCGAGGACGACCAT
>JAUIEM010000100.1 GCA_030428695.1 bacterium
CGGGGCGGGCAGCCTGCTGCGCAACGCCGAGAGCTTCGACACGATGCGCTGGAACTTCTACAACACCTTCTCGCTGACCTTCACCGGCCTCCTGTTCGCGACCCTGCGGCCCCTGATCAGCCAGATGGCGAAGCAGACAAGCGAGCGCGTCAAGCAGAAGAAGCCGGCCGGCTTCATGAAGTTCCTGACCAGGGCCCTGTCCTACCTCGACATCAAGGCGACCCTCGCGGCCCAGGCGACGGTCAACGGCAACGCGACCTCCGAGGCCAAGCGCGCCTTCCTCTCCTTCACCGAGCGCTACATCGAGCCGGTCAAGGAGGGCGTCGAGAAGGACTGCGCGGCGATCCTGAAGAAGGGGAAGCTCGACGGCTACCCGGGCATCGCCCTGCAGAAGCTCGAGCAGGCGCGGCAGTGGAAGGCGGGCAGCCGCAAGACGATCAGCGGGGTCGAGGCGAACCGCTGCATCAACGAGACCTACTCGGTGCTCGACGCGCACTTCAGCAACTGGCTCGGCAAGCCGTACGTGTGCAACTGGATGAGCTACGGGAAGTACGCCTCGCGCGAGGCGGGCCACCAGATCCGCAACCTCGAGGCGGCCCAGGAGGCCCTGGTCACGGTGATGGCGGTCGACCTCAGCCTGGCCAACGAGGTCAAGGCGGCCGAGGTGCTCGCGGGGGTCGCCCTCGAGGACGGGATGTTCGACCAGGCCCTGCGCATGGTCGCGACCAACTGCGGGGCGGACCTCAAGAAGGGCTTCACGGCCCAGGACTTCCTCAAGATCGTCAAGGGCGTGCCGGGGATGCCGGGCAAGATGCTCGAGTCCCTCGGCGTCCTGCGCACCTCGCTGGTCGAGGGCAACACCGGCATCTACCTCAACGTCGCCCCCTGCTACGACATCTTCCTGCGCGCCGAGGCGGCGGGGAAGGACGGGCTCGCGGCGATGCAGGCGGCCGGCTACAAGAAGAGCGGCAACATCTTCGCGGAAGACGACGACAAGGACCCCCAGGGCTTCCTCAGCACCGCCTTCGGCATGTACCAGAAGGCCCGCAAGCTCGGCCTCGACGCCCAGACGAAGAGCGGCGCGGAGCGCGACGAGCTGCTCGCCGACCGGGCGGCCCTGTGCCACGTCGCCAACGTGCTCGTCGGCTTCCAGGAGCAGCTCTGCATCCTGCAGCGGCCCAGCATCTTCGGCCACCCGCTGATGGCGAAGCTGCTCGAGTCCTGGACCGGGACGATGTACCTGTGGGACGAGGCGGGCAAGACCGACCTGCTCGTCGGGCTCGGGCCGAAGGACGCGAACTGGGCGGTGTTCCCCGAACGGCTCGGGATCTCGGAGGCCCAGGAAGGACAGAAGTTCAAGTTCCCGGTCGAGATCCCCGGGGGCAAGAAGCTCGAGCGCGAGGCGACCGCCCTCGCCGCGAACGTGCCCGGCCTCGGCGAGAAATTCTGGGTGCCGAACACCGTCAAGGGCACGATCCACGACTACTTCTACAGCCGGGTCAGCGGGCCCCTGGCCGAGGTGCTGATCCGCGGCCTGCCGCGCGGCATCTCCACCCTGTACCTGCACGAGCCGGCCAGCTTCGACCTCAAGCTGCAGGGCTCCGCCCAGGTCACCCTGACGATCAGCCTGTTCTTCGCCGACTGGACCTGGACGCTCTGGGGCCCGAGCCCCTTCGTCAGCTGGGACCCGAGCCACGGCCTGCGCTGGGGCGCCTCGGCGCGCCAGGGCGCGCAGCGGCCGGACACCCACGTCGCCGTCTTCGAGCCGACCGGAGAGTAGCCCCGAGGAGGAATCCGATGCCGCCGCCCACCGCCACCGCGCCCGCCGCTCCCCCCGTCGCGACCCGGGCCTTCTGCCTGGCCGACCTCGCCGCGGCCCTCGCCACCGTCGAGCGCCGCCACGGCCTGATGGTCGTGCGCTGTCTGGTCTCGCGCCTGTCCTGGCGCGTGCTCGCCGACCTCGCCGAGCGCGGCCTTGCGGGCGAGGCGGACAACGACCCGCGGGCCCTCGATCCGCGCCACCTCCTGCTGCCCGGGATGGCCGGGCCGGCGGTGCGCAAGCTGCAGCGGGGCCTGTACGCGATGCGCTTCGACCTCACGGTCAACGGCCGCTTCGACGCCGACACCCGGGCCTGCTACGAGGTCTGGCTCGACGAGCAGGCCTTCGAGCCCAGGGGCCGGAGCTGAGCGATGGCGGACACCGGCAAGGGCAAGGGGAAGTTCGAGAAGACCCGGCGGATCGACCCCGGCCTGTTCGTCAAGATGCGCACGGGCAAGCGGCACAAGTTCAAGATCAACGTCGAGAAGTGCTACCTGAAGGACGTCAAGGCGACCTACGAGAAGCTGAAGAGCGAGACCTCCGAGCTCGCCGCCCGCAGCTTCCTCTGCGCCCTCGACGGCGCCGCCCTCGAGAAGATGGCGCGGCGCGGGGTGGCGCTCGAGGGCGAGGGCGAGGCGCTCAAGCGCACGGTCAAGGACGCCAAGGACGACCCGAACCTGCTCGACGAGCGGGTGCGGCTGCTCTGGGGCATGCAGAACGAGCGCATCAAGCAGACCCAGGACTACTTGCAGAAGCAGGACTTCGAGTGCCCGCAGCACGGGATCTACGACGATGTCACCGTCGAGCTGTGCCAGCTGCATCTCGAGGGCCTGGGCTACGGGAAGGGGTAGAGAATGGACATCCCGTCGACGGAGTACACGGTCAAGGAGGGCGACGACTACAAGTCGATCGCCGAGCAACACGGGATCTGGGAGTGGTGGGACCTGGTCGTGTTCAACCGCCACGTCGACCCGGCGACCGGGAAGTACGACCCGGCCTACCAGAACCCGGACGCCGACGCCGCGAACAAGGCGAACCCCGACCTGCTCAAGGCGGGAGACACGCTCCGCATCCCGACCCTGAAGGAGCCGCTCGCCGCCGGCGAGAAGCTGCTGAAGGACAAGAAGCCGCCCGCGTCGCTGTTCCAGGGCAAGGGCTACATCTCCGTGTGGGGGGTGCTGTCCTTCACCCTGTGCGACGACAAGCAGCAGCCCCTGTACAAGGAAGGCACGCCCTTCCGCTTCCACGACCAGGACGGCGACATCGTCTCCTTCTTCGACATCCACGACGAGAAGTACAAAGAGCAGGGGAAGCTCGACGCCCAGGGCGGCTTCGAGGTCGAGCTGCCCCGCGGCTCCTACACCGTCGAGGTGCAGGACGAGAAGAAGGGCTGGCAGCGGGTGCTGCGCGCCGGCCCCGAGGCGATGCAGGAGGCCCGCGGCGCGATCAAGGCGCCTGCCGACTTCACCCCGGACCAGAAGCAGCTCGTCGCGGAGCTCGGGGTCGACGCGCTGTTCATGGGCGCGGAGGTGCTGCGTCCCCCGGAGTGAGCCCGCCCAGCGCCCGCCCCAGGCCTACCGACCACACGATCAACAGCGGGAACAGCACCGCGCTCGCCGCCTGCAGCGCGGTCGCGTCGCCGACCAGCCCGGCGACGCTCATCGCGAGGCCGAAGACCACGCGGTACAGCCGGCGTCGGAAGGGGGTCATGCGCGCTTCCTCCGCGGTGGAGAGCGCGCGATGCTACGGCGCCTCGCGCGCGCTGCCAGAGGCCTGGTCCGCCCGGCCTGGGAGAAGCAGGATGGAGGCTTCACGCCGTCAGGAGCCGTCGTACCGCGGCAGCGCCACCCAGAAGGTCGAGCCCGCGCCGGGGCGGGACTCGACCCAGATGCGGCCGTCGTGCTGCTCGACCAGCCGGCGGCAGAAGGCGAGACCGACGCCGGTGCCCTCATAGGTGTCCTGGGAGTGGAGCCGGCGGAAGAGCCGGAAGATCTTGTCCTGGTCCTTCTCATCGATGCCGATCCCGTCGTCGCGCACGCCGAAGCGGACCTCGCCGTCGTCCTCCTCGGCGACGATCTCGATCCGCGGCGCGTGGTCGGAAGCCCGGTACTTCAGGGCGTTGCCGAGCAGGTTCTGGAGCAGCTGCAGCATCTGCGCCCGGTCGGCGAAGATCCGCGGCAGGTCCCCGTGGCTGATCTCTGCTCCGCTCTCCTCGATGGCCGGGGCGAGGTTGCCGCGGGCCTCCTCGACGAGCGCGGCGAGCGAGATCCGTTCATGCTGCGGGCCTTCGTTGGCGAGGCGCGCGTAGGCGAGCAGCTCCTGGATCAGCGTGTGCATGCGGGTCGAGGCGCCGACCAGCTGCTCGACGAAGAAGGTGCCGTCCTCGTCGAGCGCATCTCCGTGTCCCTCGCGCAGCAGGGTCGCGTAGCTGGTCAGCGTGCGCAGGGGCTCCTGCAGGTCGTGGGAGACGAGGTAGGCGTACTGCTCGAGCTCTTCGTTGGAGCGCGCGAGGTTCTTGTTCGCCGTGCGCAGCTCGGCGCTGTGGCGCGCGAGGGCCGACTCGGCCTCGACCCGCTCCTTGACCTCGCCCTGGAGCTTGACGTTGAGCTTCTCGAGCTCGTCAGGGCTGCGCAGGGCCATCGCCTTCGGGATCAGGGGGGCGAGCTGGATGGCGGTCAGGATGGACACCGCCGCCGTCATAACTTTGAAGAAGCCGGAGAGGCGATAGACCGGCTCGACCGTCGTGTAGGCCTCGAGCACATGGGTCGAGCCGCACAGCAGGATGAACAGGCCGAACAGCGCGAACATCCGCGGAAACGGGAGGTCCTTCCGCTTGGAGAGGAAGTACAGAAGCAGGACCGGGATCGCGAAGTACGCGAGCCCGATCAGCACATCCGAGGTGTTGTGGAGCCACACGAGCTCCTGCGTCCAGCCCCCTCACCTGCCGCGGGGGATGAAGCCCGAGCTGTCGAACAGCCGCTTGAAGAACTCCACGGTCACCTCCCTTGGCGTGCGTGCGGGGTCGACCCGTGCATCGCCGGAGCTCCGAAACGCGCACGGGAGGCGGATCCCCTCCTGGACTCGATACCACATGTCGGCCAGGATATACAGCGATAACGCACGGGGGAGCTCAGCCCCTGCGGCACGACTCTCCCGCCCCCCCGCGACCGTCGACTGCTCGTCTGACCCCGGTGATTCGGACGGGCTGACAGCGCACCGCGCCGCTCGCGGTCGCCGAGGAGCCCGGCGTCACCCGTGGGGCAGGCCGGCGCCGCTCGAGGTCCGCGAGGACCCCGGCTCGGCCGCCTGAGCACGGGCGGCGGCCTAAATTCGCCGACGCGCTAGAGGTACGGGCCGTCTTTGGTGTATGATGGCTTGGTTGCGGTCGGTGGAAGCGGGCGTCAGCGCACTCCTCCCACGCGGCAGAGCTCCAAGGCGCTGAGGGACGGCGATGCCTGTAGTTCTGGTCCTGCAAGACGAGCAGAACGGAAAGACCTATACCGTCAAGGAATCATCGGTCATCGGCCGGGGGGCCGACGCGGGCATCCGCATCCGCGACCCCTTGCTCTCCCGCCACCACTGCCGGGTCGACGTCAGCGAGGGCCGCTACCAGGTCTGTGACCTCAAGAGCTACAACGGCACCTACGTCAACGGCCACCGCATCGAGGTCGCGCCGCTGATGGAAGGCGACGAGGTGCGCATCGGCTCCCAGTCGCTCAACTGCCACTTCGTCGAGGACTTCGACCCGATCTCCATCGAGGGCTTCGAGTTTCTGCGCAAGCTCGGCGAGGGCACGATCGGCACCGTGTTCCTCGCCAAGCAGCAGCTGATGGGCAAGCTGGTCGCGGTCAAGGTGATGAACCCCGAGTGCGCCCTCGATCCGCGCAAGATGCAGATCTTCATGCGCGAGGCGATGGCCGGCGGGCAGCTCGACCACCCGAACCTGATCAAGATCTACGACGCCGCCGAGGTGGCGGGCATCCCCTATATCGTGATGGAGTACGTCGAGGGCACGAACCTGTTCGACATCCTGTCGAGCCACGGCGTGCTGCACACCCGCGACGCGCTCCACATCGCGATCCAGATCGCGAGCGCCCTCGAGCACGCCTTCCTCTGCAAGCTCGTCCACCGCGACATCAAGCCCTCGAACATCATCGTCACCCGCACGGGCGTCGCGAAGCTGACCGACTTCGGCCTGGCGAAGAACTTCGAGTCGGCGGGGCAGAGCGGCCTGACCCACCAGGGAGCCGGCAAGGGCACCCTGCACTACATGCCGCCCGAGCAGGTCAGCAACGCGATCTCGGCCGACCAGCGCGCGGACATCTACAGCCTCGCCGCGACGATCTACCACCTGGTCACCGGCCAGTACCCGCGCGAAGGGAAGAACCTGCCGGACTTCATCATGAAGATCCTCAAGCAGGATGTGCCGCCCGCGAGCACCGTCAATCCGAACGTCCCGAAGATCGTCTCCGACATCCTCGAGCGGGCGATGCAGCGCGACGCCAACGACCGCTACCAGGAGCCCGCCGAGTTCCACAACGCCCTCCGCCAGGCCTGGAGCAAGCTCGGCTACTGAGGGCCCGGCCGGCCCTTCTTCCGCCTCGCGCATGGCCCCGACCGCGCGCTCCCCGCATTGTCCGCGTCCCGGCGCAGGGGTATACTCGCCGGGGGGAACAGGAGGCTCCATGGTCCGCAAGATCGAGAAGGACGAGACCCGCTTCCGCCAGATCGTGCGCGGCAAGATCCGCAAGGAGCTGCGCCGCTACATGACCCAGGGCGAGCTGATCGGGCGCAAGGGCCGCAACGTCGTCTCGATCCCCCTGCCCTCGATCGAGCTGCCGCGCTTCAAGTACGGCCAGCAGCAGACCGGCGGGGTCGGCCAGGGCGAGGGCGAGATCGGCACCCCCCTCGGCCGCGACGGGCAGCCTCTCGGACCGAAGGCGGGCGACCAGCCCGGCGACCACATCCTCGAGGTCGAGGTGCAGCTGTCCGAGCTGGCGAAGATCCTCGGCGAAGAGCTCGAGCTGCCGAACATCCAGCCCAAGGGCAAGCGCAGCCTGTCGACGAACAAGGACCGCTACACCGGCATCCGCCGCTCGGGCCCCGAGTCGTTGCGCCACTTCAAGCGCACCTACAAAGAGGCCCTGAAGCGGCAGCTCAGCGCCGGGCTGTACAACCCCGAGCGGCCGATCGTGGTGCCGATCGGCGACGACCGGCGCTTCCGCTCGTGGAAGGTCCAGCACATGCCGGAGTCGAACGCGGTCATCATCTACATGATGGACGTGTCCGGCTCGATGGGGCAGGAGCAGAAGGACATCGTGCGGATGGAGTCCTTCTGGATCGACACCTGGCTGCGCAGCCAGTACAAGTCCCTCGAGACCCGCTACATCGTGCACGACGTCCAGGCCAAAGAGGTCGACGAGCACACCTTCTTCCACATCCGCGAGAGCGGCGGCACCAAGATCAGCTCCGCCTACGACATGGCCCACCGCATGATCGAGCAGCTGTTCGATCCCGAAGACTGGAACATCTACCTGTTCCACTTCTCCGACGGCGACAACTGGGGCGGCGAGGACACCCGCCACTGCCTCGCCCTGCTCACCGAGCAGCTGATCCCCAAGGTCAACCTCTTCTGCTACGGCCAGGTCAAGAGCGCCTACGGCTCGGGCCAGTTCATCAAAGACCTGCGGGAGAGCTTCGCCGAGCACGAGAAGGTCCGGCTGTCCGAGATCATGGGACGCGACGAGATCGTCGACTCGATCAAGGCCTTCCTGGGCAAGGGCCGCTGAACAACCAGGGGAAAGCGTGAAGATCCGCAGCACCAGCCTGACGCCCGAGCTCGAGGAGTGGGCCGAGCTGATCGCCGAGAAGGCCTTGAGCTACGGGCTCGATCCCTTCCGCATCATCTTCGAGCGGCTGTCGTACGACGAGCTGAACGAGGTCGCGGCCTTCGGGGGCTTCCCGACCCGCTACCCGCACTGGCGCTTCGGCATGGAGTACGAACGCCTGCGCAAGGGCTACACCTACGGGCTGCAGAAGATCTACGAGCTGGTGATCAACAACGATCCCTGCTACGCCTACCTGCTCGCCAGCAACAGCGTCCTCGACCAGAAGCTGGTGATGTGCCACGTCCAGGGGCACTCCGACTTCTTCAAGAACAACTTCTGGTTCAGCAAGACCAACCGCAAGATGATGGATGAGATGGCCAACCACGGCAGTCGCATCCGCGAGTACATCGACCGCTACGGCCTCGAGACGGTCGAGAGCTTCCTCGACAGCGCCCTGAGCCTCGAGAACCTGATCGACCGCCACGCGCCCTTCATCCGCCGGCGCCCCGCCCGGCCGCGCAAGCCGAGCGAAGACCCGGTCGAGCGCAAGCCGATCAGCAAGCTCAAGGCCAAGGGCTACATGGACCGCTACATCAACCCGCCGGACTTCCTCAAGGCCCAGAAGGAGCGCATGGTCGAGGAGTTCGAGAAGCAGCGGAACTTCCCCGAGGAGCCCGAGCGGGACGTGCTGCTGTTCCTGATCGAGCACGCGCCGAAGCTCGAGCGCTGGCAGCGGGACATCCTGACCATAGGCCGCGACGAGGCCTACTACTTCGCGCCCCAGGGCATGACCAAGATCATGAACGAGGGCTGGGCCTCGTACTGGCACAGCACCCTGATGACCCGCGAGATCATGGACGACACCGAGGTGATCACCTACGCCGATCACCACAGCGGCACCCTCGGCACGCGGCCGGGCACGCTCAACCCCTACAAGGTCGGCATCGAGCTCTTCCGCGACATCGAGGAGCGCTGGAACACCGGACGCTTCGGCTGGGAGTACGAGTCCTGCGACGACATGCAGAAGAAGCGCACCTGGGACCTCAAGCTCGGCCGCGGGCGCGAGAAGATCTTCGAAGTGCGCAAGATCTTCAACGACATCACCTTCATCGACGAGTTCCTGACCGAGGAGTTCTGCCACGCCCAGAAGCTGTTCATCTACGACTACGACCCGCAGACCGGCCAGTACGTGATCAGCGACCGCGACTTCAAGAAGGTCAAGGAGCGGCTGCTGCAGCAGCTCGCGAACTTCGGCGACCCGATCATCCGGGTCGAGAACGGGAACTACCTCAACCGCGGCGAGCTCCTGCTCACGCACCGCCACGAGGGCAACGACCTCAAGCTCGACGAGGCCCGCGACACGCTGCACAACCTGTTCACGATCTGGGGGCGCCCGACCCACCTCGAGACGCGGGTAGAGAAGAAGCGCAAGCTGCTGAGCTACGACGGCAAGCGCCACACCGAAAAGACCATCTGATGGAAGCCGAGGACGCGGGGCGCGAAGCCGAGCTCAAAGAGGAGCTCGCGCGCTGGAAACGCTTGATCCACAGCAGCTCCGACCTGATCGTCGTCACCGGCCTCGACGGGGTGATCAGCGAGTTCAACGAGGGCGCCGCCGAGCTGCTCGGCATCCCGATCGTCGAGGCCATCGGCCGCCGGGCCGAAGACTTCTACATCGACCCCGCCCAGCGCCAGGCCGCCATCGATCGGCTGTTCGCGACCGGCGAGCCGGTGCGGGAGGACGTCGCCGTGCGCGACAGCCGCGGGCGCAAGCGCTGGCTGGCGCTGACCTTGTCGCTGCTGTGCGACCGGCAGGGGGAGCCCGAGGCGGTCGTCGGGATCGGCAAGGACATCAGCAAGCGCATCGAGCTCGAGAGCGAGCTGCGGCTGTTGTCGGAGACCGATCAGCTGACCGGGCTGTACAACCAGAGCCGCTTCTTCCGCCAGCTCGAGATCGAGAAGGAGCGGGCGATGCGCCTCGGCCACGCCCTGTCGCTGGCGATGCTCGACCTCGACGGCTTCAAGGAGGTCAACGACACCTTCGGCCACCCGGTCGGAGACGACATCCTGCGGCAGGTCGGCGCGGTGCTGTTCGAGCTGGTCCGTAAAAACGTCGACACCGCCTGCCGGTACGGGGGCGACGAGTTCACGGTCATCCTCCCCGGCGCGGACGTCGAGCGGGCGCTGGTCTTCTGCCGGCGGCTGCTGCGGGCCCTCGGGCGCATCGACGGCGTCGGCGCGAGCATCGGGGTCGCGGCCTTCGCCCCGGCCCAGGCCGAACGCGACCTGCTGCCCGAGGCCGACGAGGCGATGTACCGGGCGAAACGGGCCGGCCGGGGCATCTGCGTGTGCGCCGCGCCGGGGGAGTTCCGGCTGGTTCCCGGCGCTTCGTGAAGTGAATACGACCGCGGGCTGCGGACGTCTCTCCGGGAGACGGATCCGCCGGCTTGCAGATGCGCGCCCCGAGGCGGTATCCTCGGCGGAGCCTACACCACAGGGGGAAAGTTGATGAGATTCCAAGCGCGTTTCGCCGCGCTGCTCTGCGTCGCCGTGCTCGCGGCGCCGGCTGCGGCGGACGAGTACGACCGGCTGGTCGAGGCGCTCTCGACGCACGTCGGAGCGCTCGACAAGTCGACGCTGAAGATGGAGGAGGAGCTGATCGAGCTGTTCACGCAGCGCTCCTTCTGGTTGTCCGAAGTCGAGAGCAAGGCCGAGGTCGCGTACATGCACGACATGCTCGCCGGCTTCTCGTACTACATCCAGCAGTTCAATGACGTCCTGCGCCAGCGCAAGGTCGGCGAGGACGAGCTCAGCACGGCATACGAGAACCTCCGGGCCTGCATCGACCCGGTCAAGGAAGCCTGCGACCTCGCCTCGGAGCAGCTGACGCCGCGGGCCTACCGCTCGCAGCGCGCGAAGGTCCTCCGCTACGCGGAGAGCCTGTCGTGCATCTACGAGATCGGCGAGGCGACCGAAGCGCTGCTCGCGTTCCTGCGTCGGCCTCCGCCGCCGCCCCCGCCGCCGCCTCCGCCCCCGCCGCCCGCGGAGCCGTTCTCCCTCGAGGCGGTCGAGGTGAACTTTCTGCGCAACGACGGCAACATCCCGAGCCAGGGCCCGCACGTGGAGTCGCACTTCAAGGTCGTCGACAACACCGACGAAGGGCTGATCCACCTCGTCGATCTGTACATCGACAACACCTTCATCACGCGCTGGTCCGACACCCCGCACGGGGTCGCCGAGGTGAACTTCACCGACCGCATCAACAGCGTCAAGCGCTTCAACTTCGACGTGCGCACCGGCAAGGCCGGGCAGACGGCCTATATCCAGGTCACCAAGACCAACGGCCGCACGTACAAGCTCGAGCTGTGCGAGAACCCGTACTACCGGGAGTAGTCCTTGCGGACGAGCTTTGGAGCGGAGGGCGGGCCGAGGGCCCGCCCCTTTTCGTTGGGCTGCGGTGCGTGTGCGTCGACAGGCAGGGCTGGTCGAAGCCCCCGAGCAGAGCACCCGAGCAGAGGTCATGTGGTCGCTTGCGTTGCGGGACCGACGCCCGCTGGCGAGCGCCGACACCGTGACCGATGGGTCCCAAGGTCCGCCAGTCCCGTCCAGGCAGCAACAAACACAAACGGCGGGGTCGCCCCCGCCGTTCAGTCGAGCGTACAGTCGCTGGAATCAGGCGAGCTGCAGCTTCTTGAAGCGCAGCGCGCCGAGGGCCGCGAGGGCGAGCACGCAGAAGATCACGCCCCACTCGCCGAGGGTGGGGACGGTCGCGCCACCACCGCTGGAAGCCGAGGCGGCGTCAGCGTTGGCGGTGATGACGGCCTCGAAGGTCAGCGAGCCCATCGCCGGAAGGGACTGGGAAGCCCACTGGAAGGCGCCGGTGAAGTCCTGAGCGACGAAGGGCAGGCCGGCGTTCGCGAGGTTGGTGATCGCGCCGTCGTTGAGGCTGCTCACGATGTTGGCGAAGGGGGCGACCTCAAACGCGCTGGCGCCGACGGCGAAGTACTCACAGAAGTCCGAGGCGGTGCCGTCGGTGACCTGGATCGCTCCCGACCCGATCAGGTCGGCGAAGTCGTTGTTAAAGCCGACCTTGTCGAGGTCGGCGTAGTTGAAGACATCGACGGTCAGCGGCGTGCCGCCGAGGTTGGTCAAAGTCATCACGAAGTTGATCGTGCCGGACGGACCTCCGAGGTCGGCGAGGGTGATCACCAGCTCGGCGCTGAAGCCGCGGCCGTCGACATCGTTCCAGTTGAGCGTCGCGACGTTGCCGACGTAGCTCTCCGCATCCGGGCTCGGGAACGCCGTCTCCTCGGTGTCGCCATCGACCCGATAGTACCACCACTCCGCGAAGAGCGCGTCACCGGAGCTCGTCCCACCGAGGAAGTTCGCCGTCGTTGGAGTGCCGAAGGTGTTGATGGTGAAACTGACCGCTCCATCCGTGATGGTGCCCTGCGCGAAGGCTGGACTGACCAGAAGCAAAGCGCCGACGCTCAGCGCTAGAAATCTCGACATGGTGCCCCCCAAGCTGGCTGTGTGGCCGATGCGCGCGACCATTCCCCAGGACGCACGTGAGACAACGAAATTCTCGATCCCTTTACAATAGCCGCCCTGATCGCCGGCAACAAGCGACAAACGGCGGCCGCCGGGCCTACTTTCCGCAGCAGCGTTTGAACTTCTTCCCGCTCCCGCACGGGCAGGGAGCGTTCCGCGCCACCCCAGGCTGCGCCCGGTGTTTCCGCTGCGCCCGCCGCTCCCCCATCCGCCCGATCGCCCCCGCCGAGAGGTGGGCGAGCAGCGCCCCGGTCAGCGGCAGGACGTAGTAGGCCGCGCTGATCATCAACAGGCCGGTCTTCTGTGGCTCCGGGTCGAGGGTCGGGTCGTGGATGGAGGCGAGCTGATGGGAGTAGCTCCAGGAGTGGACGGCGATCGTCAGCACCAGATCGAGCGCCGCCATCCACACGATGCTGCTGCCGATCTTGAGGAAGCGGCGGCGGGTCGCAAAGAACAGAAAACCGAACGCCGGAAAGAAGATGTTGAAGTAGTACGCGCTGCCGAGGCCCGCCTTGACCCCGAACTCCATCGTGCCGGTCTGCATCGTCCCGTCCGGGCCGGGGATCGTCACCGTGCGCAGGTCGACGTGCCGGAACCAGAGCTGCGAGGCCCCGCGGTACAGGTCGTCGCACACCCCGGCCAGCCCCAGCCACCGCCACAGCACCAGCGCGACGAGCAGCCCGAGAGCCAGCCGGCAGAGGCCGAGCAGAGCCTGGAGCGGGCTCGGCGGGCGCAGCGTCTCGAGGAGGTTGTCGGGGGACATCGGCTTCCGCCTGTGGGGACGCGGCTACGTGGCCGCCTCGGGCTGTGGCTCGGGCTCGGCGTCGGGCTTCCTGATCCAGGGCTTGAGCGCATGGCGCGTCCAGGCGCTCCAGTAGATGCACACGACCAGGAGCACGAAGATCTGCCCGACGACGACGTGGTAGAACTCGAACTCTTCGGCCGGCAGATAGCGCAGCGCGACCGCCAGCCCGATCAGCCGCACCTGGTTGACGACGAGCACCAGCGTGAGGCCGAGGCCCAGGCCCGCCAGCTTGGTCAGCAGCCGCGAGGGAAAGGGCAGGATCGCGGCGAGCACGATCGCCCCGGCCAGCAGGCCGTCACAGCCATAGCCGACCGTCAGCGTGCGGAACTGCCCGGCGAGGGAGTAGGTCACGCTGTTCCCGCGCGGGAAGCTCGGGACGCCGAGGCCGAGCAGCCAGCCGAGAACATCCGCCGTCCACACGTCGACCGTGTGGAACATCGACTGGGGAAGCGCGCTCATCACGAAGACGGCGAGCAGGGCGAGGCCGATGATGACCCCGAACAGAACGGTGGCGGGCGTCTTCCGGGGCAGCCCGAAGTTCCGCGTGAGAAGTCCCGCCAGCTCTGGCATCAGCGCCTCCGGCTCGGCTGTCGATCGGGGAAAGCGCCCGAGTCTACCCCGCGGGGCGGCGCGGCTCAAGCCCGACCCGGCGGCGCAGCCGCCGCCGAGAGCTCCGCTCAAGCGGAAGGCGAAGCCGCCGCCTCCTGCCGCATCAGGTAGAACACCGTCGCGAAGGCGCTGTTGCCCGCCAGGGCGGTCGCGATCTGGACCACCTCGATCGTCGCTCCGTACTGGTCGATCCAGCCGCAGGCATCGCCGGTCGCCTTCTCGAGGGCCGCCTGCCGGTTCCGCTGGGACAGGAGGCCCGTCACCGAGTCCGCGAAGATCATTCTGCGCAACATCACTCTTCCTACGCTCCGGAGGAGAAACGTCCACTATACGCCCGGCCACGCAGTCCGTCCCCGTCCGTGCTGCGGGAGGGGGTGTCAGCCTACACCCGGAGCCAGAGCAAGAGCCCGATGGACGAGCGTGTTGTCGGTGCGTTGCCCGCGCCGCGCGGGCTTGAGCATCACCCACAGCACGACGGGCTCCTCGGCGGGTGGGCGAGTCGCGATGCGCCCGTCTCTCGACGAAACGCATGCCGCGTTGCGTCACACATACGCAACATGAAACGAATGCAGCGGTGGCCAGGCCCCGCCTGACGCTCCAGATCCGCTTCCACGCAAGACTCCGCACGCTCTCCCGAAAACGGGAGGAGCTGATACAACTCTGGCCCCCCGTTTGCATCCAACCGTCATCTGGTTCGCTTCCCGCGGATTCCGTCTCGACGGATCTGCCCAGACAACTCCGAGGCCACGCCTCGGAGCACAGGAGAAAACCTTGACTCCTTCCACCACCCGCGTCCTGCGCGGCGCTGTCGGCCTGCTCATGCTGGCTGGCCTGTGCTACGGCCAGGACCTGCACGTGATGCGCGACGGCGACACCAAAATCTTCACGGGCGGCAACGGCACGTCGCGCACCATCGAGGGCATCGACGACTACTACGGCTGGACCCGCATGAGCGGACACCCGCTCGGGGACGGCTGGTACCGCAACTACACCTCCTCCGGCGACACCTGGATCACGCAGTGGACCGGCGCCCTCGAAGGCGTGATCAAGGTGAACGCGAGCGTCGGCGAGAGCTGGGGCGTCGCTGCCCTCGACCAGTGCCTGCAGAACGGCACCGTGACGCTGCAGAGCACCGGCAACACCCTGTACGTGCCGGCCGGGACCTTCGACGACTGCAAGACCTACACCTTCGTCGGCAACTGCAACGACGCGGGGCCCCAGAGTATGACCTTCGCACCGGGCGTCGGCGTCATCTCCTGGATCGAGAGCTCGATCGCCGGCCCGGTCCGCTACGACCTCGAGTCCGCGACCATCGGCGGCACCCAGTACCCCGCGCCCTTCGAGGGCGTCAAGATCTCGACCCGCCTCGACCGGACGTCCTACACCGAAGGCTCGACGCAGAAGATCCGGATCACGGCCAAGCTGATCAACGAGACCTCTGCGACCGTCGATCTGCACCACAGCAGCGGCAAGATGTTCGACGTGACGATCGCGCCCCTCAACGACCCGCAGAACATCCTCGCGCAGTGGAGCTACGGCCGCTTCTTCACGATGGCCTTCGTGCACCGCGCCGTCGCCGCGGGCGACACCCTGACCTACACCATCGAGATGGACCTGCAGGACAACCAGGACGTCGACCTCCCCGCCGGCACCTACCTGCTGCACTGGTACTCGACCGGCGGCGCGTACGGCGGCAAGACCACGTTCGAGATCGAGCCCTGATCCACACCGGAACACAGCTGCCCGTGCGCGGGCAGACGAGGAGACACCCATGCGAAAGCTCATCCTTCTGGCAGTCCTGAGCGGCGCTGCCTTCGCGGTCCCTGCGTCCAGCGTGTTTCCCGGCGAGGTCGGGGACAGCTGGACCTTCGAGGTGACGATGCCCTGGGGCGCCGTCAACACCGAGACGATGACGGTCATCGACAAGAGCGGCGCCTACTGGCGCAAGTGGGATGGCCATCCCTTCGGCACCGGCCAGACCTGGCTCGCCCCCTACCAGGAGCGGGTCTACCAGTGGCAGGGCCACCTCGAGCCCGTGCTCGAGACCGACGCCGCCCTCAACCAGTCCTTCCCCGTGTCGGCGCTCGCGATGTGCCTGGACGACGCGACCTTCACGCTGGTCGACGACGACGCGACCATCGACACGCCGGCCGGCACCTTCTACCACTGCCTGGCCTACTCCGTGTCCTCGCAGTGCTCCGACGCGGGCCTGACCGAGTTCGTCCTGTGCCCGGGCATCGGCCTGGTGCAGTACAGCTCGAGCAACATCGCCGGGCCGGTCGTCGCAAAGCTCGCCAGCGCGAGCATCGGCGGCGCGGTCTACCCGAAACCGGCGGGCGTCGAGGTGATCGTGCAGGCTGACAAGGCCGTGTACGACAGCGGCGACATGCGCATCCGCCTCGAGCTGGTCAACAGCTCGACCGAGACGATCGACATCACCTACCAGAGCGCCCAGCGCATCAACGCGGAGCTGTGGAAGAACGGCCAGCAGTGCTACAGCTGGGGCGCCCACATCCGCTGGATGCTGTTCGTCAACACCGAGCAGCTCGTGCCGGGCTCGCCGCTGGTCTACGACCTGAGCTTCCTCGCCGCGGACTACGTCCACGGCACCCTGGACGGCGACTACGAGCTGCGCGTCTACACGGTCGGGGACCTCCAGTACTCCGGCACGACCACGGTCCGCTTCGAGCTGCCCTGAGCCCCCCGCCGGCGCTCGTGCGGTACGATCCCCAAGAACCTCGCGTTCTGCCCTCCGGCCGGCGTGAGAGGAATTTTCCTATTGCAAAAGTTGCATACCGCAAATAAAGTCCTCGGCGTGGGTCCGCGATCCCGAGGAGGACAGACCATGGACCAGACCGCCGACCAGATCCGCGCGCAGGTGCGCGACAGCTACGGCGAGGTGGCGAAGCGGCAGAGCGGCTGCTGCGGAGGCCCCTCCACCCACTCCCAGACCCTCGGCTACAGCGCCGACGAGCTGACCGAGGTCCCGGCCGACGCCGACCTCGGCCTCGGCTGTGGGAACCCCGGCGCGCTCGCCGCCCTCCAGGCCGGCGAGGTCGTCGTCGACCTCGGCGCCGGCGCGGGCCTCGACGCCCTGCTCGCCGCGAAGAAGGTCGGCGACACCGGCCACGTCATCGGCATCGACATGACCCGGGAGATGCTCGCCCGGGCCCGGAAGAACGCGGTGGAAGCGGGCGTCGCCGGCCACGTCGAGTTCCGCGAAGGGCTGATCGAGAAGCTCCCGATCGTGTCCGACTCGGTCGACGTCGTGATCAGCAACTGCGTGATCAACCTCAGCCCGGACAAGCCGGCGGTCTTCCGCGAGGCCTTCCGCATCCTCAAGCCCGGCGGCCGGGTCGCGGTCTCCGACATCCTGCTCAGCGCCCCGCTGCCCGAGGCGGTCAAGGCCAGCGCCGCGGCCTACGTCGCCTGTGTGGCCGGCGCCGAGGTGGCCGACAGCTACTTCGCCTCGATGCGGGACGCGGGCTTCGTCGACCTCGAGTTCAGCCGCACCCCGGCCCGCGACATGTTCGCCTCGGCCCTCGCCGATCCGATGGTCCAGGCCGCGGTGCAGGCCTTCGGCGAGGACCGCATCGAGCAGGTGCTCGGCACGGTCTTCAGCTACAAGATCAGCGCCCGGAAGCCCGCGTGAGCCCCTTCGCCGCGGAGCTCCTCGCCATCTGCCGCAGCATCGGCTTCCTCGAGCGCCAGCAGGTCTGCTGCGGGACGGTCAGCGTCCCGCAGTGCGTCGCGCTGCAGCTCCTGCTCGCCGGCCCGCTCTCCGCCTCCGACCTCGCCGCCGGTCTCGGCTCCAGCCCGAGCGCGACCAGCCGCCTGGTCGACGGCCTGCGCAAGCGCGGCTGGGTCGAGCGCGAGCGCAACCCCGACGACCGGCGCAGCGTCGCCGTGGGCCTGACAGCACCCGGCCGCGCCGAGGCCGAGCGCCTGCGCCAGCTGACCGACGCCGGCCTGGCGGAGCTGCTCCGGCACATCCCCGCCGCCGAGCACGCGACCGTGCTGCGCGCCCTCGGCCTGGTGCGGCACGCGCTCGAGCAGGTGCGGGGGAAGCTGGGCTGTTGTTGAGGGGGTGGGCCGCGGGCTCACCTCTGGTCGGGGCGCACGCAGCGCCTGTGTTGTGTCGGTGAAGCTCCCCGAGATTCCGGGAGGAGCATCCCACTCATGGCCGGAGGGGACACACCAAGGACGCCGGGCTGGGCCTCGATGCCGGCCCGCGCAGGGTCCAGGTCTGCGCTGTGGGGGAACGTCGGAGAAGGAGGGTAGAGGAGAGCTAGTCAACTGCGTCATGCTCCTTCCAGCCCTGCAGCCGCTCGCGGAGCCCGCTCTCGACCGGGTGGGTGGCGTGCCGCCCCGTCCGTTCGAGCTGTTCCTTGCGGTAGGCCTCGAAGTCCGGCTCCGCACGCTCGAGCAGGCGCTCGATCACACGGATGACGAATCGGCACACCGGCGCGGGGTCCGGAGCGCTGACCAGCCCGTGGGAACCGAGCTGGTCGATGGCGGTCAGCCACAGCGTCCGCGGTTCCTCCGCAGGCATCCACGGGTAGGCCGGCGCATTCGCCGCGATCAGCAGCACGCCCGAGAAGGCTTCGCTCACATCCGCACGCAAGGTCGCGATCGTGGCCGAGTCCGCGCCGCCCGCGACGGCTTCCGCGAGCTGTGCGGCCCGCGCGACCCCGATGTTGAACTGGTTGCTCGTCGTCGGCATCACGTCGGTGACCGTCTCGAACAGCGTCCGCGCCAGGTCCATCGCGCCGCGGTCGTAGGCGTGGAAGGCCCGGCGCTCCAGGTAGTAGCAGTAGACGTAACTCGAGGCGCGATGGCCGGGGGGAAAGGGCCGCTCGACGCTGCCGGGCGGACACAGGGTCGTCGGCTCTTCCGGGCGGACCGTCAGCCCCCGGATCGGAAGCGCGAGCCAGGGCGCGTCGGGATCGTGCTCGGCGGCCGGGACGATCGCCGGGAAGATCCGCTGCCACGCGAGCGCCCAGTCTCCCGGCAGCGTGCCGAGGTCCATGCGTTCGGCGGCGAAGCAGGGACGTCCGGAGAGCACGAGGAGGTCCTGCTTCCAGATCCGCAGCGCATCGATCTCGTGGGGGTAGAGGTGTTCGCGCAGGTCGAAGATCGACACCGCCGGCTTCCCCAGGGTCGCCGCGAGCGCCTGCAGACGCTCCGCGAGTCCGGCCCGCTGCCGCGCGACCTCGGCCGGCACGCCGTCGATGTGCCGCTCGCCGAGCGGGTCGATCGCGAAGATGTTGTCGAGCGCCATGCCGTATTGATCGTAGGCGGACACGTCGGTCCGCAGCCCTTCGACGCGCTGGTAGTACAACAGCGACCACAGCACCCAGTCGCCGGTCCCGGACAGGAACAGCGCCGCGTCTTCCGGCAGGCGCTCGAGGGACTCCCGCACCAGGTCGTGGCACATCCAGTCGTGGTAGTAGCGGTTCGCCTGCTCGACGACCTCGGCGGTGAAGCCCTGCACGGCCGCGTTCGGGTTCTCGAGCAGCGCGATCTTGCGCGCGGCGAAGGCGCTGATCGTCGACAGCGCCGAGACCTCGACGGTCACCCGTCCCGTCTCGCCGACGACCGCGACCGCCGCCAGCGGCCGCTCCGCGCTCAGGACGCGCTCGCTACCGTCCTCGGCGGTGTAGCGCCCCGCCTCGAAGCGGACCTCGATCGGCCCTGTTCCCTCGAGCCCGGCCCGGAAGCCCTCGCCGTCCACCTGGAGCGACGCCAGCGGCTCGACCGCCTCGGCGAAGCGCAGGACCGCGCCCTGCCCTTCCTCCAGGGTCCCGCCCACGACACGGACCCGGAGCTCGATCGATTGCGCCTGGAGCGCGCCGAACAGGCACAGAAACAGGAAGATGCTACGCATGGTGACTCCTCATCACAGCCGTTACTCGTCCCAACGCCACGCCGGCGGATCCTCCCCGCCCCGCACCCGCTCGTAGAGCTCGACCAGGCGCGGCATCTCCGCCTCGAGCAAGGCGACGCGCTCGTCGTTCGGCGGATGGCTGCCGTACAGCTCGAAGTCGCTGCCGTACAGCTCGTCCGCCCGCGCCCAGATGCGCAGCGCGGCCCGCGGATCGTACCCGGCGCGGGCCGCGTACTCCGCGCCGACGATGTCCGCCTGGGCCTCGTCGCCGCGGGAGTAGCTCGCAGACCAGATGCCGAAGCCGCCCTGGAAGGTCAGGTCCCAGACGCTGGTCAGCTCGGGGACGATGACGAGCGCGACGAGGTAGGCCGGAAACAGGCTCCACCACACCGTCTTCGAGACCGACTGGGAGCGCGTGACGTGGCGGCAGGTCGCGTGGGCGATCTCGTGGCCGAGCACCGCGGCGATCTCGTCTTCGTCGTCGAGGTCGACGAAGCCCTCGCCGGCCTGCACGAACAGGCCGACGTAGACCATGATCTTGCCGCCCGGCGCGCACCAGGCGTTGACCGCCGCGGCGTTCATCGTGTGCAGCTCCCAGGGCAGCTCCGGGTAGTGGGAGACCGCCGCCAGCTCCCCCGCGATCCGGGCGAGCCGCGGCTGCAGCTCCGGCGCGTCGATCACGATGCCGGAGGTCTCGCGGCCCTGGGCGAGGGCGGAGGCGAGCACCTCCTCGCCGAGCGCGATGTCCTCGTCGAGGGTGTACCAGTTGTAGTGGGTGCCGCCCTCGACGCGGTCGATCTCGCGGCAACCGACGGCGAAGAGGCAGACACCGATCAGCAGGAAGATCCGGGCGAGACGGTGCATGGCGCGTCCTCCGCTCCACGATGGCAGGCGTGCGCCCTCCGGTCCAGCCGGAGGAGCGCCCCGGAGGACCTCAACCCGGCATCACCAGCTCGACCCGCAGCCCGTCGAGGCGCAGCTGCGTCTCCCCGAGCTCCCGCCGCAGCCGCGCGCGCTCCTCGCGGGCGACCTCGAGCTCCTCGGCGCTGACCGTCGGGTTGCGCCGGGCCAGCCGCTCGAGCCGCGCGAGATGCGGTTCCAGCTGCGCCTCCATGCGCTCCCGGGCGGCCTGCACCAGCCCCGGGACGCGCTCCTCGGCCGCCGCCCGCAGCGCTTCGAGAGTGTCCTCGACCTTGGCGAGCAGGCGCTCGTTCTGCAGCGCGGCGATCGCCGCGGTCGGCGGCGGAACCGCCCGGCGCGGGGCGGCGGGGCCGGGCTCGACGATGGCGCCGTCGACCTCGCTGCGCAGCACGATCGGGGTCGGGGGCAGGAAGCGCTCCGCGCGCGTCTCGGCCCGCGCGGTGCTCTCGAGCACGAACAGGCCGTCGACCCGGAGGCCCGGCCGCGGCCCGCTGCCGACCGCGACGCAGGCGTTGCCCTTCCCCTGGGCGAGCAGGGCCTCGAGGGCGGCGCGCAGCATCGGATGATCGCCGCTCAGGAAGGTCCCCTCGGCCTCGAGGGCGGCCGCGCGGTCGAAGCACACGCGCATGCCCTGATCGTGGAAGCCCGGCAGGGCGGAGTGGTAGTCGGGGCCCGGGGTCAACAGGTAGCTGCGCGCGCCGAGCTCTTCGGCCGCGATGCCGCTCGCCTCGAGCAGCCCGAGGACCAGCCGCTCGAGCAGCGGGTCCTCGTCGAGCCCGGCGATCCCGTCGCGGATGCGCCGCGCCTCCTCCGGCGCGAAGGAGCTGCGCTCGAGCAGCCGGTCGCGCCCGGCTTCGAGCTCCTTGCGGGTCGCCTTGTCGGCCTTCTTCACCCGGCGCAGGAACTTGTCGAAGGTCGAGTCCTTCGAGCGGGTGCACTGGGTGTAGAGCTCGCCGGCGAAGTCGTGGTGGAACTGCAGGGAGCCGTGCCAGGGGGCGGTGAACAGCCCCAGGCCGTCGCGGAACAGGCGCAGCAGGCGCTCCTGGGGAGTGCCGGGGACGTAGGGCAGGTGGATCGCGATCTCGGCGCCCTGGCCGATGCGGTCGAGCCGGCCGATGCGCTGCTCGACCTGCTCGGGGTCGAAGGGCAGGTCGAACAGCACCAGATGCTTCGCGCACTGGAAGTTGCGCCCCTCGGCCCCGAGCGGGGCGCTGATCATCAGGGCCGGGCCGTCGGGGTCCTGGAACCAGGCCGCCTGCCGGTCGCGCTCCAGGAGGGACATGCCCTCGTGGAAGGTCGCGACGGTGTCTCCCCGGCGCCGGAAGAACTTCTCCAGCCACACGGTGCGGGCCGCGCTCGCGCACAACAGCAGCACCTTGTCCGCCGTCCCGTCGAGCAGCTCGACCAGCCAGCGCACGCGCGGGTCCTTCCCCGCCCGGCCGAAGGACGGCTTCTCCGCGCGCCCCTGGTAGGCGTCGTGGAGGGCGCGGAACTCCTCGCTCCAGGCCTCGACGTCGCCCTTGAGCTCGACCGCGTGGACCTTCCGCAGCGGGAAGCCGCCGACCCGCTCCCGCACGTTCCGGAACATCAGCCGCCCCAGGCCGTAGCCGTCGACCAGCGCGGCGAGCAGCTCCTCGCGCGCCTCCGCGCTGTGCGGAGCCTGCTCCAGCCACGGCTCGAGCTCCTCGGCGGCCGCCCCGAGGAAGGCGCGCAGCGGCGCGAGGGCCGCCGCCTCCGGCGCTTTCCCCGCTTCCAATGCCGCGACGTGGGAGGCGAGCTCGACGACCCGCTCCTGGTCGCGCTGGAAGCTTTCGTAGTCGGTGAAGCGCGCCGGATCGAGCAGCTTCAACCGCTCGAAGTGGCCCCGCTCCCCCGCCTGCACCGGCGTCGCGGTCAACAGGAGCAGGTGCGGGCTCTCCGCCGCGAGCTCGCGCACGGTGGCGAACAGCGGGGTGTCGGGCTCGATGCCGTGGGCCTCATCGACGACGACCAGGTCGAAGCCCTCGCTCCAGTCTTCCTCCACCGCCCGGTCGAAGGGGCAGATCACGCGCTGGGCGCCGGTCTCGAGGCCGGGCAGCTCGTCGTCGAGCTCGGCGTCGTCGAGGTAGGCGCGGCCGGCGACCTGGAAGGGCAGGTGGAAGCGCAGGAACAGCTCGGCGAACCACTGGTGCACCAGCCCGGGCGGCACCAGCACCAGCACCCGCGCGGCCCGCCCGGTCAGCACGAAGCGGTGGATCAACAGGGCGGCCTCGATGGTCTTGCCCAGGCCGACCTCGTCGCACAGCAGCGCCCGCGCCCGGTGCCGCTCACTCAGCGCCGCGGCGACGTAGAGCTGGTGCGGGTAGAGGGCGATGCGCCCGCCGAGGAAGCCGCGCCAGGGCGAGGACTGCAGCCGGTGCTCGAGACGCCGCGCCCGGCAGCGCAGGTCGAACAGCCGGGCGTCGTGCTCGAGCTGGCCGGCCTTGAGGCGGTCCCGCGCCGAGCTGAGGTCGAGGGTATCGGCGAGGTCGACCTCGTCGAGCACCGCCCCTTCGCCGCGGTAGCGCAAGAGCGGCCCGCGCTCCTCGACCTCCTCGACCGTGAAGCGCGTGCCGTCGCGGCCGCGCGCCATCGAGCCGACGCTGAGCCGCGCGCGCACCAGCGGCGCGCCGTCGGTCACGTACAGGCGGGTGATGCCGCGGGCGCCGAAGACGACGCGCAGGTCGCGGCCTTCGACCGCGAGCACCGTGCCGATGCCGAGCTCGGGCTCGGAGCTGCTGTACCAACGTTGGCGCGGGGCGAATTCCATCGGCTCTCCTCGGGGGATGGGGGACGCCAGTATAGCGTCTCGGTGTCGTCGCGCGCGACGCGGACTCCCGGACGGGGGGCGTTGGGGTTGGGGCTTCTGGGGGAAGGCCCGCCGGCCCGCACTCCCCCCAGGAGCCCGCCCCCTTCCCGTCCACCCAACGCCCACGCCCGACTCCCGTAGAAGAGGTATCGCAATTCCCCAGGAGGTGCCTCGTGCGCGCGACTGTCCTTCTCTGTGTGCTCACCCTGTGCGCCGGACTCCCCGGCCAGGAGGTGCGCGAGGTCAACGGCGTGACCTGCTCGATCCGGGTCCCCCGCGGCTGGCGTCCTGGCGGCATGATGGTCGCCGCCTTCCACGGCCAGGGCGACGTGCACACCAACTTCATGCGGGTGCTCAAGACCTTCGACTTCCTCTCCGACGCCCTGCTGGTCGTCCCGGACGCGCCGAACAACGCCGCCTGGGAGGCGGCCGACATCGACCCGGTCGATGGCATGCTCGAGACTCTCCAGGAGGAGTTCGGACCGGGGCGCACGATCGCGACCGGCTTCTCCCGCGGCGCCTTCTTCGCCTTCGGCTTCGGGCTCGAGAAGCCGACCCGGGTGCGCGGCGTCATCCCCCACTCCGGCGGGCTGATCCAGGCGATCCCCGACGACGAGGAGGCGAAGGGCCAGGTGTTCTACGTCATCCACGGCACCGCCGACGCGATCGTGCCGGTCGACCAGAGCCGTTCGGCGGTCCGTCGCCTCGAGGAGGTCGGCATCAAGGTCGAGTACGAGGAGGTCGCCGGCCTCGCCCACACGGTCGACCGCGCGGCCTGCGAGCGCGCCTTCGCCTGGCTCGAGGTCAACCTCGGCGGGCTCGGCCTGTCCGACGACGAGGCCGAGGCGCTGCTCGAGCGTATCGAGGACGCGGCCAAGGACGGCGAAATCGCCGCGGCCGCCGAGGCCTGGGCTGAAGCGCGCGGGCTGTCGGAGAAGATGCAGAAAAAGTTCGCCAAGCTCGCGAAGAAGCACGTCGAGCACGACGACGAGGGGCTCGCCGCGGCCGCCATCCAGGCCTGCGCGGAGCTCGGCGAGGAGGGCGTCAAGGCGCTGAAGAAGGTGCCGGACGAGGACGAGGACCGCACCATCGCCGCCGCCGAGGCGCTCGGCCAGAACGGCACCGAGAAGGCGATCGACGCCCTCGACAAGATGCTGAAGGACGAGCGCACGTCCGTGGCCGTCGCCGCCGCCCGGGCCCTGGAGATGTGCGGCGGGGACGAGGCGATCGAGGTGCTGATCGACAAGCTCGGCGACTTCGAGGAAGACCCCGCGCACGCCCCCCGCGCCGAGGCGATCCAGGCCGCCCTCGAGGCGGTCACCGGGCAGACCATCACGACCGCACGGATGTGGAAGGCCTGGCTGAAGGAGCGCTGAGCCCGGCTGGCGCGAAGGTCGGCAGGCGATACCTTCCCTTCGCGGTCCGATTTGGTAGCCTGTGCGCATGAAGATCCTGTTCATCAACGCCAACCAGGAACGCATGCCCGACCCGGTCCCACCGATCGGGGTGAGCTACGTCGCGGCCGCCGCGCGCCTCGACGGCCACGACTGTGCGCTGTTCGACCTCAACTTCCACCAGGTCTTCGAGGACGAGCTCCGGGCGGCCCT
Organism: bacterium; assembly: GCA_030428695.1. The sequence goes on from JAUIEM010000100.1 coordinate 24,855, forward strand.
GCGTCGCGAGGCGCCGGCGTTGATCGGGCTGTCGATCCGCAACGTCGACAACGTCGCCTTCCCCAAGGTTGTCTCCTACCTCCCCCACTACCAGACCATCGTGCGCTGCTGCCGCGAGGTCTGCCCGGACGTGCCGATCGTGGTCGGCGGCTCGGCCTTCTCGCTGTTTCCCGACGAGTTCTACCGCAAGCTCGGCGTCGAATACGGCATCGTCGGCGAGGGGGAGAACCTGTTCCGGGCCCTGGCGAAGAGCCTCGAGGAGACCGGGAAGCCGCCGCCGAACCTGTTCCAGGGGCCCTGGGGCATCCCGGGGATCTACTACCCGAGCGGCGCCGCCGTCGACTTCGACAGCCTGCTGCCCGCCCGCGACCTGCTCGATGTCGGGCGCTACTTCGAGCAGGGCGGCAGCATCAACATCCAGACCAAGCGCGGCTGCTACTTCAAGTGCTGCTACTGCACCTATCCCCTCCTGGAAGGCACGAAGATCCGCAAGCGCAGCCCCGCCTCGGTGGTCGACGAGATCGAGCACTGCCTGCGCGTCTACGGGGTCGACTACTTCTTCTTCGTCGACAACGTCTTCAACCTGCCCAACGCCCACGCGATCGCGATCTGCGAGGAGATCCTGCGGCGCGGCCTGAAGGTGCGGTGGACCGCCTACGTCTCTCCCGCCGGCGCGAACGAGGAGCTGTTCCGGGTGTTCGCCGCCGCGGGCTGCAGCTCGATCGACTTCGGCACCGACGCGGCGAGCGAGGTCGGGCTCAACGCGATGGACAAGTCCTTCGCCGTCGACGACGTGCGCGACTGCTCCCGCTGGTGCCGGAAGTACGGCATCAAGTTCAACCACTCGCTGATCCTCGGCGTGCCGGGCGAGACCGTCGAGACCATCGAGCAGACCATCGCGACGATCAACGACTGCCGGCCGACGGCGGTGATCGCGCTGATGGGCATCCGCCTGTACCGCGGCACGCCCCTGACCCGCAAGCTGGTCGCCCAGGGCTGGATCGACGAGGAG
>JAUIEM010000101.1 GCA_030428695.1 bacterium
TCCACCGCCCCGGCCCCGAGGGGGGTGTCGGCGGTCGCGAGGGCGTACAGGGTCGCCTGGCGCAGGCCGCGGCCGAGGCTGAGCCCGGCGACCGGCGGCAGCACGAGGTAGGCGAACACCAGCAGCAGGCCGCCGACCCGCAGGGAGAGGGCGACCGCGACCGCGAGGGAGATCAGCAGGGCGAGCTCGTAGCGGGCCAGGGGCAGCCCGCGCGCCTGGGCGAACTCGGGGTCGAAGGAGCTGAGCAGGAACTCGCGCCGCCACACCACGTGCACGGCGGCGACGGCGACCAGCCCGAGCAGCAGCACGATGACCGTCCCGGAGGTCGCGAGCAGCACCTCGCCCGCCATGATGTCCTTGAGCTGTTGCAGCCCTTCGCTGCTGCGTCCGACCAGCAGCAGCGCCGCCGCGGCGGAGACCGCGTAGGCGATGCCGACCCGGGCGTCCGGGGTCAGGCGGTGGTCGCCGCCGCGGCGTCGCAGGCCGAGGATCCCGAGCAGCGACATCGCCATGCTGCCGGCGGTCGGCCCGTAGGCGTCGACGCCGGCCATCCACGAGGCGGGACCGGCGACCTTGAGGAAGAAGGCGCCGGCGACGCCGGCAGCCGACAGCTGGGCGAGGGCGACGCCGGTGAAGACGATCCGCCGCAGCACGCAGTACAGGCCGAGGTAGGCGCAGACCAGCCCCATCGCCAGGGTGACGCCGTAGCTGCCGATGAACATCGTGAAGGTGTCGATCAGCTCAGCCATCGTCACCTTCCTCGAGCCCGTGGCGTCCCCCGATCGCCGGCACGACGGTCAGGTGTCCGCCGAAGGCGCCGACCTCGACGGGGATGCCGTACAGCTCGAGCATCTGCTCCCGGGTCAGCATCGCGCGCAGCGTGCCGCTCTTCAGGGTGCCCTGGAAGATCACCGCCAGGCGTTCGGCGTAGCGGGCGACCACCTGCAGGATGTGGCTGACCATCACGATCGTCTTGCCCGCCTCGTCGTGCAGGCGCAGGAGCACCTCCATCACCTCGTGCTCGCCCTGCAGGTCGAGGTCGTTGGTCGGCTCGTCGAGGATCAGCACCTCGGGGTCGGAGACCAGGGCGCGGGCGACCAGCACCCGCTGCTTCTGACCGCCGCTCATCTCGCGCAGCAGGTGGTCCTTCATCGCGAGCATGCCGCAGGCCTCGAGGGCCTTCTCCGCGCGCTGCCGCACCTCCTCCTTCGAGGGCTCGGGGCGGGTGCCGAGCAGCCCCATCGAGACGACCTCGAGGGCGCTGAGCGGGAACACGGGGTCGAGCTGGCTGCGCTGGGGTGCGTAGCCGAGGCGGGCGGTGCAGAGGCAGGTGCCCGAGAGGGGCCGGAGGATGCCGAGGACGGTGCGCAGCAGGGTCGTCTTCCCCGAGCCGTTCGGGCCGACGATGGCGAGGAAGTCGCCCTTGTCGATGCGCAGGCCGACATCGCGCAGCACCGTCCTGCCCGGGTAGCCGAGCGTGGCGTCGCGCAGCACGATCTGGGGGGGGTCGTTGCCCAACGCTACTCCTCGAGGACGCTGCGCAGGCGGGCGAAGAGCTCGTCGTACAGCGCGAACAGGTCGTCGGCGCCGTCGACTTCCCCGGGCTGGGTCGGCAACACCATCACCCGGCCGCCGATGCGTTCGGCGAGGCCCTCGGCGCGAGAGACCGGGTAGTACGGCGCGAGGATGATCGCCTTGACGCCGCGCTCGGTCGCGATCTCCTGCAGCCGGCCCAGGTGCGCCGGGGACGCGGGGATGCCCGGCTTCTCCTCGATGTTGCCGACGACCCGGAAGCCGAAGCCGACCTCGAGGTAGCGCCAGGTCGCGTGGAAGGCGAACATCTCGCTGCCCGCGAGGTCCCAGGCCTGCTCGAGCCAGCCGCCGGCCAGGGTCGCGAGGGGCTTCTTGTCGGCGCCGAAGGTCTTCTGCTCGAGGAAGCTGCGCAGCCGGCCGTTGGCGTGCAGGCGGTCGAGCAGCTCGGGGCCGAGGATCTCGACCAGCTGCGCGCCGTAGAGCTTCTCGTTCAAGGTCGCCTCGAAGGCCTCGCGGCGGGCCGCGAAGGCGTCCGCGGAGGACGGCCGCAGCCGGGCGAGCAGGCCTTCGACGTTGCGGGCGGCGGGCTTGAGGTTGGCGGGGTCGAGCCACACGTGGGGGTTGCCCCCCGCGTGGCTGTGGCCTTCCTGGTCCGCGTCCGCGGCGGGCCGGTCGAGGGTGCCGATGCCGCTGGCGGCGTAGAGGTGACCGCGCGCGCCGCGCTGGATCGCGGCGTTCCCCGAGGCCTCGAGCAGGTCGTCCGCCCAGATCTCGAGCGAGACGCCGTTCTCGATGAAGGCGTCGGCCTTGCGCAGGGCGCTGGCCTGTGACGGGGTGAGCTGGATGCCGTGGGGATCCTCGCCCGGCGGCGCGAGGGCTTCGACGGAGACATCGGAGCCGCCGATCTGCTCGACGAGCTCGGCGAGCCAGGGCAGGCTGGTGACGACGCGGAGCGGCTCCTGGGCGACGAGCGCCGAGCTGAGGAGCAGGACCGTGAGCAGGCTACGGAACATCGGCGCTCTCCTCGCAACAGGTGCAGCCATCGTCGCTGCTCTGGCTCTTCGACTGCGGATGATCCGCCGGAGCGTGATCGGGGACGCCGTCGCCGTCGTGATCGTGGGGGACGTGCTCACCGGGGCCGTGGTCGGGGACACCGTCGCCGTCGTGATCGTGGGGGACGTGCTCACCGGGGCCGTGGTCGGGGACGCCGTCGCCGTCGTGGTCGTGGGGGACATGGCCGTGATCATGATCGTGGTCGTGGTCGTGCTCGTCCTGCTCGGAGGGATCCCACGCCGTGCGCTGGGTCCCGCCGGGAGCGGCCGCCTCTTTCGCGGCGGCCTCTCGCAGCGCGCGGATCTCCGGATCATCCGTGTCGTGGTCGTGAGCGTGATCGTGGTGTGCGTGATCGTGGTCGTGGTGTGCGTGATCGTGATCGTGGTCGTGATCATGATCGTGGTGGTCGGTCGCCGCGCAGCCGATGAACAGGGCGGCGAGGGCGGGGAGCGACCAGCGCAACAGGGAAGCCATGGCAGTACCTCGGGCTGGCGGCCCCGCCCGAGCGGCGGGGCCGACGACGGACGCCAGAACGGACACCGGTCCGCCCGACGATGTCCCCAATGTAGCGTCATCGAGGCGCAAGGCCAAGGTTGAGAGATCATTATCAACCCGGCCGATTCACCGAATTTCGTCGCGAGGGCCCGGAGGCCGCTTGAGATCGGGTGCGTCGAGTCTTCGAGCAGCGGAGCCCGTTCCCATGGCTGGCACACCGTCCACAGGTGAGCAGCGCAGAGGGCTCGAAGTGCCCGAGATCTGCGGCATCCGGGCGCAGCAGGAATCCCGGTGCATCAGACGGGATCACCCGCGTGCGGCCCGCGCGCGCCTGTTCGCTGGGGGCGTTCGGCCCGCTCCGCCCGTCCCGCTCGCCCGTCGGATCCGGAAGACCTACTCGCAGCTGTTGATCACCCACTGTGCGTAGAAGCCGCAGATTTCCGCGTAGTTCGCCGTTCCCAGCCGCTCGTCGGTGCCGTGCACACGGGCGGCGTCGTCGAAGCTCGCCCGCACCGGCATCACCCGCAGCACGGTGTCGCTGAGCGCCCGGTAGTGGCGGCTGTCCGTCGCCCCGGACACCAGCGAGGGCGCGACGATCGCCTCGGGGAAGCACTGCCGCAGCGTCGCCTCGAGCCGGCGGTAGGCCGCGCCCGCGGTGTCGGCCAGGGGAGGCGGGTCGTCGCCCGGCTCGCCGAGGTGCAGGGCGATCGTCACGCGGGGATCGTCGACGGTCTCCCGCACGTGCCGCTCGACATCTTCGACGGTGTCGCCGGGCAGGATGCGGAAGTTGACGACGGCGCGCGCGGACTGTGGCAGCACGTTGTCCTGGACCCCGCCCCGGAAGACCGTCACCGCCGTCGTCGTCCGCACCAGCGCGTCGGCGGGCGGGTTCTCGCCGAGCTGCGAGAGCACCAGCCAGTCGAAGCACCACAGGTTGGCGAAAGCGACCCGGGTGCCGAGGTCGACCTCCGGCGCGAGGACCTCCATCGTCCGGCCCATCGCCCCGTCGAGCCGCGCGGGCATCGGGTTCTCCTCGAGCCGCGCGAGGGCGCGCCCGAGGATCCCGATCGGCGTCGAGCGCGGCGGAGTCGACGAGTGCCCGCCCGCGCCCTGCGCCGTCAGCTCCAGGCTGAGGAAGCCCTTCTCGCCGATGCCGATCAGGGCGACCGGCGTCGCGATGCCCGGCACCATGCCCGCGCCGGCGATCGGCAAGCCCTCGTCGATCACCGAGTCGAAGCGCCGCCCACGCGCGGCGAACAGCGCGGCGATCTGCCGCGCTCCGTCGCTTCCGCCGATCTCCTCATCGTGGCCGAAGGCCAGCCACACGCCCCGCCGCGGTGAGAAGCCCGAGGCGAGCAGGGTCTCGACGGCCTCGAGGCAGCCGAGCACGCCCTGCTTGTTGTCGAGGGCGCCGCGGCCCCACACGTAGCCGTCGGCGACCGCGCCGGAGAAGGGCGGATGCGTCCAGTCCCCTGCGGTGCCGGGCTCGACCGGGACGACGTCCAGGTGCCCGAGCATCAGGATCGGCAGCAGGGAGGGGTCGCTGCCCGGCCAGCGCAGCACCAGGCTGAGCTCGTTGACCGTCTCGACCTCGAGCTGCGCGAAGGTGCGCGGGAAGCTCTCGCGCAGGTAGGCGTGCAGCCGCCGCATCGGCTCGGCCTCGCCGCTGACGGTCGGGATGCACAGGGCGCCGGCGAGCCGCGCGACCGCCGTCGACTCCGCGACCGTCACGGGGGCGGGCCCGGGCGTGACCTGCCGCGAACGCACCAGCACGGTGCGCGCGGCGAGCACGAGCACGAAGGCGAGAGGCAGGAGCAGGAGCCAGGCGAGACGTCGTCGCATGCCTCAGGGCCCGGAAAGGAAGAAGTCGAACACCGAGGGTGCGGATGCGGCAGGAATTGTGGTGCTTGGCGAATGACGCATACCCATCCCAACAGCAAGGTCTCGGCACCGAGGAACGAGGAGCCGCGGCCGCAGCGGCCGAACACCGACACCACGAGGTACGAGTGGTGGCGGTGGAGGTGGAGTGAGGCAAGTGCCACAATTACGCCGCAGGCGCGCCCGAATGCCTGACTTATTCTTTTCCGGGCCCTTATTCCTTTCCGGGCCCTCAGGAGCGCAGGAAGACCCAGGCGAGAATCGCGACCGCGGTCACGCCCATCACCCCGAGCAGGATCAGCCACACGTTGAGCGGCGTCGGCTTGGGAGGAGGCCCCTTCGGCTTCTCCTCTTCCTCGTCGTCGAGGTTGAACGCCGGAATCAGCCGCGAGATGGCCTGCCGCGCCTTCTTGGCCCGTTCGGCCTGGCCTTCCTGCGGCTCGGGGTTCATCCCGCTGCTCGGCGTCGGATCGGGCGCGAGGTCGGGCGACTCGAGGGGCTTCGGCTCGGTGTGCGCGCGGGGCGTCTCGCCGCGCAGGAGGCGGGTGATGTCGTCTCCCATGTCGCGGGCCTTCTGGTAGCGCTGCTCCGGGAGCTTTGCCATCGCCTTGAGCAGGATCGACCAGGCCTCCTCGGAGATCTCCTCGCGCAGCTTCTGCGCGGGCACGAGCGCCTCTTTGAGCACCTTGCGGCGGGTGATCGCCGGCGACGGGGAGTCGAAGGGCCGGGTCCCGGTCAGGATGAAGTACAGCACCGCGCCGACGCTGTAGATGTCCGACTGGATGCTCAGCACCGAGGGGTCGGTGCGGGCCATCACCTGCTCGGGCGGGATGAAGTTGATCCCGCGCAGGCTGCCGCCGGTGATCAGCTTGTCGGCGGAGGCCGGGGAGGGCAGCACCGGGGGCATCAGCACGAGCCGGCCCTCGCCCGCGTCGATGGCCGCGCTCGGGCGGATGCCGCCGTGCACCAGGCCCGCGTCGTGCAGGGCGCACAGGGCCTCGATCAGGCACTGGCCGAAGCCGAAGGCCTGCTCGATCGGCATCGGACCGCTGTCCTTGACCAGCTCCTTCAGGTTCTTGCCCGGCACATGCTCGGAGACGATGAACCGCTTGGCCTTGTGGTCGCCACAGGTCAGGAAGCGCGGCAGGTTGTCGTGGGCGAGCGCGACGAGGGTCTTGGTCTTTTCCAGGAAGCGGACCGTCAGCTCGTCGTCGCTGTGGCGCAGCATCGTGACGACGACGGCCGCGTCGCCCTTGTGGGCGCGGCCGAGGTAGGCGACCTCGGCCCCCTCGCGGTACAGCGTCTTCTCCAGACGCAGTCCGCCGACGGTCTTCCCCATCAGGTCCGGTTCGGTGCGCGGAAAGGACATCAGTCCCCCAATATTCGATAGACCAGCAGTACGACGATGGACGCGAACAGGATACCCGATAGTATCCACACAGCCACCGTGGCGGAACTGGTTTTTGACGCCACCTCGCGTTCGCGGGTCTCGGTGCTCTCCCGCTTGCGCCGCGTATCGCTCTTCTTCCGCCGCTCACCGCTCGCCTTCGTGCGACGCTTCTTGCGCGAGCCCGAGGAGCTGCGGGTCGCGGCCCGTTCCTTGGTCTTCCGCGCCCTCTCGGCGGTGGCGGCGGCCTTGCGGGCGAGCACCTCGGCGCTCGACAGGTGCCGGCCTTCGGTGCTCGGTTCCTTCTTCGGCCGGACGGGCGGCTCGATGGTCGGCAGCTTGCGCGGCTTGATCTTCGGCCCGACCACGGTCGGCTTCGGCTTCGGCGTCGGCTTCGGCGTCACCGGCGGCGGAACCCGCAGCGGGCGGATCTTGTAGCGCCCCTTGGTGAAGGCGACCAGGGCCTGCAGCAAGGCGTCGGCGGTGTCGACCCGGTTCTTCTGCTCCTTCTCCATGCACCACAGGCAGATGTCCTCGACCTCCGGGGCGATCTTGGCGTTGATCTCCCGGGGCGGGGTCAGGGGCTCGGAGAGGAGCTTCATGATCGTCTCGATCGGATTGTTCGCCGCGTAGGGCGCCTTGCCGGTCAAGAGCTTGTAGAACGTCGCGCCGAGGGAATACAGGTCGCTCTGCGGGCTGATCGGCCCGAAGCCCCCGCGGGGGTTGGCCTGCTCGGGGGGCATGTAGTTGGCGGTGCCCATGATCGTGCCGACCGCGGTCAGCTTCGAGCCCTGCTTGGGGCGCACCAGGCCGAAGTCCATCAGCACGGCGCTGCTGTTCTTCTTCCGGATCATCACGTTGCTCGGCTTGATGTCCCGGTGGATCAGCCCCTTCGCGTGGATGTACTTCAGGGCCTGGGCGAGGTCCCACAGGACCTTGAGCGCCTGGGTCTGGGGCAGGGCCTTGTCGCCGACGACGTCGCCGAGGTTGACGCCGTCGACGAACTCCATCGCGAGATAGTAGGAGCCGTCGTCGTTGCCGAGGGCGTGGACGCGCACGATGTTCGGGTGGTCGAGCTTCGCCTGCAGCTGGCCTTCGCGCAAGAAGCGCTCGCGCGCCTTGTCATCCGAGCTCAGGTCGACGTTGAGCAGCTTGACCGCGACCTCGATGTCGAGGTCGAGGTGGTGGCCGAGGAACACGCTGCCCATGCTGCCCTGGCCGATGCGGCGCTTGATCCTGGTCTTGCCCACCAGGTCACCAGGCTTGATACTCGCAAGCATGCGCGCCCACCCGCCGTCGTCGCGGTCTCGTCGGAAGGCCGGCGAGTCTACCACCTGCGTGTTCGGACGACAAGTGTCCCCGCCCCGGCCCGTCAGGCGGAGAAGACGACCCGGTCCTTCCCCTGCCCCTTGGCAGAGTACAGGGCTTTGTCCGCCCTCGCCAGCAGTTCCGTCGGCGTCTCCCCGGGCCGCCACACGCAGACCCCGACGCTGACCGTGATCGTCATGCGCCCGGCGCGGGTGGTGAAGGCCCGCTCGGACACCGCGGCGCGGAGGCGCTCGGCGATGCGCGCGGCGACCTTCCGCCCCGCCCCGGGCATCATGATCGCGAACTCCTCCCCGCCGTAGCGGGCGCACAGGTCCTTGGGCCGCAGCGCGTCGCGCAGCCGTGACCCCACCGCGCGCAGCACGTCGTCGCCGGCCTGGTGGCCGTGGCGGTCGTTGACCTGCTTGAAGTCGTCGAGGTCGAGCAGCGCCAGGGAGAGCTCGTCGAAGGGCCGCTCGCGCAGCGTGTCGCCGAGGCTGAGGTCGAGGTGATGGCGCACGTGCAGGCCGGTCAGGGGATCGGTGATCGCCCGCTCGTACAGCCGCGCGTTCTCGAGGGCGGTGCCCATCTGGCTGGCGAACACGGTCAGCAGCTCGACATCGGTGCCCTGGAAGGGCGAGCCGTTGAGCTTGTCGGTCATGCTCAAAGTGCCGAAGACCTCGCCCTTGAGGTTCCGCACCGGCACGATGATGAAAGAGCCGGTCGCGTACCGCATATTGCACTCGCCCGAGGCCGTCTCCTCGCTCGTGCTGACGACGTGCAGCGGCCGCCCGGTGCGCAGCACCTCGCGCACCCGGCGCGCCTCGAAGGGGCGCTTCTGCAGGCTCTGCACCAGCGCGCTCGGCATGCCGACCGCGAAGGCCAGGCCGAGCCCGCCGTCGTCCCGGGCGATGATCAGCGAGCCCTTGGTGCAGGCCATGATGCTGCAAGCGCGCCGGACGCCTTCGCGGATGATCTGCTCGCGGTTGAGGACCGAGCTGAGCTCCTGGCTGGCGCGGCTGAGGAAGAACAGGTTGCGCGTCTGCTCGCTGAGCTTGAGCCGCGTCATGCCGTTCTCGACCGCGATCGCGACCGTACAGGCGATCGCGGTCAGGAGCTCGAGGTCGGTCTCGCTGAAGCTCGCCCCCTTGCGGCTCGAGGTCAGCTGCACCATGCCGACCAGCTTGCGGTCGCGCAGCAGGGGCGCGCAGAGGATCGCGCGGATGCCGAGCTCGAACACGCTCTCCCCGGGCTCGAAGCGGTCGTCGCTGGCCGGGTTGGTGCTCAGGATGGAGGTGTGACTCGTCGCGACCTTGCGCGCGACGCTGCGGCAGAAGTGCTCCGGCCCGGGATCGGGCCCGGCCCGCGCGCGGGCCGCGGTGAGGCGCAGGGCGCGCGGGCCGCGGTCGCTCGCGACGAGCAGGAAGACCCGCTCGGCGGGGAAGAACTCGAGCAGGAAGGCGAGCACCCGGTCGCCGATCGCCCGCAGATCCTGCAGGCGCGAGAGCTCGAGGCAGACTTTGCACAGGTACATCAGTCGCGGGTCGTCGCCGGCCGGGCGGGGCAGGCTGTCGAGGAGCTGGCGGGTGGTCGCGTAGGGGGGACGGGTCGACTGGATCTCGAAGGCCCCGTCGTCGATGCCCTCCCAGATGTCGACGTTCGGCGCGAAGGGGGACTCGACGGCGTAGACCAGGGTCGAGCCACCGATCGCCAGCCAGTCGCCGTACTGCAGGCTGCCCTCTTCGACGACCTGGCCGTTGACGATCACCCGCCGCGGCGGGTCGAGGTTGCGAAAGCGGGTGACGCCGTCGTCCCGCAGCAGCTCGAGGGCGCGCGGCGGGACGCGGCGGTCCTTGAGGGAGATGCTCTCCGCGCTGCCGCTGCCGAGCGTGGTGCGCGTTCCCAACGGGAAGCAGCGCCCGCAGTCCGGGCCCTCGATCGCGATCAGGTAGGCGCCCTGTTCTCTGTCGATGGCCCCGCCCCCGCGGCTCAGGTCCAGAACTTCCGGATCAACTTCGACAGCGCCCCGCCCTTGCGCGCTTTGACCGCCTCGCCGTGGAGCCAGTGGCGCAGGTCTTCCGCCAGCTCCCCCGAGGTCTGGTAGCGGTCGTCGCGGTTCTTCGCCATCGCCTTGAGGCAGACCAGCTCGAGGTCGAGCGGTACGTCGGGGTTGAGCTCGGTCGGCGCGACCGGCGCTAGCTCGAGCAGCTTGTGGTAGATCTCGAGCGGGGTCTTGCCCTTGTACGGCACCCGCCCGGTCAAGAGCTGGTAGAGGATCACCCCGATCGCGTACACGTCGACGCGCCCGTCCAGCGCCTCGCCGCGCGCCTGCTCGGGGGGCATGTAGTAGGGCGTGCCGGCGGCCCCGCCGGAGGCGTCGGTGCTGATCGCCATGTCGCGGGCCAGGCCGAAGTCGGTGACCCGCGGCCGCTTGTCGGAGCCGATCAGGATGTTCCCCGGCTTGAGGTCGCGGTGGACGATGCCCTGGCGGTGCCCGTACTCGACCGCGTCGGCGACCAGCGCGAGCAGCGCGACGCGCCGCTGGATCTGCCCGAGGTCGGGGTTGCGCTTGATGTACGAGGCGAGGGACTTGCCCTCGGCGTACTCCATCGTGAAGTAGGGGGTGTCGTGGATGCTCCCGACCTCGTACACCTTGACGATGTTCGGGTGCTTGAGCTTGGCGGCGGCGAGCGCCTCCTTGCGGAAGGTCTCGGCCTCGTCTTCGGTGCAGTTGGGGCCCGCGCGCAGCACCTTGAGCGCGACGTGGCGGCCCTTGTTCTCCTGCCAGGCCTTGTACACCACGCCCTTGCCGCCCCGGGCCAGCTCCTCGATCACCTCGAACTTGCCGAACTTCTTCGGGATCGCGACGCCCTTGCCGTGCAGCGCCTCCTCGAGGCTGAGCTTGGTCGCCGAGGAGGTGTCGGCGGTCTGCGGATCCTCTTCCGGCGCGCTCTCGGAGTCGGAGGTCTTCTTCTTCCGCCGGCGGAAACGCCGCGAGCTCGTCTTCGAGCGCTGCTGCTGGTCCGCGGCGATCTTCTCGGCCCGGCGCTTGGCGCTCGCGATGTGTGGGGGATCCTCGGGCAGGGCGACCGGCGGCAGGCGCAGGGTCAGCTTCCGCCGGGAGCCGCTCTTGTCCCGCTCGTCGAACACGTTGACCGTGTCCGAGCGGGCCTCGCGCGGGCGCGGCGGCAGCACCGGGGCGGTGTCGAACTCCGGCTCGGAGACGAGGGGCGGGGTGACGGTCACATCGGGGGTCGGGGGCGCGGGGATCCTGCCGTCGCGCAGGTCTTCGACGAAGCGCATCCAGGTCTCGGCCGACAGCGCGCCCTCGCGCACCAGCACCTGGCCGAGCGGCTGGCGCATCACGGCGGCCTGTCGGCGCAGCCGGCTCAGCTCATCGGCCGGAACCAGGCCGAGCGCGCGGATCGCGTCGACGACGATCTCGTCCGGAGGAGGCTGGCCGGTCGGCGGCTCGTGGTCCTGGAACGCGCTGACCTCGGCGCGGCTCTCGGTGCGGGCGCGCTGCACCAGGCTGCTGAGCTGGCTCTTGTCGAGGTAGCCCTTCTTGACCAGGAGGTGGCCGAGATGGATCGGCTTGCTCAGCTGTTCCTGCAGGCGCTCGCAGGTGGCGACCTGCTCGGCCGAAATCCAGCCCGCCTCGATCGCCATCCGCGCAATGGCTTCGTCTGAGCGAAATAGCATGAAGTCGCGCACCTGCGCCGCGTGGGAGCCTCGGGACCGTGCCCGGCCAGCGCGATCGCAACGCTTGCGACGCCAGCCAGCCCCCCCTTCTCGAGCGGGACCCATTCCTCGAGAGGACCATAGGGCATGTTAATTCCGACCCTGCGCCGGAGTCAACCCGGTTGATTCACCGGGATTTCGTCGCGAGGGCCCGGAGGCCGCTTGAGATCGGGCGCTTCGAGTCTTCGAGCAGCGGAGCCCATGCAGCGCCATAGGTGAGCAGCGCAGAAGGCTCGAAGTGCCCGAGATCTGCGGCATCCGGGTCCGCAGCAGAAATCCCGGTGAATCAAACGGGGCAAACTGCAGCAGCGGACGGCGGAGCCGGGCTGGGACAAGCGCCGAGGCAAAGCTTCTCCACGCCCGGCATATAAGGTACAGTACCGCGATCACAGAGCGCCGGTCGAAAGAGCGCACCGGCCAGGAGGAACCCGCGATGTGGACGCCCGAAAACGTCAAGGAAAAGGTCGAGAAGAACAAGATCGTCATCTTCGCGAAGGGCAACAAGGACATGCCGATGTGCGGCTTCTCCGCCCGCGCGATCGGGATCGTCAAGCTGTACGAGAAGCCCTTCGAGGTCGTCAACATCTTCGACGACCCGAGCATCCGCCCGGCGCTGGTCCAGTTCAGCCAGTGGCCGACCACGCCGCAGGTCTTCCTCGACGGCGAGCTGCTCGGCGGCTCGGACATCCTGATGGAGATGCACGAGGCCGGCACCCTGAAGCAGAAGATCGAGTCGTCCTTCGCGGAAGCCGCGGGCTAGGCCATCCCTCCGCACGACGCGATCGCCGTCGTCATCCCCCTCTACGACAAGGGGTCGAGCATCGCGCGGGCCCTCGCCTCGGTCAGCGCCCAGACACGGGCGCCGGCGGAGGTGCTGGTCGTCGACGACGGCTCGCGTGACGACGGCCCCGAGCGGGCCGCCGCCACCCCGGGCGTGCGCCTGCTCTGCCAGACCAACGCCGGCCCGAGCGCCGCCCGCAACCGGGGGCTGCTGGCGACCCGCGCCCCGCTCGTCGCCTTCCTCGACGCCGACGACACCTGGGCCCCCGACTTCCTCGAGAGCCTCGCCGGGCTGCTCGCCGCCGACCCCGGGGCGGGCTTCGCCTGCTGCTGCCAGCTCGACGGGGGGGGCGCGCCGCTCGTCCCGCCAGACAGGGTGCCGGTGGAAGGGCCGCCGGCCCGCATCCGCTACTTCGAGGCGATGTGCGAGGGCTACTTCATCAACCCCTCGGCGGCGCTGGTGCGGCGCAGCGCGATCGCCCGCACCGGGGGCTTCGACGAGCGCGCGCGCTGGGGCGAGGATCCGGACTTCTTCGGCCGGCTCGCCCTGCGTTTCCCGGTCTGCTACAGCCCGCGCCCGCTCGCCGTGCAGTGGGACGACGCCCCGAACCGCCAGCGCGCGGTCGCGCATCCGCCGGTCTACCCGCCCTTCCTGCGCAGCCTCGAGCGCGCGCCCGAGGTCCCGCCCGCGGCCCGCGAGCTCGGCCACAAACTGCGCCTCGAGCACGCCGCGGACTGGATCGCCCGCGACCGCCCCGACCGGGCGCGGGAGGTGCTGGCGCGCTGCCTCGGCACGCGCCGCTTCCGCCCGCTGCTCGCGACGCTGCTGTTCAAGGCCGCCCTGCCGGTGCCCGCCCTGCGCCTGGCGCGGCGCCTGCGTCGGGCCCTTCGAGCAGGCTGAGGTAGAGCTCCGCCAGCCGCGCGGCCCGCGCCTCCGGCGAGAGCATCGCCTCGAGCCGGGCCCGGGCGGCGTGTCCGAGCCGACGGGCGAGGGCGGGCTCGGTCAGGAGCCGGTCGATCGCGGCGGCGAGCTCTTCGGGGTAGGGGGCGGCGAGCAGCCCGTCGACCTCGTGGGCGACCGCGTCCCGGTTGCCGGGGATCGCGCTCGCGACCACCGGCAGCCCGCAGGCCTGCGCCTCGAGCAGGGCGAGCGGCAGCCCTTCCCACAGCGACGGCAACACGAACACGTCGAGGGCGCCGAGCAGCCCGGGGATGTCCTGCCGCCAGCCGAGCAGCTCGAAGCGCCCGAGCAGGCCGGCCGCCTCGACAGCGGCGGCGACCTCGTCCATCATCGGCCCGTCCCCGATCCACGCGAAGCGCGCCCGCGGCAGTCGCTGCGCCGCCGCGATCAGGGCGAGCGGCTGCTTCTGCGCGCACAGCCGGCCGACCGCCCCGACCACCCGCAGCCCCGACCAGCCGAGGCCGGCCCGCACGGCTTTGCGGCGGCCGGGGCGCGGCGGCGCGAAGCGGGCGGTGTCGACGGCGTTCGGCAGGAGGTGGATGCGCCCGGAGGGCACGCCGAGGCGGCGGGCGGTCGCGGCGTCCTCGGGCTTGAGCACGACCAGGGCGTCGCACATCCTCCCCGCGACCGCCTCCAGCCCCCGGTACACCAGGCGCTTCGGCGTCGAGCCGGCGGCCGCGAAGGGGAAGCCGTGGACGGTGTGGACGACCGCCCGCAGGCCGGCCAGGCGCCCGGCCACCCGGCCGAGGAAGCCGGTCTTCGAGGAGTGGGTGTGCAACAGGTCGAGGCGTTCGCGTCGGGCCAGGGCGGTCAGCTCGGCGAGGGCGAGGCCGTCGGCGAAGGGCGCGATCGGCCGCCGCAGCCAGGAGGCGAAGCGCACCGGCAGCCCGAGCCGGCGCGCCTCGTCGCTCAGCGGGCCGGGGCGCGCGCAGATCAAGAGCGGCGCGAAGCGCTCGCGGTCGAGGGCGGTCAGGGTCTGCAGGCTGACCCGCTGCACGCCGGAGAGGAGCGGCAGCAGCTGCAGGTGGGCGATGCGCCAGGGTCGCTCAGCCACGGGCTTCGATCAGCTCCCCGAAGAGGTCGGCGACCGCGCTGCGCGGGCCGAGGTGGAAGAGCCGGACGGCCCGCTCCCGCGCGTGCTTGCCGAGCTCGGCACGCAGGGCGGGGTCGCGCCCGAGGTCCAGCATGTGCATCCGCAGCCGACGCCGGTCCTCGAACAGCCGCCCGCCCGGCCCGATGGCGAACGGGATGCCCCCGACCCGGGCGCCGATGGTCGGCACGCCGCAGGCCCCGGCCTCGGCGATCACCAGCCCCTGGCCCTCACGGCGCGACGGCACGAGCAGCACGTCGAGGGCGCGCAGCAGGGCGGGGATGTCGTCGCGGAAGCCGAGGAAGCGGATCCCCGGCAGCTCCGGCAGGGCCGCCCGGTACGCGCGGGCGTCGTCCGGCACGCTGCCGACGACCAGCAGCCGGGCGTCCGGCAGGGCCTCCCTGACCGCCGGCCAGACCTCCCAGATGCGGTCGTGTCCCTTGCGATGGGTGATGCTCCCGACGATGCCGAAGACCGTCGCCTGCGGCGGCAGGCCGAGCTCCTCGCGGGCGCCGCGGGGTGCGTCGAAGCAGGGGGAGAGGTCGACCCGCAGGGGCAGCTCGACCAGGCGCCGGGCGTAGAGCCGGCGCTGCCAGAGCGGGTACTTCCCGGCGACCGCCCGGTTGATCAGCACCGCCCGGTCGCACAGGGGCAGCTTGCAGTGGTCGAGGGCGCCGAGGGAGGCATCGAGCTTGTCCCAGAACATCACGGGCAGACCGAGGCTCTTGCCGGCGGCGCCAAAGGTCAAGAGCCCGCGGGTGTCGTTGCAGAACACGCCGCGCGCGTCGAGCCGGCGCAGGGCGGCGCGCAGCCGGGCGCCGTACGCCGCGGCCTCGGCGCCGGCGCGCAGGCGTCGCCAGCCGCGGCGCCGGAGGATGCTCCCGCCGTAGCCGGCCAGCGCCGGCGGGTAGGGGAACAGGCGCACGTCGTGGCCCTCCGCTTCGGCCTGGGCGGTGAAGGCGCCGGGGGCCGGCGCGGCGATCAGCGGCCGCGGGCGCTCCGCCGGCCAGCGGCGCAACAGCTCGAGCAGCAGCTTCTGCTGGCCGAACATCCCCTGGGGGTAGCTCTCGACGAAGATGGCGCGGCCCGGCACGGCTAGCGGGGTGCCCGGGCGATCAGGAAGCACGGCCTTGGCATGTCCTTTTCCCCCGCTTCCACTCTACCGCCCGCCCGCGGCCCGATCCAGCGCCGTCTCCCGCAGGCCGAACGCGCCCCGCAGCCGGCGCTGCAGGCCGACGGGCAGGAGCGGGTAGCCGAGGCGCAGCCAGGGGCTGAGCCGCTCGCGCAGCGGCAGCTCGAAGGCGCGGGCGGCGCGGGCGTTGAGGCGGGCGAGGGCGAGGTTCTGGCGGAAGCGCCCGAAGCGGCGCGTGAAGAAGCTGTCGGCCCGCACGTCGCGCTCGACCAGCACCTCCGGGAGGTTGGCGACCTTGCAGCGGGCGGCGACGCGCAGGAAGAGCTCGAAGTCGATGAGGAAGCGCAGCCGCGGGTCGTAGCACAGCCCCTCGCGCACCAGGGCGCTGCGGAACATCACCGCGCTGTGGCAGTACGGGATGCAGCGGGCGGCCTGGCGGCGCACCTCCGGGTCGGCCTCGGGATAGCGGCGCAGGGTGTGCTCACCGCGCAGGGCGTCGCGGCGCTCGACCGCCGTGCCCAGCCAGCCGTGGTCCGGGTGCTTCGCGAAGAAGCCGACCTGGGCGGCGATGCGCCGGGGGCGCGCCCGGTCGTCGGCGTCGAGGTTGGCGATCAGCTCTCCGCGCGCGGCCAGGCAGGCCCGCACCAGGCTCGGCGCCCGGCCGCGTCTGCCGCCCTGAAGGACCCGCAGGCGCGGGTCCTTCAGCGCCGCCAGCCGAGCGCGCGTCGCGTCGCTCGAGCCGTCGTCGACGACGACGACCTCGAGGTCGGAGAAGCTCTGCGCGAGCAGGCTCCGCACCGCGGCCTGGACGGTGTCCGCGGCGTTGTAGACGGTGATGATCGCGCTGACCCGCGGGCGCTTCATCGTCTCCTCCCGAGGACTTCGTCGTAGAGCGCGAGGTAGGCTTCCACCATCGTCTCCTCCCCGAAGCGGGCCTCCGCCCTCTGCCGCGCCCGCGCCGCCCGGCGCGCCGCCGCCTCCGGGGCGGCGAGCAGGCGCAGCAGGGCGCGGCGCAGGCTGCCGGGGCAGAGGGGGTCGAAGAACAGCGCGCGCTCCTCCTGGTTCCCCAAAAGCTCCCGGAACACGGGGATGTCGCTGACCACGAGGGGCGCTCCGCAGGCCATCGCCTCGGCGACGACCAGCCCGAAGCCCTCCTGGCTGCCGTCGCTCGGCACGATCACCGCGCGGGCCTCCGCGAGGGCGGCGAGCAGCGCCGGGCGCGGGACGGCCCCGGGCAGCTCGACCCGCTCGAGCCCGAGCCGCGCGCGCAGCGTCTCGAGGCCGGGGCGCGCCGGGCCTTCGCCGAGCAGCCGGACGCGGAGCTCCGGGTGCCGGCGCAGGACGCCCGGCAGCGCCCGCAGCAGGCGGTGCTGGCCCTTGACCCTCGCGAGCCGGCCGGGGCTGACCAGGGTCGGGCCCGGGCGGCGCAGCGGGGCCTCCAGCGCGATGCCGTTCGGGATCACACGGGTCGCGTGGCGGCGCGGGTACGAGTCGGCGACGACCCGCGACACGGCGACCAGCGCGTCGACCGCGCCCGCGCTCGCGACCTCGGCCGCGTACAGCGGCCAGCGCAGGGAGCCGGCGAGCTCGTGCCGGGTGGCGACCACCGCCGCGCCGGACGCGCGCGCAGCGAGCCGCGCCCAGGCGCCGGGTACGCAGAAGTGGGTGTGGACGAGCTGCGGGCGCAGCGCGCGGAGGAGCTCGTGCCAGGCCCGCGCGAAGACCGCGTGCTGGTGGAGGAGGTCGCGCGAGCGCAAGCGCGGCGGCACGGGCAGCAGGCGGGTGCGCACCCCCGGCGGGGCGGGCAGCGCCGACGGGTCGGCGACACCGTCGTCCCAGGCGGCCCACCACACCTCGGCGCCGCGGGCGAGCAGCCCGCGGCTGAGGCTGGCGACCAGCGTCCAGATCGAGGACGGGCGCAGGCGATCGACGAAGAGGCAGCGCACGCCCTATTCTATCCAGACGCGCGTGTCTGCTTCGAACGGGACCGACGGGCTTTTTGCCGGGAGGTACCTCCCCCGTCCGATGCACCTGGATTCCTGCCGCGGAACCGGAGGCCCCGGATTTCGGCACTTCGGGCCTTCTGCGCTGCTCCCCAGCGAAGCTCCATCGGCTTCGCTGGACGGAGACTAGAAGCGCCCGATCTCAAGCGGCCTCCGGGCCCTCGCGACGAAATCCCGGTGAATCGGCCGGGTTTTCTGGTACAAGATGAGGACTGTCCTCACCGATCTTGCGTCTTCTCCGTTTCGACGGCGATGGCGGCGGAATCCGGCACCCGGGGAGGACTCGGGATTCCACCACCGTTTCGAGGTTGCCATGAGACCCCGTCTGCTGCTTCTTCCCCTGCTCTTGCTCGCCGTGGGCTGCCATGACTCCGACCCCAGTCCGATCGGCCTGATCCAGACGCTCGGCGGCAAGATCGGCGATATCCAGGTCACGGTCTACGACTTCCTGACCGGCGAAGCCGTCGAAGACGCCTACGTCTGGATCGACAGCGACACCGCGGGCGCAGTGCTCAGCGATTCGACCGGGATGGCGGTCGTCCCGAACAGCGATGTCGACGAGCGCCGGCGCATGATCAACGCCGGCAAGCCCGGTTGGAGCATCACCTCGCTGCACACGACCGCGACGACGATGCGCATCGCGATCGTGCGCACCGACTTCACCGGCGTCGGCGAGGTGGTGACGATCTCCGGAACAGTCACCTTCGGCACGACCGCGCTCGCGACCTCGTGGGAAGTCTTCGCGCTGGAGTCGTCGGACCCGGCGGTCTTCGCCCTGACGTCGGCAGGCTTTACCCGGGACGACGTCAGTCCCGCGGAGCCGGACTACAGCGTCACCGTGCCGACGGGCCGCGAGGTCACGCTGGTGTGCGCCGGCTACGACGACGACGGCACGCTGGTCAGCCTGGCGGGCGAACAGCTCGAGCCGACCGCCGACGTCACCGTCGACCTGGTGCTCGGCAACGAGCTCGCGCCCCTCGACTTCGGGGACGCGATCGCGGCCGACCTGCCGCCTTCGCATGACCGCGCGCAGTACAGCTTCGGGCGCCGTCAGCGCGAGGGGGTGTTGCGCACCGCCTTCTACGACGTGCCTCTCAGCAAGATCACCTCCGCGTTCAGCACCTTCGACTTCACCCGGCCGAATCCCGCGCTGCTCGAGAGCGTCGATCTGCCGCACACGGTCTACCAGCTCAAGACGATCAACCTGCAGTCCAACGAGTTCTCGTTCGAGTTCGAGCTCGGGGTCAGCGGCCTGTTCGATTCCGACTTCCCGCGCGATCCCAGCCTGCTGATCGAGACGAACTCGACGGGCATCACGCCGATCATGCTGATCGGCTCGGCGCTGCAGCCCGAAGAGGGCTTCCACGTCGTGCGCTTCGTCAACGAGGCCTCGGCGAACCAGGTCCGCCAGTGGACGGTGTTCACGCCGGCGGCCACCCTCGGCTTCGCGCTGCCGCCGGTTCCTGCCGCGCTCGCGAACGACGGGCTGGTGGCGGGTGAGACCTACACGATCACCTGTCTGGCCGAGCTGATCGGTGTCTTCACCGGCTTCGACATCTTCCGCTTCAGCGCGACCCTCGACCTCGACGGCAAGCGCCGCGGCTACGGCGACACCCTGATCTACACGCCCCAGTAGGAGGCGCCCTCGCGGGGACCGGCCTCGGTATCGGCAGCGGATTCGGTATCGGTATCGGTTCTTGCCGGGTCAGACCGCGACGGGCTTCGGCGCGAGCAGTCCCTCGGCCTCGAACCAGGCGAACAGGTCCCGCAGGGTCTCGCGCATCGGCCGCGGCGCGTAGTCGAGCTCGGCGCGCGCCTTGTCGTTGCGTACGTCGCGGTTCCCGCGCAGCGCCGCGAGCGCCTCCCCCGAGTAGCGGTTCTCCCCGCCCCGCATGCGGACGCCCCAGGACATGATGGGGGCGCTGAGGCGGGCCATCCACATCGGCACCACCCAGCGCGGCGCGGGCACGCCGGTCAGCTCGCTGACCATCCCGGCGAGCGCGTGCCAGTGCCCGGACAGCAGGTAGTTCTCGCCGGTGCGTCCGTGCTGCTCGGCGGCGAGGATGCCGGCGACGACATCGCGCACGTCGACCCAGTTGAAGCCGCCGTGCACCAGGGCCGGGAGGCGGCGGTGGAAGAGGTCGAGGCAGACGCGGCCCATACGCGAGGGCCCGTGGTCCTCCGGGCCGACGATCGCGGTCGGGTTGACGATCGTCGCGTCGAGGCCCTGCGCGATCACCTCCCGCAAGGCGAGCTCTCCGTGGGCCTTCGAGCGGTCGTAGGCGAAGCAGGAGGGTTCCAGGCAGCGGGCCCGGTCTTCGTCGAGGGGCTCGTCCAGCGGGGCCTGGTGGAACACGTGGATGGAGCTGACGTGGACGAACCTCCGCACGCCGGCGTGCAGCGCCGCGCGGGCGACGTTGCGCACGCCGTCGACGTTGGTCCGCGTCACCTCACCGCCGCGGTCGCCGTCGATCGAGATGCAGGCGGCGAGATGGAACACCGTCTCCGCGCCCTCGAAGGCGGTGGCGAGGGTGTCGGCGGCGGTGACGTCTGCGCGGACGCGCTCGATGTCGAGGTCCTCGAGCACGCCGGGCTCGGTGTGGATCAGCGCGCGCACCGGGCGACTCTCGGCGACGAGCGCGCGGACAAGGTTGATGCCGACGTGGCCCGTGGCGCCGGTAACGACAGTTGTCATGGAATCCCCCTTCGCGCGGGATTCTGCCAGCTGGCCGGGGAACGCGCAAGGTCGGGGCGAGCGGACGCGGCCCCTCAGCCGTCTTGTTCCTCGGAGAGCTCGGTGAAGTCGCCGATCCGGGTCGGGCCAGAGGGGTCGACGAAGCCCTCCGGGACGACGATCGTCCGCTCGTCCGGCCCGATCTCCTCGGACAGGACGACGGTCTTCGCCTCGACGATGGCCCGCAGGTCGTCCGGCAGGTTGACGACGGTCTCGGAGACGTCGTCGTCGGTGTCGTCGAACAGGTTCTTCACCGTCCCTTGCGAGTCGGAGACCAGGGTGGGATCCGCGCCGACCCGGGCCTCGAAGTCGCTGTGCAGGTCGAGGGGCTCGTCCGGCGCGAGGCGCATCGAGGACGGCGAGCGGCTGTCCTCGCCGCCGCCGCTCGTGGGCTCGTCCTGGTGCAGGTCGAGCGGCACCCCGGGCGACAGCCGGCACGAGCCCGGCCGGCGCGAGGCCGGGCGGGCAGGCAGCTTGATCGTCGAATCCGGGGAGCGGGGAAGCTCGCGCTCGGGAGTGCCTTCGAGGCGGATGGTCGAATCCTTCGGGCCGGCGAGGATCGGGCCGTCGTCGCCCGGGAGCGGGAGCCGCCGCGCGCGCACCGTGGAGTCCTCGGAGCCGAGCTGGTCGCTCGAGCGCAGAGGGGCCTCGGACGAGGGCGCTGGGACCGCCCCCTCGGCCGGCCCCCTGTCAGGGAGCGGAGCCGCGCGCCGCGTCGACACATCCTCGTCCTGCAGCGCCCGGACCAGCGCCGACAAGCCCTCGCCGGGGCCGGAGACCCAGGTCGCGGCGTCGGGCTCCGGCGCTTCCTCGGGAGGATCCGCATCTTCATCGGGACGGCGGCGCGCGCTCATCGCCATCCTCCGACGGGCACGGCGCTCCGCGGGGGAGCGGCATACCTCGCAGGTCTTCGCGGGGTGCAGGACACGGTGTCCCTCTGCTGGTCTGCGACCGTTCGCGGCGAGACCGAAGAGCTGTACATGCAGGGCTATGTTAGTGCATCGCGCCATCGACGGCAACGCTTGCATCGCCCTCGTAGACCAGCCGCGCGGGGCCCTCGAGCGTCACCGTATGTCCCTCCCCCGGCCAACGGACGCCGACCGTGCCGCCGGGCAGTCGCACCGCGCCTTCCTCCGCGAGCAGGCCGAGGGCGCGCCCGAGGACCCAGGCCGCGCAGGCCCCCGTCCCACAGGCGCGGGTCTCGCCGCTGCCGCGTTCCCAGACCCGCAGCAGCAGACGGCCGCGGTCCTCGACGCGGGCGAAGCCGACGTTGACCCGCTGAGGGAAGCGCGGGTCGCGTTCGATCGCGGGCCCGACGCGGGCGACCAGGGCGTCGTCGAGCGCGGGGACGAACAGCACCGCGTGGGGGTTGCCCATCGACACGGCGCTCAGCCGCAGGGTCTCGTCGCCGAGCGCGAAGTCCTCGTCGAGCGCGCGGCCGGCCGGTCCGAGCATCGGGATCTGCCCGCGCTCGAAGCGCGGGGCGCCGACATCGACCCGCAGGCGCGTGGCGCGACCCCCGGAGACGGCGCTGACCTCGACCGCGATGGTGCCGGCCAGGGTCTCGACGGTGAAGCGTCGCTCCCGCGTCCAGCCCTGGTCGAAGACCAGCTTGGCGAAGCCGCGCATGCCGTTTCCACACATCTCCGCTTCGCTGCCGTCGGCGTTGAACATCCGCATCCGGAAGGCGCAGTGGTCCGAGCCGAGGACCGCGATCAGCCCGTCGCTGCCGATGCCGGTGCGGCGGGGCGACCAGGCGCGGGCGAGGGCGGGCAGGTCGGGCGGAACCGCGGCGCGGGCGTCGATGAAGATGTAGTCGTTCCCGCAGCCCTCGAGCTTCCAGAAGTGCACTACCGGCTCCGCCGGGACTTCTGCTTCGCGACGATGAAGTTGAGCAGGAGCTGCTGCAACGCGAAGCCGTCACCGTCGGGATCGGTCTGCTTCTGGAAGTGCGAGAGCACGTGCAGCACGGCGCCGCGCCGGCCCGTGGCGCGGGCCGGGAAGGGGAAGTACACCGCGACGCTGCCGAAGCCGCCGTAGGTGGTGGCGAGGTCGTCGCTCCACACCAGGGTCTCACAGCTCTTCGACAGGCGCAGGGTGTACGAGGCGCCGTCGATGTGCCAGGTGAAGTTCTTCAGGTCGAAGGGGTTGGTCGGGAAGACATCGGTCAGCAGCGGATGGTGGTGCGTGTGCTCGCCGGGCACGATCGGGAACTCGTGCTCGTCGGTGGCGCCCGCCATCGTCAGGGTGCTGCCGAAGGCGGGGGTGATGACGTTCTGCAGCTCCCAGTCGGAGGTGAACAGGTAGCCGCCGGCCGCGACGAAGGCCTTGACGAGCTCCCCGTTGATCGGCGTCTCTCCCGAGTCGCAGTTGAAGATCAGCACCGCGCGGGGGTCGAGGTCGAAGTCGTTGAACTCGGCGCGCTCGACCAGGGTGTAGGGCAGGTCGAGGGCCTCGAGCACCTGCTCGACCTCGTCGTAGATGCCTTTGACGACCACGATGTCGGCGGGCTCGAGCCCCTCGATCGCGGTGAAGTCGTCCGGGCGCCGGTTGCGCATGCGGTCGACGACCGTGCTCTCGCTGCCGCCGGTGGGCTCGCGACCCGCCGCGCCGAAGTCCGGCTCGAGGATCTCCCACAGCTTGCGCCAGTCCTCGGCCGTCTCCGCGCTCTCGCCGAGCACCTGGGTCAGGGCGTTGACGAGGGCGCCGGCCAGGCGTCCGTCGGGATCGCGCCGCTCGAGCTCCGCGTAGCGCTCGATCGCCGGGGACACCGCCCAGGCCAGGCGCCGGGCCGCGAGGAGCTCGACGGCGCGCAACGCGATGCGGAGGTCGTCGTCCTCGAGCAGCGCGGCGAAGCGCTCGGGATCTTCCCGCGCCGTCAGCACCTCGACGAGCAGGAAGCGCACCGGATAGGGCGTCCGCGACTTCTTGACGGCCTTGTCGATGGCCTTCTGCGCCTTCGGGTCGTCCATGCCGGCGAGCACGTCGACGGTTCCCTCGTACACGTCGAAGGCCAGACAGGCGGGCAGGACCTCGAGGATGGTCTCGACGGCGCGGTCGCTGTTGTCGGCGCCGACCGCCTCGATGCCCGCCATCACGCCGGGGCCGTCGGACGTGCGCACGGCGCTCTCGAGGGCCTCGCGAGCTGCCTTCCACGCGCTCTTGTCCAGCTCATCGGCCATCAGGGTCGTGACCAACAACATCGCGATCAGACCGCACCGAGTCATGCGTACACCTCCGCCCGGGTATCGGGTACTCCAGCATGCCGCCTCGGCGGGCGGAACGCAATCCCGGCACCGCTTCCACGGACGCCGTCCCGGCCCGTCAGGCACGGTCCGGAGGAAGACGGGTGGAGGCGACGGAGGGGCGAGCGTCCGGAACGGGTTCAGGACACCGCTTCGAGGACCGCGGGTGTACGGGCGGCGGCGAGCTGTTCGCGGTAGCAGCGATGGCAGGTCGGGAAGTACTTCTCTTCGGCCCCGAGGTCGACCGCCGGGCCGGTGACGGTCGCGACGCCGTTCTTGTGCTTGAGGTTGAAGACCGCCTTGCGGTTGCAATAGGTGCAGGTGGTCTTGACCTCTTCGATGCTGTCGGCGATCTCGAACAGCCGGGCGGAGCCGGGGAAGGCGCGGGTGCGGAAGTCGGTGCGCAGCCCGTAGCAGATCACGGGGATGTCCGCGGTGCGGGTCAGGGCGTGCAGCTGGTCGATCACCTTCGGGCTGAGGAACTGGGCCTCGTCGACCAGCACGCAGGAGACGCCAGCGAAGCGCTCGGCGGCGAGGACGCTCTCCGGCTCGAGGAAGACGTCGGCGCGCTGCCGCAGCCCGGCTCGGGAGACGACGTACTCCGCGCCGAAGCGGGTGTCCATCGCGGGCTTGGCGAGCACGACCCGCTTGCCCTGCTGCTGGTAGTTGTGAGCGACCGCCAGAAGATTCAGGGTCTTGGCGCTGCCGACGGTTCCATACCGGAAATAGAGCTTGGCCATCCGGGTCTCCTCTCCCTCAGGGCTGCGATGGTGGAAGTCTACGTCCGCCCTCCGTCAAAAAAGGCGAGGCCCCGATGCGGGCCGGGGCTTTCCGCTCCAAACCGGGAACACACCACTGGATAGGGAACAGGACAGGAGGGACGTCCAGGCCTGCGACCCGAGGGTTGGCCTATTGTGGACCCCGATGTCGCTCAATATACTTAACTTCCGCAAAGCCAAGGACAACCCGGCGTCGCCACCAGAGTGCATAAAGCGTTGGCGGCAAAAGAGAAGGGGATCGCTTCATGGGCAAGAAATCGCAAAAGCCGGAAACCCTCGAGGCTGGCAAGCGGGTCGACGTCGAATCCGAGGTGACCCTGCAGGTCGCGACCGAGAATGCGATAGGCGCCGAGGCGACCTGGAAGCTGTTTCTGAAGCCCAAGGATCAGGACAACGCCGAGTCGGCCGAGTTCAAGTACAAGAAGCCCGAGATCAAGGAGGCGCTCGAGAAGCCCCTCCCGATCAAGGACGACGCAGAGATCAAGCCGACCGGTCAGGGCGCGAAGCTGAAATTCAACATCAGCTGCGACCCCGAATACAAGATGAAGGATGACAAGCTCAAGTCGCTCGAGAGCAAGATGCCCGCGACCATCACCAAACCGATGGACATGGCCGGAAAGGGCGGCATCTACAAGTACGCGGCGACGCAGTTCGACTACTGCGCCAAAGAGCTCGTCAAGAAGCACAAGATCTTCTACTGGTGGTCCGACCACGGTCACTACCACGCGGTCGACGTCGCCAAGAAGATGGAGAAGTGGGTCAAGTACTTCGCCGAGCCCTACAGCGCGAACGGGGTCTACTCCGAGGACTACAAGGAATTCGAGAAGAGCCCCGGCTGGGACAAGTACTACAACCTCGCGATCTGGGGCGGCTTCCTCCACGACCTCGGCATGGGCGCCAACATGCGCCTGCGCAAGGAAGTCGAGGCGATGGACAAGATCGAGGCCATCCCGCAGCTCGAAGAGGCGGCGAAGGAGACCCTCGGCGTCGTCAAGTACATGGGCTCGTGGAAGAAGCTCCTCGACGAGCTGTTCGAGTACCTGCAGGCGATCAAGGACGGCAAGAAGACCGACGACGTCCTGCAGGCGGCGTTCAAGGACACCAACGGCGACAAGAAAGACTACACCTTCTCCGATGTTGACCCCGCCTCGCTCGACATCGACGACATCAAGAAGCGTGGCTTGAAGTGGTTCGCGAAGGAGTTCATCGCGAACCACAAGGACGGCATCCGCAACCGCCACAGCCTGAACAGCACGCTCTACTGCCTGCTGCCGGACAAGGGCGGCCTGATCGATGGCGTCGAGAAGAACGCGCTGCGCGAGTACTTCACCGAGTACGAGCTGCAGAAGCTCGCCCTGATGGTGTGCATGCACTCGAAGTCCAAGTACGGCCCCGAGAAGATCACCGACCAGGATCTCGCCCAGGGCTACGAAGACATCATGAACAACACCATCACCATGCGCGGCACGAACGACAAGTTCCAGGAGCCGGGTGAGTGGAAGCCCTTCTTCAAGAAGGCGGTCGATCCGAAGAACCCGGGCGACGACGAGTGGAAGCCCTTCGGCCCCTGGCTGCAGTCGCAGGAGTTCCGCTCGCAGGTCACGTTGACCAACACCGACGATGAAGTCGAGC
>JAUIEM010000588.1 GCA_030428695.1 bacterium
GTCGGCAAGGCCATCGACGCAGAAGTCCTGACGCACTCCTTCACGACCGAGAACGGAGAGGACGTCGGCACCCTGACCTTCGCGGTCATGGGTGAGATCGGAAAGGGGACGGTCCAGGTCACCGTGAAGCGTGACGAAGAGGTCGCGACGAAGTGGAAGGTGATCGCGGGGAGCCTGACGCTCGACGGGCAGACCTCGTCGATCAACTTCTTCGATTGACGGTGTTGTGCGAAGTGGGGGCAGTGCCACCACGACGCCGCAGGCGCGCCCGAACGCCTGACTTGTTCCTTTCCGGGCCCTGGGCCTGATCGCGCCACCAGGGTTCCTTCTGAAGACCCCGCTGCCGCGCGGCACGGGAGGCGGGATCCGCGGCGTCGCCGACCGCGGTGGGAAGGTCGCGCGCGCCGCCCGCGACGGATTGACATCCGCCTGGCCCGGGAGTATCCTGTCGCTCCGTCTGCGACACCATGGTTCAGAGCCACCTTCGAGGGATCGATGGCGAGATTGATCGTACTGGGACCCGAGGGCGCGCAGCGCTTCGAGGTGCAGGAGCGCGCCGTGATCGGCCGCGAGTCCGACTGCGACATCCCGATCGAGGACGGCGCGTCCTCGCGGCGCCATTGCGTCGTCGAGAAGCGCGGTGACGTCTTCTTTCTGCGCGACCTCGGCAGCAGCAACGGCACGAAGGTCAACGCGGAGAAGGTCAAGGAGATCCAGCTCCAGACGGACGACCAGATCAAAGTCGGCACGACCATCCTCGTCTTCGAGGCCGACTGAGCGTGGTGGGCGATGAAGCCCGGACGGAGGTCCCAGCGGTGCAGTTCGAGATTGAGTGGATCCGCAGCCTGGCCCAGATCGTCACCGACCATGAGCTGAGCGAGCTGCACCTCGTCGACGGGGAGCGCTCGATCCGGCTGGCGCGCGAGTCGCCGAAGATCGTCGCGGCCGCCGCTCCAGGCGAGACCGCGTTGCTCGCCTCGGCGCCCCACGCGGCGGCGCCGGGCCCGGCCGAGGTGAAGGTCGACGACAACCACTTCGAGGTCACCTCGCCGATGGTCGGCACCTTCTACCGCTCGCCGAGCCCGGAGGATCCGACCTTCGTCGAGCCGGGGGATGAGATCGCCGTCGATGCGGTGCTCTGCATCATCGAGGCGATGAAGGTGATGAACGAGATCAAGGCCGAGGCCCCGGGCGTGCTCGTCGAAGTGCTCGTCGAGAACGGCGAGGCGGTCGAGTACGGCCAGCCGCTGTTCCTCCTGCGCCGCCCTTCCTGAGCCTCCGCCTCCAGCCAACGGCTCCAGGGAGCGCTTCATGTTCTCGAGAATCCTGATCGCCAACCGCGGCGAGATCGCGCGCCGGATCATCCAGGCCTGCCGCGAGCTCGACATCGACCCGGTCTGCGTCTACTCCGAGGCCGACCGCGACAACATGTACCTGCGCTACGCGGCCGAGTCGATCTGCATCGGCCCGTCGAACAGCCTGTCGAGCTACCTCGACATCCGGCGCATCATCAGCGCGGCCGAGATCGCGGACGTCGAGGCGATCCACCCCGGCTATGGCTTCCTGTCCGAGAACGCGCACTTCGCCGAGGTGTGCCGCTCGTGCCGCATCCGCTTCATCGGTCCCTCTCCCGAGGTGATCGCGAAGATGGGCAACAAGGTGCGCGCCCGGCAGCTCGCCCAGGAGGCGGGGGTGCCGGTGATCCCCGGGTCGGAGGAGTCGGTGGAGAGCGAGAAGGAGGCGCTCGCCATCGCCCACGAGATCGGCTTCCCCGTGCTGGTCAAGGCGGCGGCGGGCGGGGGCGGGCGCGGGATGCGCGTCGCCCACAACGACATCAGCCTGTACAACGCCTTCTCCGCCGCGAAGTCCGAGGCCGGCGCGGCCTTCAACGACGCGACCGTCTACATCGAGAAGTACGTCGGCAGCGCGCGCCACATCGAGTTCCAGATCGTCGCCGACAACTACGGCAACATCATCCACCTCGGCGAGCGCGACTGCTCGATCCAGCGGCGGCACCAGAAGCTGATCGAAGAGGCGCCCTCGCCACGGCTCGACGCCGCGCTGCGCGAACGGATGGGCGCCGACGCGGTCAAGCTGGCGCGGGCCGCGGGCTACACCAATGTCGGCACGGTCGAGTTCCTGCTCGACCCGGACGACAACTACTACTTCATCGAGATGAACACCCGGCTGCAGGTCGAGCATCCCGT
This sequence comes from bacterium, assembly GCA_030428695.1. The sequence goes on from JAUIEM010000588.1 coordinate 2,208, forward strand.
CACCGAGTTCGTGACCGGCTGGGACCTGGTCAAGGAGCAGCTGCTGCTCGCCAACGGCAAGCGCCTGACGGTCAAGCAGGAGGACATCGAGCTCAAGGGCCACGCGATCGAGTGCCGGGTGAACGCCGAGGACCCGAAGAACGGCTTCCAGCCTTCGCCGGGGCGCATCGACACCTACTTCCAGCCCGGCGGCATCGGCGTGCGGGTCGATTCCCACGTCTACGCCGGCTTCACGATCACGCCCCACTACGACTCGATGATCTCGAAGGTGATCGTCCACCGTCAGAGCCGCAAAGAGGCGATCCACGCGATGCGGCAGGCCCTCGACGAGTACGTGATCGAGGGGATCAAGACCAACATCGGGCTGCACACCGACCTGCTCAACAGGGTCGCGTACATCAAGGGCACCGCCGACACCACCTGGGTCGAGCAGATCCTCGACTTCTGAGTACAGCTCCCCGCGAGATTGTGTCCCATCTCCATGGTGGGCATCCTGCCCGACTTGCAGCTCGGGTGACTGGCAAGGCCACGGTTCGTCCGCGGACACTAGCTCGTGCGCTGCGAGGACCCGCGAGGCCTCGCCGAGGCGATCGAGGAGCTCCGCGCGTAGCTCCCGCCGGTCGCGCCGCGGGGCCTGACCAGCGCGGGGCGGAGCAGCGGTGACGCCGGCTTTGCATGCCGGGCCGGCGCCGCCTACACTGCGGGCGAGGAGGATCCAGTGAGCAGCGATCCCACCGCGCGCTTCTCCGACCGGGTCGAGAGCTACGTGCGCTACCGTCCGGGCTATCCCCCCGAGCTGCCCGGCTTCCTCGCCCGCACCCTCGGGCTCGCACCCGGGGCGCCGCTGTGCGAGCTCGGGGCCGGGACGGGCATCCTGACCCGCGCGCTGCTCGACGCCGGCTTCACCGTCCACGCCGTCGAGCCCAACGCGCCGATGGCGGCGGCTGCGGTCCGCGCTCTGGGCGCGCGCGACGGCTTCACCGCCGTCGCCGCCCCCGCGGAAGACACCGGGCTGCCCGCCGCGTCGTTCGACGCCGTGCTCGCCGCCCAGGCCTTCCACTGGTTCGACGTGCCCCGGGTGGCGCGGGAGTGCCGGCGCATCCTCCGGCCCGGCGGAGGGGCGGCGCTGCTCTGGAACGAGCGGCTGATCGAGGAGACGCCCTTCCTCGCAGCCTACGAGGCCTTCCTCCAGCGCTGGGGCACCGACTACGCCGCGGTGCGCCGCACCTACCAGGATCCCGACGCCCTCGCGACCTTCTTCGGGGCGGGCGGCTACCGCCGGAGTCGCTTCCCGAACATCCAGCGCTTCGACTTCGAGGGGCTGCGCGGACGGCTGCTCTCGAGCTCGTACGCGCCGGCCGCCGGGCATCCCGACCACCTGCCGATGCTCGACGGCTTGCGGGCGCTGTTCGAGCAGCACGCGGCCGGCGGGCAGGTCGAGATCCTCTACTCCACCGACGTCTACACGGGCGCCGTCGGGGAGCCCTGAGGTGGAGACCTTCGCCGTCCTCGCCGTCGGTCTGCCCCTGATCTGCCTCGCGGTGTGGATCACCTTCCAGCGCCCGGAGCTCGGCCTGTGGGCCTTCATCGCAGGCTCGGGCTTTTTGCTCTCGCCCGAGCTGCCGGTCGTGCGCGAGAAGCTCGCGCTGTGCGACTTCGTGCTGCTGCTGACCTGGGCCTGCCTGCTGGTCCGCCACCTCCTGGCGCGGCGCGTGTCGCGCGTCGGTTTTCAGCCGATGCAGCGGCGCGCGGTCCTGTTCGGCTTCGCCTTCATCGCCTGCTGC
>JAUIEM010000102.1 GCA_030428695.1 bacterium
CCGCGCGGGATGGCGCAGCGCGGATCGAGACCGGCATGCAGTTCTACTACGGCGGCTACCGCGAGACCCGGCGGCTGCTCGCGGAGGTCGGCCTCGGTGACCAGCTCGTGCCGATCGACGTGCGCGGGCGCATCTTCTACGAGGGGAGCGCGCGGCCCTTTGCCAAGACCGTGCCCTGGCTCGGCCACCTCGGGCTGGGGGAGAACCTCGCGCTGCAGTGGGCGGTCGCCCGGCAGCTCCGGGAGCTCCTGCGCATGCCGCTGTTCGCGGGTCGGGCGCGGGAGCCGCTCGACGACGTCGATGTCGCGGAGTATTTCCTGCGCCACGGCAACCGCCGCATCCTCGAGGTCGCCGCGCGGCCGCTGGTCAACTCCTACGCCTTCTGCGAGCCCGAGGGCCACAGCCTGGCGATGATGCTGCGCCTCATCAAGCTCGGCGCCCTGAGCGGGACCTACGGCCTGCGGCCCGGCAACGACGCCCTGCCGCGCGCCCTGGCCCAGCGCCTGCCGGTGCTGCGTGCGCGGGCCGAGCAGGTGGTCGTCGAGGACGGGCGGGTACGCGGGGTGCTGGTGCGCGAGGGAGAGCGGCGCCGGCTGCTCCCCGCCGCGCGCGTGGTCTGCGCCCTGCGCGGTCCGCAGGCGGCGGAGGTGCTGCCGCTGCCGGAGGCGGCGCGGCTGGCGGCCCTGCCGTACAGCAGCGTGCTGCTCGTCAACCTGCACCTCGACAGCGCGCTCCGGGGGCCGGAGTGGGTGTACGTCTGCGCGCGCACGGCGGGCCACCGGGCGGCCTTCGCCGTCGACCTGTTGCGCCGTGCGCCGCACATGTTCCCGGACGGCAGGAGCGTGCTGCAGGTCGACTTCGCGACGCCGCAGTCGGACGCCCTGTGCGGCGCGGAGGACGAGGCGGTGATCGCCCAGGCGCTCGCTGATCTGCGCGCCTTCCTGCCCGATATCGACGCCCGCTGCGTGCGGGCCGACGTCGTCCGCCGCCCGCGGGCGATGCCGCGCTTCTCCTGCGGGATGTTCTCCGAGGTGCGGGCCCTCGCCCGGGCCATCGAGGGCTCGGTCGAGGGCCTGTTCCTGGCCGGCGACTACCTGCGGGTGCCGCTCTGCGAGGGCGCGGTGCGCGCGGGCCGCGCGGCGGCGCGGCGGGCCCGGGGGGTGGGCGCTACTCGCCGGCGTGGCGCGCGAGCGCTTCCTTGACCTCGGCCGCGAGGGCGGCCTGGTCGACGGGGGCGCCGGAGGTCACGACGAAGTCTTCGGTGACCTCGAGGTTCGGCTCGGTGCCGGGCTCGAGCATCTGCCCGGTGAACAGGATGCCGGCGCTGCGCTCGCTGCGCTTGCCGACGATGACGTGCTCGCCCTGCAGGATCTCGTCGCACTCGGTGATCGCGCCGGGCATCTCGAACTCGACGCGGAGCTCCATCGAGGAGAGGAGGTCCATCATCATCGCTTCCATCGCCGGATCGGAGGGGGTCTCGTCAGCGGGCTTCTCCTCGCCGCCGTCCTCGTCGCCGGGGAAGGTCAGCTTGTGGCCCGCTTCCGTCGCCTCGAAGCGCACGCCGTTGAGGGGGCTGTCCGTGTCTTCGTCCGCGCTGCGGATCGCGTTGAAGTCGGCGAAGTAGCCGACGACGGTGGTGTAGGTCCAGCCGTCCTCACCGACCGACTCGGTCGGCTCGTCCCAGACGATGCCCTGCATGTTCTTGAGATCGGCGAAGGGGTCGTCGCCCTCTTCCTTGTTCTCCTCGAACTGCTCTTCGGTGAACATCTCCTCGGGAATCTGCATCTTGTCGACGAGGATCTTCTTGACCTGCTCGTAGGGCATGTTGCCGAAGGTCTGGACGACCTTGCCGGAGCCATCGGGCAAGATGTGGAAGTGCATCTTCATTTTGAGGCAGCCGGGCGTCATCGCGACCAACCCGAGCATCAACAGGACCAGGACAGAGCGGCGCATCATGGGTTTCCTCCTTGGGGATGCAGAACAGCGGGGCGTCGGTCGCCGACCTTCCACTCCGCGTATCTCGTTGACGAGGAGCGGGGGTGGATTGTTCGACGCCATCAGCCAAAAACCGAGCTGAGACGATGGATGCTGTCCCCGCCGATTGCAAGGGAAAAGCCGCCTCTCGGAGTTGCTGTTCCCCGGCTGGTGCTGGGGAGCAGCAACAGGGGAAAAGCCTCGTCCTTCCCGCTCGCCCGCCCCGCGGAGCTCCTCCGGTTGCACGCCGTGCGACGGGGCCGCTACACTGCGCAGGGAGGAGGATCCGATGCACGATCTACCGACAGTCGCCGCCTTCATGGACAAGAGACCGCTCCAGCTCAGCCCGGACACCGGCATCCACGACGCGGTCGCCTTTCTGCTCGAGAACCGGGTGACCGGCGTGCCGATCGTCGACGCCGAGGGCACCATCCACGGCCTGCTCAACGAGCGTGACTGCCTGCGTCTGCTCGCCGAGGGCCAGGGCGGAGACGTCGCCGCGGGCACCGTGCGCGAGTACATGAGCGCCGACCCGCGCAGCGTGGAGTCGGGCATGGACGTCTACTACGTCGCGGGCAAGTTCCTGCGCGACGAGAACGCCGCGGTGCGGCGCTTCCTGGTCGTCGACGACGGCAAGCTCGAGGGCGTGATCACCCGCTACGACATCCTGCGCGCGATCGCCCAACGCGCCGCCGAGACCGGGGAGTGATCCGCGGGCGCGAGTGGCTTTACTTGATCCTGCTGATCCTCGGCACGGTCCTGCCCTGGCGCCTGATCCTGCAGTTCATGGCCGCGCACGGCTCCTTCGACCTCGGCGCTTTCCTCGCCGCGACGGCCGTCAACAAGGCCGCGACCTCGGTCGGCGTCGACATCCTGCTCGCCGCGCTGAGCTTCCAGCTCTGGGCCACCCTCGAGTGCCGGCGCCTCGGCATGCGCGGCTGGTGGGCCTACGCCCTGGTCTCCTTCACGGTCGCGCTGTCGGCCGGCGTCCCGCTGTTCCTTTTCATGCGCGCCCGGCACCTGCGGCTGCGGGCCGCCGCCGTCGAGGGGCCCCCGCTCACGTGAGCCGGTGGGCCAGGGCCTCGAGGCTCAGGGGCGCGCAGCCCTCGGCCTTGTTGTTCGCGATCACGTAGCACGGCCAGCCCCGCGCCAGCCCCCGCCGGCACAGGCGCACGATCGCCCCGCGGGCGTCGTCGTCGACGCGGGCGATGCGGCGGAAGGGCCGCCAGGACGCCAGGGCGCTCGCGTAGCGCTCGGCCGGATGGAGCATCCAGCGGATGACCAGGGCGGGGCCGGCGAAGCCGACCAGGGCCCGGGCCTGCTCGAGGATCCCCGGCATACGCGGGTGGACGTTGAGGCAGTGGACCGCCCCGTGCGCCGCGAGCACCGCGCGGTAGCGGTCGGTGTACAGGTTGCCCTGGCGCAGCTCGACCGCGATCAGCGGGTGCTTCGGGAGGGCCGCCAGCAGGCGCTGGAGCCCGGCGGCGAAGCCGTCCGGCCCGCCGCACGCGGCCAGAGGCGTGGGAGGGAACTGCAGGAGCGCGACCGCGGCCTGCTCCCCGCAGCCGGCGACGAAAGGCTCGATCAGGGCCGCCCGGGCGAAGTCCGGGTCGAGGAACAGGGGGTTGTGCTCGTCGCTGAGCCCGTCGTCCTCCCAACCCCGCGCCGAGACCAGGGCCGCGGGCGCCTTGACGACGAAGCGGAAGCCCGCGGGCACCTGGGCGGCGAGGGCGCGGTAGTCCTCCGCGCGCAGCGGCCGGTAGAAGCCCCTGTCCAGGCAGGTCGTGCGCAGCAGGGGATGCGCCGCGTAGGCGGCCAGCCCGGCGCGCGCCAGGGCGGCCTTGTCGTAGCGGTCGCGGTAGACCAGGCCGGACCAGCCGGGGAAGCTGTAGGAGGAGGTGCCGAGGAACAGCCCGGCCGGCAGCTTCCTGCCGAGCTCCTCGAGGGCGGGGGAGGGCTCGGACGGCCGCGGCGTCGACTCCTCCGGGGCGCAGCCCTCGAACAGGAACAGCTGCCCGCTCAGTTGTGCGGCCAGCCGTCGCCGAGGACGGCGTTCCAGTCGGCCTGGGCCTCGAGCTCGGCGAGGATCGAGTACAGCCCGTACTGGATGCGGTTGAGGAAGACCAGCCCGGCGCGCTTCGACTCCCACACGCCCTTGGCGAAGGCCTTGCGCGCGAACAGCCGGCTGGCCCGCATCGTCTTCGTGTACATCTCGCGGGTGTAGGTGCGGTCGAACTGGAAGTAGCGCTCGATGCCGGGCCGCAGGATGTAGAGGATGTAGTCCTCGAGGAAGTCCCACTCCTCCGGATCGAGGCTGTCGGGCAGCGCGTAGGCTTCGCGCATCGCCTTGCGCAGCGCCGAGCCCCGCACCCCCTCGCGAGCGAGCTCGCGCACGGCGAGGAACTCCGCCATCACCTCCGGTTCGAAGCGCTGCACGCAGCCGTAGTCGAGGAAGGCGACGCGGCCTTCCGGCAGGAAGAGGTAGTTCCCTGGATGGGGGTCGGCGTTGAACATGCAGTGCTTGTGCAGCGAGCTGAACACGAAGCGGTAGATCACCTGGCCGTAGGCGCTCTTCTCGGCGGCGCTGGCGCTCGCGAGCATCGCCTCCCAGCCCTGGCCCTCGACGAACTCGCTGGTCAGCACGTGGTCGCCGCAGAAGTCCTCGTACAGCGCGGGCACCACGATCTGCGGGTCGCCCTGCCAGACCCGGCGGAAGTCCTCCTGGTTGTTCAGCTCGCAGCCGTAGTCACACTCCTCGTGGACGCGGTCGCTGATGTCCTGCAGCGAGCGCTCGACATCGAGCTTCGGCAGGATCATCGCGAAGGCGTTGCGCAGGGTGTGGATGTTCTTGAGGTCGTTCTGGATCGCCTCGCCGATGCCGGGGTACTGGACCTTGACCGCGACATCCCGGCCGTCGGGCAGGGCGGCCCTGTAGACCTGGCCGATCGAGGCGGCCGCGATCGGCTCGCGGTCGAAGCGGGCGAAGAGCTCGTCGGGTTTCTTGCCGAGGTCGCGCTCGATCACCGTCTCGAGCTCCTGCCAGCGCATCGGATGCGCCTTGACCTGCAGCTTGCGCAGCGACTGGCCGTAGATCTCGCGGTACTCGGGCGGGATGAAGTCGTCGATGTACGAGAGCATCTGCCCGAGCTTCATCGGCAGGCCCTTCATCCGCCCGAGGGCGCTGAAGAGCCGCTCGGCGGCCTTCTGGTGGAACTTCTCCTCGGCCGCCTCGCGGCCCTTCCCGGTCGCGAGCCTGCCGGCGGCACCGGCCAGGTCGCTCGCCAGGCCGGCGGCCAGCTTGCCCATGCCGAAGAAGCGGGCGAGCCGGCTCTTCGGGACGTTCTTCTCACCAGATGCCACGGCCTGCCTCCTTGCTGCTGCGTGGATTCTGCCCCGGGGGGAGAATGTGCGCAAGGTTGCTCGTTCGTGAGGGGGTCGGTCCGGGGAACCTGAGGAGAGGGGCTGCCGAGACGCGGGACCTACACCCCGTGCTTCTTCGGGATCAGGTATGCCACCCGCGGCAGCACCCGCTCCGCGAACAGCGCGACGAGCCGCTTGTCGAGCTTGCCGGCGTCCGCCTCCTTGGCGAGGATGCCGAGGGCCTTGGGGATGCTGGCCGCGCGCCGGTAGGGGCGGTCGTTGGCGGTGACGGCGTCGAAGATGTCGGCGATGGTCATGATCCGGACCTGGGGCAGGATCTGGTTCCCGGAGAGGCCGGAGGGGTAGCCGCTGCCGTCGAGCTTCTCGTGGTGCGCGCCGGCGATGCAGGGCACGCGGTTCAGCTCGCGGCTCCAGGGGATCTGCTGCAGGAACAGCTCGGTCTTGCGGGCGTGGGAGCGCATGTCGTCCCACTCTTCCTCGTTGAGGTTGCCGCGCGGCACCGACAGGTCCTGGATCTCGTCGGGCTCGAGCAGCTGATGCTCGCCCTCCATGCCGAAGCGGATGTGGGCGTTGCGCAGGGCGCGCAGCTTCGAGGCCATCGCCTCGTCGATGAAGTTGACCCGGCGGATCGCCTCGAGGAAGTCGACGATGCGGTCGAGGCGCTCGGCGATCAGCGCGTGCTCCTTGTCGAGGTCGAGCAGCTCCTCGCCGCTCGGGACGCGGCCTTGGGGGCTGAGCTCGCGGACGAGGGCGTCGAGCTGCCAGCGGCGGTGCTTCTCCTTGAGCATCGCGAAGCGGTAGCGGATGCACTTCATGCGCTGCTCGCTGAGCCGGGTCGCCTTGTTGAGGACCTGCTCGCGCACGCCGACCTTGCCGAAGTCGTGCAGCAGCGCCGCGTAGCGCAGCTCGGTCAGCTCGTTCGGGGAGAAACGCAGCGCGCCGAGCTCGCCGGCTTCGACCTGGTTGACGCCCTCGGCGAGGGCGATGGTGTAGCCGGCGACGCGCTCGGAGTGGCCGGCGGTCGTCGGGTCCCGGGCCTCGATGGCGACGACGCTCGCCTTCACGAAGCCCTCGAACATGCTGAAGATGTTCTCGGTCAGCTTCGCCCGCTCGAGGCTGAAGGCGACGTTGGAGGCGAGCACCGAGAACAGCTCGAGGTCCTGGACGCTGAAGGGCTTCTCGGCGTTCTTGCTCGAGATGCTGAACACGCCGAGCAGGTTCCGCTGGCCCATCAGCGGGACGTAGATCGCCGACTGGGTCGGTCCGTCGAGGAAGCCGTCCTCGTCGGCGAGCTCGTTCTCCTTGAGCTCGGCGCGGCGGAACAGATAGGCCTCGGAGCTCTCCGCCACGCGCCGGACGTGGGCCGCGCACAGCACCTGCGCCGCTTCGAGCACCTCGTCGTCGGCGTTGAAGCGGGTGACGAAAGAGACGAGGGTCTCGCTCGCGTCGAACAGCCGGATCGAGAAGCAGTGGGTCAGCGGGAAGGCGGTGAAGGTCGTCGACACGATCAGGTCGATGATGTCCGACAGCCGGCTCAGGCCGTTGAGCTGGCCGGACAGGCGCATCAGGATCTGCAGCCGCGGGTCCTTGCGGGCGAAGTTCCTGCGCAACAGGTCGGCCGGTGGCAGCACCAGCGTCTTGGTCGCGTGGAAGATGTCGCTGTCGGGGACCGGCATCCGGGCGGTGCGCCGGGTGCTGCGCTTGCGGCCGATGCCGAGGGACAGGTCGGAGGGGGTGTCCTCGGGGTTGCCGCGCGCATCGAGGGCCGGGACGAGCACCGGCTTGGGCGGAGTGGGGGGATGGTCGGGCTTGATGTCGCCGGTCTCGTCGAAGCCGTCGAGCCACAGCTCGCTGTCGGCCCCCGGCGGCGTGAGCAGGCGCACGCCGTTGCCCTTGTCTTCGTCGAGCACGGCGCCGTCGCTCCACAGCGAGGCGTCGGTCAGGTTCTGGAGCTCGAGCTGGCTGTCGAGCACATCGATGGAGAGCTCGATGACGGTCTGGCCGATCTGGATGCGCGAGCCGTGCGACAGGTAACAGCTCAGGCCCTCGCCGCCTTTGCGCAGGCGGACGATCTGGTCCAGGAATGAGACGATGGTGCCGTGGCGGCTGCTGAGGTCGCGATAGAGGTAACCGTGGGGCTGGCGAACGATCTCGCCGTGCCATTTTGAGACGAACTGGTCCCGGACGGTAAAGTCGTTCTCGACGTTTCGGCCGAGCTTGATCGTCTCCGCGTCGAAGCGGACCCGTCGGCCCCTTCCCTCGCCCTGGACTACTTTGAGAATGATCATGAGGTGTCTGCCTTCCGCGCTGTGTCGCCCAACGCGCGGCAAATCCGGTGCCACACAAGCACCCGGGACGAGAGCTTTCCCGCAGTGTGGGCGATGGGAGAGCTCTGTGCAAGGGCAGATCGTCGTCAACCACTGGCTTGACTTGCCTGCGCATGCGGGTAGACTTCCAGTGTCCTTTCACCAGGAGGAGAAAGAGAATGGCTGTCACACAGAACACAGGTGCCGGTTCCCTCCGCGTCGCCCTCGACTGAGCTGACCCTCTCCCTCCTTGCCCGGGCCATCTTGTGCGCTCCCGGGCGGAGCACGCGTCTTGCGCAACGGGCCAGCGCTCAGTGAGCGCCCGCACCCGGCATCTCCCCGTCCGACACGATTTTGATCGAAGACACGGCAGCGCGTGGCGCTGTTTCCGGAGAGAGACCCTTGACGCATCCGCTTCAGCCCTTTGGCTATTCCACTGTCCAGCAAGAAAACTTCGCTCAGCTCGCCTTCGACGGGGCCCGGCCCGCCCGCGTGATCGCTCTGTTCCGCGGCCGCTACCGCGTCGTCGATCGCGACGGCGAGCGCTCGGCCGAGCTTTCCGGCCGCTTCCGCCATGCCTGCGCCACGGCGGGCCCGGAGCCCTCCGCCCCGGCCGACTCCGCTGCCGCTGGCCAGGTCCTGTGGCCGGCGGTCGGGGACTGGGTCGCGATCGTCGGTGACGACCCCGCGCGCATCGAGGCGGTCCTGCCGCGCAGCAGCGCGCTCAGCCGCAAGGCCGCGGGCCGCGCCGCCGAGGCCCAGGTGCTCGCGGCGAACATCGACGCGGTCTTCCTGCTCGCCGCCCTCGACCGCGACTTCAACGCCCGCCGCATCGAGCGCGCGCTCGCCTTGATCTGGAGCAGCGGCGCGCAGCCGGTGCTGTTGCTCAGCAAGGTCGATGTCTGCGCCGCTCCGGAGGCCGCCGCGGACGAGGCCCGGGCCGTGGCCCCGGGCGTCCCTGTCCACCTGATCTCGGCGCTGGTCGGCACCGGCGTCGAGGCGCTCGCCCCCTACCTGGCGCCGGGGCGCACCGTGTCGCTGCTCGGCTCCTCCGGCGTCGGCAAGTCGACGCTGCTCAACCGGCTGTTCGGCAGCGAGCTGCAGAAGGTCGACCACATCCGGGCGCGCGACGGGCGCGGCCAGCACACGACGACCTCCTCGCGGCTGATCCGGCTCGACAGCGGGGCGCTGCTGATCGACATGCCGGGGGTGCGCGAGGTCGGGCTGCTCGACGACAGCGAGGGCCTGTCCGCTGCCTTCGGCGACGTCGAGAGCCTGGCGGCGGCCTGTCGCTTCGCCGATTGCGGCCACGGGCACGAGCCCGGCTGCGCGGTGCTCGCCGCGATCGAGGCGGGGGAGCTGCCCGCCGAGCGGCTCGCGAGCTTCCTCAAGCTGCAGCGCGAGCAGGCGTTCATCGAGCGCAAGCTCGACGCCCGGGCGGCGCTCAACGCGAAGCGGCGGTGGAAGAGCATCACGCGCCAGTACCGGGCGCGCTCGAAGTTCCTCCGGGGCGCCGGGAAGCTGCGGAGTTGACCTCGGGGGAGCGCCGTCCCGGCCGGGGGCGGCGCGCGGGGGCGGCGAGGCGGGCGGCGCTGGACGGCGGCCCGGCCGATGCGCTACACATCCAGCGGGCGGCCCACGCGAAGGAGGGACGGTGAGACGGGGAACGCGCGCACTCTCCCGGCAGACCGTGCTCGGCCTGGTCCTCGGGCTGCTCGCGGTCGGCCTCGTCTTCCTCGCCGCCGGGGGCCCGCCGCCAGAGCGGCAGGGGGATCCGCGTCCGCCTTCCGGGGGGAGGGAGGCGCCGCCGTCGGCGATGGAGCCTCCGCCCGCGCCACCGCCGGGCCCGACGGCGACCGAGCCTGCGCCCGCCCCACGTCTGCCGGACACCGTCCGCGCCGCTCCGGAGCACGGCGCGCCCGCGCCGCCTCCGCCGCCGGCGCCCTCCGCGCGGGTCCATGGCGAGGTGCGGGACGCCGCGGGCGCCGGGCTGGTCGCGAGCGTGCACCTCGTCGGGCCGCACGGACAGCGCCACGGCCAGAGCGAGCCCGACGGCCGCTTCGCCCTCGACGCGCCCGCGGCCGGCGCCTACCGGCTGTGGGCGAGCTCGCCCCTGCACCGGCCCAGTGACACGCTGCGGCTGGAGGTGGACGGCGACGCGGGCCCGCTCAGCCTCGTGCTGCGCGCCGGCTGGGCCCTCGCGGGGCAGGTCGTCGACGGGCGGGGCCAGCCGGTTCCGGCGGCGTCGGTGACCGCGCAGGCGCCCGGGCTCGGCACCGTGCGCCAGGTCGAGAGCGACGCGCGCGGCCGGTTCCACCTCGAGGGGATGTGGGAAGGCGACTGGCAGCTCAGCGTCAGCGCCCCGGGCTTCCTGCCGACGAGCGTCGGTCGGCGGCTGGTCGCCGGCGACGCGCTGGTGCTGCGCCTGGAGCGCGGGGCCTGGCTGGAGGGCGAGGTGCGGGGTCCGGACGGCGCGCCCCGTGCCGGCGTGGAGGTCTTCCTCGGGCTCGACGGCCTGCCCGCGCGCAGCGACGCCCACGGCCGCTTCGCCACCCCGGCGCTGCCCCCGGGGGAGTACCGGCTGCGCGTCCAGTCCGTGGAGGGGAGCTACGCCGCCACCGTCCGGCTCGACGCGCCGGGGCCGCGGCGCTACGACATCGACCTCCGCCCCGGCGCGACGGTGTCCGGAACCGTGCGGATGGCCGACGACGGGCCGCTGCCGGAGGGGGTGCAGGTGTTTCTGCAGGGCGAAGGGGAGGAGCTGCGCGCCGCGCGCCCCGGCCGCGACGGCCGCTTCCTCCTGACCGGCGTGGCCGAGGGCCCGTGCGAGGTGTACGCGAGCGGGGCGGGGGTGGTGTCCGAGCGGCGCACGCTCGACTCGCGGGACGGGGCGGAGCTCGAGCTGGTGCTCGCCCCGTCGGGCGGCCTGCGCGGGCAGATCCTCGCCAGCGACGGGGCGCCCCTGGCGGTCGCGGTGCGGGTGATCGCCGAGGACGGCAGCGAGCGCATCCGCACGGTGACGAGCGAGGCCGACGGGAGCTTCGCGCTCGACGGTCTCCTGCCCGGGCGCTACACGGTCTACGCGGAGCACGAGGCGACGGCGGCGAGCCGCACCGGCGTCGAGTTCGCGGGGGCGCCCGCCGACGTCGTGCTGCGGCTGGTGCCGCGGCGGGCGGTGCCCGGCCGGGTGCTCGGCACGCAGCGCTCGCTGCTCGGCATGGTCGAGGTCATCGAGCTCCCGGCGCGGGGCTTCCGGCAGATGGCGGTGATCGAGCCGGACGGCAGCTTCCTGCTCGAGGATCTGCATCCGGGGCGCTTCACCCTGTCCCTGGTCGGCGAGCCGGGCCACGAGCCGGTCGAGCTCATGGTGCCCGGGGCCGACAGCGCGTTCATCCGGCTGGAGTGAGCGACTACGGAAAGAAGCGGATGCCGGTCGCGCGCTCGAGGGCCTCGAGGTCGGTCAGCTCGAGGTCACGCCAGGCGCTCGCCTCGACGTAGTTGTCGACGTACTCCTGGCGCCAGACCCACATCCGCACGCTGACGATGGTGTCGTCGGGGTCGAGGAAGCAGACGAGCTTGAAGAAGCCGTTCGGCACCCGCACCTGGGGCGAGGTGCTCGGGTCGAGGGGGATCCACTCCGGCGAGATCTCCGGGTCGTACAGCGGCCCGGTGAAGACCAGCGCGCCGTCCTCGTCGCTGGGGCTCAGGCACTCGACCAGCTCGCGGATCTCGGCCTCCATCAGCTTCCAGGCCCCGCGGTTCAGCGACTCGAGCTGGGGCGCGGCGTTGGTCATCACGTAGGTCGCGACCTCGGCCTCGACGTCGAACATGTCCGCGTGGGGCACGAGGTGCCCGCGGTCGAAGGGCCCGAGCGGCGTGTGGGCGGTCGTCAGGTAGTCGTCGGTGTGCGCCTGCACGTACTTCGGCAGGCGCGTCTCACACTTCCAGTGCATCGCCCGGGACTCGTTGCGCCACTCGTGCTCCTCGAGGCGGTGGACGGTCAGGGCGGAGACCCGCGTCGCGGGGTCGAACCAGACCGCGAAGCAGCCGTAGTCGAAGAAGACCGTGGCGGAATCCGACGCGACCGAGTGGACCTCGGCGAGCTCGGCGAAGGGCCGCGCGCACTCTCCCTGCAGCCGGGTGGACGGGCTGCCGAAGGCCAGGCTGTCGGCGTGGACCAGCCCCGTGGGCGGGGGGCTGAGCAGGGGGAGCAGGAGCGTCAGCGCGAGGCCGAGCAAGGCTCCGCAGGAGAGCAGCCGACGCCGCTTGTTCGCCTCTTCCGCCATGCCCGCTCCCGTCAAAAAGCCTTGTGGTCGGCCCGGTCGGGCCGGCATACTGGCGTCGACGCGGCGACCTTCGCCGCGCGTAGACCCCGATGGGGAAAACCCCAGCCTGGAGAGCACGATGATGGGCTTTCGGCTGCTCCTGCCGCTCCTAGTATACTCGGTCGTCCTCGGTCAGTCCGGAGAGCTCGGCCCGATCCCCTACGAGATCGAAGGGGAGGTGGCCGCGGACGGCGCCGCATCCGGGCGGCTGTACGGCACGAAGACCTATCACGCCTTCAGCATCGACGCCCTCGCGGGAGCGGAGCTGGACGTGTCGGGTCCCGAAGGCTTCGCCCTGGCCGTCGCCGGTCCGGAGGATCGGGCCGGAGGCTACGGCGTCAAGCCGCTGGCGGACGGCGAGGGGCGCGTGCGCTGCGTGTTGCCCGAGGACGGGCGCTACCTCGTGATGATCGGCGGCCAGCGGGGCAACTACGCCCTCGAGGTCAGCGCCTCGCCCGCGGCCGACCGCCGCCTGCGGGTCGCGAGCGCCGCGCCGGACGCGCTGAGCGCCGCGGGCGTCGATCCCGACGAGCTGCGCGAAGAGCAGCGCCGGTTCGGGCTGGTGCGCTCCCTCGACGCGCTGGACGCTGCCGACGCGCCCCTCAGCCTGGCCTGGCACCGCGTGTTCTTCAGCCCGAAGACGACCGACGAGGGCTGGGGCTGGTCGGCCCGGGCGCGGGAGCAGGGCGCCTTCGTCCGGGAAGAGGACGGGGACGCGGTGCGCTGGGAGCCGGGCAACGTCGCGGCGCCGGTCGTCGACCTGATCCGACGGGCGGAGGAGCGCGTCTCGATCGCGATCTACGGCATCAGCACCCACTGCGAGGAGGGGCGGGCGCTGCTCGCCGCGGCCGCGCGCGGGGTGCAGGTCGAGATCTTCGTCGACGTCGCGAGCCGGGGTGGCGGGATCCCGTACAGCGCCGACGCCATCCTCGAGCTGATGGACACGCCGAACATCACGGTGCGGGTGCCGCGCCGGGTGTCGCAGGTGCAGCATCTGAAGCTCGGCCTGGTCGACGGCCGGCACGCCTTCGCCGGCTCGGCGAACATCGGCACGAAGGCGAAGAACAAGTACACCGAGGACCGCTTCGTGTTCACCGACAGCCCCGAGGCCGTCGCGCAGCTGCAGCGGGCCTGGGACTTCTTCTGGACCGAGGACAGCCAACCCGCGGAAGACGTCCGCGACCTGTTGACGGGGGAATGAGCATGGCCTGGCGCGTCGGATTGCTGGTGCTGTTGTGCGTCGGGTCGCTGAGCGCCCGCGTGCGGTTCTACTTCAACTCCCTCGGGGACGACCTCGTCGCGGAGATCGTCGAGGTCCTGCGTCACGCCGAGAAGCGGGCGCAGGCGGGGCGGGAGGCGAGCATCGACCTGTCGATGTTCCAGTTCTCGCACCGTGAGCTGGCCGAAGAGCTCGCGCGGCTCGCGTCGAGCTATCCGACGCTGCGCATCCGCATCATCCTCGACATGTCCGAGATGGCGGTCAGCGGAAAGGGCGCGGGCGTCTGGCTCGAGGCGGTCAAGGAGCGGCGCTGGAACGACGCCGCGCTGCTCTGGGTCGGGCGCAAGAGCGAGCAGGCGGACGAGCGCGCCGCCTACCGCGAGCGCCTGCGCGAGGCCTACGGGGAAGGCGACATGTCCAACCTCGAGATCAAGTACAAGTGGTACCCGCAGGCCTACATCTGGGACGAGCAGCGCCGGCGCCCCCGGCTCGAGCACGGCCTCAGCTTGCTCCTGCACCACAAGGCCTGCGTCGTCAACGGCCAGGAGCTGATCGCCGGCAGCTTCAACTGGAGCCCCCAGGCCGCCGAGGACAACTACGAGCACATCATGATCTTCTCCGGCCGCGAAGAGCGTCCGGTGGTCGACGCCTACCAGGCGGAGTTCGACGCGATGTGGGCCGATGACGAGAACTTCAAGGACGCCGCCGAGGCGCGCGAGCTGCGCAAACGGCTCCTGTCCGACATGTTCTCCGAGCACGGCGGGCGCTGAGCCCGCGTTCCTACCACGCCCCGGGCATCACATAGGCCTGGTACGCCGCGCACTCGCGCAGGATGTACCAGGCCTTGCGCCGCAGGGGCCGCGTCTCCACCGCCGGCACCGTGACCGCCCGCACCCCGGCGACGCGGAACGCGAAGCGGCAGCGCAGGAGGTGGTAGTCGTGGCTGACCAGCAGCGCGCTCGTCAGCCCCTCCCGCTCCATCAGCGCCGCGCAGTTGCGGGCGCTGGCCCGGGTGTTGCGGCCCTCGCTGTCGAGCCGCAGGGCGGAAGGCGGCACGCCGAGGGCGACCGCCGCCCGGGCCATCACCTCGGCCTCGTCGTGGCCCCGGGCGTCGATCCCGCCGGTCATGATCACGCGCTCGACCAGCCCCGCCCGGTAGAGCGCGGCCCCGGTCCGCACGCGGTCGGAGAGGGCCAGGGACAGGCTCCCGTCCGGGCGCACCCCGGCGCCGAGCACGATCGCGCAGTCCGCGCGCCGCCGGTAGTCGGTCGCCCCGAAGCACAGGATCAGCGCGAGCAGCGCTCCCAGGCCGCCGCCCCCGAGACCGGCGAGCGCGGCCAGCCGGCGCAGGCCCGGGGCGGTCGGGCGTGGCCCGGGCCGGTGGGCCTCCCACAGGCAGCCGAGCAGCAGGAGCGCGACGAGGGCCGACAGGGGCAGCGGCAGCCGGCTGGCGATCACGCCCTGGCCGAGCAGGGCGTAGTAGCCCGCGAGGTCGACGAGGGCGCAGGCGGCGAGCAGCCCGGCGACCGCCATCGCCAGGCCGCGGCGGCGCCGGCAGCCGCGGCGCACGAGGATCCAGGCGAGGCCGACGAAGGCGAGGGCGAGCAGGGCGTGCCAGGGCCGGCGCCAGGGCAGGCGGCTGCCGATCCACAGGGCCGTGCCGCCGAACAGCGCCGCGAGGGCCGACGACCAGGCCATCAACAGCAGCGCGCCGACGCCGCCGGCGCGGAAGATGAGCGAGACCGTGCGCATCCGCACCTCCCGAGGTTCCTGGTGGGAGTATCGGCACGGAGGGAAGGTGAAGTGAAGCGCTCAGCCGAGCCGGGGCTCGCTGCCCTGGCCCTGGGCGAAGGCCTGGACGAAGCCGAGGGAGCGCGCGCGCACGTACAGGGTGTCGCCCTTGTTGAAGAGCGCTCCGCCGCTCGCGTGCTCGGCGCAGAAGGGGAAGGGCACGCTGCTCTTCTTGCTCTCGCTCAGCCCCTTCGCGGCGGCGGCGGCCGTCGACAGCAGGTTCCCGGTCACCAGCCCGCCGAGCGCGACCGCCCCGAGGGCGAGCTTGCGGCCGGTCGCCGATGGGGTGAAGTCGATGTCGACGGTACGCGTCGCGGCCCGGCCGCAGGCAGGGCACAGACTCGGCAGGCCGGTCTGCGGCTCGGCTGCGAAGGGCGCGACGAAGACCGGCTCGGGCGCGCTGTACAGGGCGTCGCAGGGCAGGAGCCGGTCGCCGCCGCTGAAGTAGAAGGCCTTGCAGCGGCACTGCCGGGGACCGTCCTCCGCGCGCAGCCCGCCGACGTGGCGCTCGCAGGCCGGGCAGCGCAGGGCCGCGTTGTCGACCGGGTAGAGCCGGTCGTTCCGGCCGGCGCGGTAGTACTGGTCGCACTCCCGACAGCGGCGCTCGGCGCTGCCCTCTTTGCGCGGGCCGACCGGGTGGTCGCAGTGGGGGCATTGCACCCTGCGCGGGTCGGCGAGCACCAGCGTCGCGCCGTCCTCGTTCTCGACCCAGCGCTGGCAGCCGGTGCACTGGGCGTGGCGCGGGGACTCCGCACGGCCGGCGGCGATGCCGACGGTCGTGGCGCAGGCCGGGCAGGGGCCCTTGCGGTAGGCGTTGCAGGTGAGCAGGAAGGTCAGGCCGAGCAGGGCGCTGAGGATCGGGCACAGGCAGCCGGACAGCCAGGTCCACCAGGCGCCACCAGGCGCGTACTCCGACATCGGCAGGAAGGCGGCCAGGCCGGCGAAGAGGAAGCCCGCCAGCAGGCTCTTGATCATGCCGCTGGTGCTGAAGACCAGCCCGGTCGGTGTCGAACCGTGCGTGCTGTCGGGCATCGGAGCCTCCCCGGGGGATGCTGTGGTAGGTGGACGGGACCTGACGTCCCCGGGGAGTTCGACACCGGGCGCGCCGACATATGCATCACGGGCCGCTGACAAGGCGGGCAGCACGACATACGGACAACGACATATCCCTTGCCCCGCGGCGCCGATCACTCTCGCCGTGCCACCTCTCCGGCCGCGCGTCGGTGCTTCCTCCACAACCCCCACGCGACCGCCAGCGGCAGGAGGAAGGCCGGCGCCATGCCGGTCACCACGCCGTCGAGCGCGAGCAGGTTCCACAGCGGCCAGCCGCCGAACACCTCCGCCTTGCCGAAGCCGCCCCAGATCCACAGGGTGCCGAGGCCGAGGCCGACCAGACCGAGGGTGTGCGGCGTCGGCAGGTCGAAGTCGAAGGCCCGCAGGATCACGATCGGCCCGACCCCGCAGGCGAGCACCGGCCAGGCGAGCATCACCATCACGTAGACGCTGTCCTCGACGAAGCAGAACAGCACCGCGATCGCCATCGCGACGATGGTGACCAGCTTCGGCACCCAGCGCGCGTGGCGCCTCCCCGGCAACAGATCGTTGACCACCACGCTCGACTGCACGATCACCATCGAGTCGACCGTCGAGATCACCGCCGCGAACACGCAGGCGACCATCACGCCGACGACCCCGGCGGGCAGGAGCTCGCCCGCGAGCACGAGCAGGGTGAGCTCGGCGTCGGTGACGGTCTCCGGGGGAAGGAGGATGCGCGCGCACAGGCCGACGACCACGGTCGCCGCGTACAGCAGCAGGCCGTAGGCGAAGTACCAGTTGCGCGCCTGCTTGAGGTTCTCGGCGTCGTCGATGATGAAGCTGCGCGAGACGACGTGGGGTTGGCCGATGATGCCCATCCCGCTGACCGTGAAGCCGACCAGCGCCAGCACCGCCCAGGCGCCGTCGTCGAGCAGCGCGAGGTGGCCGGGGACCTGGGCCTCGAGCTGGCGCCAGAGCTCCGCCGGTCCGCCGACTTCCCACAGGGCCATGCCGGTCAGCCAGGCCATGCCGAGCATCATCACCGGGCCCTGGGCGCAGTCGGTCCAGACCGAGGCGCGCACCCCGCCGGCGTAGCAGTAGGAGACGATGATCGCCGCCGTCAGGCCGATGCCGATCGGCGCGTCCCAGCCGTACAGCTCGACCAGGACCTTGCTGCCCGCGGTGACCTGGGCCGAGAAGCTTGGCCCGAAAGCCGCGTGGCGAGGCGCCGCGCGGGTGGGTGGATGCCGAGGATCGACGACGACGCGGCCATTGTTGACCTCGGAGGAGGAGGACGAAGGCAGGCACCCACCCCCGCAAGCCTCGCGAGCGAGGTTTCGGGCCACGCTTCGAGGCGTAGGCCGCGATCAGCACGAAGATCAGCCCCGCCCACAGCATCACGATCAGCGGGCGTCCAGCGCCGGGAGCGCGGTCGGGGCCGAGGAAGCTCGGCAGGGTGGTCGCGCCGCGCTGCTCGGAGCGCACCCGCACCCGCTTGTGGATGCCGGTGATCCAGACCACGAAGTCGCCGCCGATCCAGCCGGCGAGCATCCACAGGCTGGTCAGGCCGTCCTTGTAGGCCAGGCCGGCCATGCCGAGGAAGAGGAAGCCGCTCTGCGCGGTCGACATCATCGACAGGGCGACCGCCCAGGGCGGGATGCTGCGGCCGGCGAGCCAGTAGTCCTCGGTGTCCGCGCGGGCGCTACGCGAGGACAAGAGGCCGACGACGACGAAGGCGAGCATGAACAGGACGAAGACGATCTCCACGCGCGCTCCCCGGCCCCACTGCGGCCCGCCCCGTCTCGTCAGCCTCAACCGACCCCGCGCAGCACCGGCTGGATCGGCCGGAAGCCGAGGTCGTTCTTCGAGAACTCCGGCTCCAGACGCGCGCGGAAGGCGCTGCGGCACAGCACCGCCGGCACCTGCCAGCTGCCGCCGCGCTTGGCGCGCCGGCGCTGGCCGTCCGGGGGCCGGGTGTCGAGGGGGTCGTAGCGGTACCAGTCCTGGCACCACTCCCAGACGTTGCCGTGCATGTCGTACAGCCCGAAAGGGTTCGGGGCGAAGCGCGCGACCGGCACCGGCCCGCGGGTGCCGAAGTGGGCCTGCTTCTCGGTCAGGTGGCTGCCGGTCGAGAAGGCCTCGCCCTCGACGCCGCCGCGGCAGGCCCACTCCCACTCGAGCTCGAGGGGCAGGCGGTAGCCCTTCTTGTAGCGGCCGAGGAACTCGACCTTGGCGGACTTGATCGAGATGCCGTCGGTGCTGACGTCGCTCAGGCGGTAGACCGGCTCGAGGCCGTCGAGGGCGGACAGCCGGTTGCAGTACTCGACCGCGTCGAACCAGGTCACGTTCTCGATCGGGGCGTCGTCGTCGAGGCTCTCGAAGAACCACGGCGTCGTCTGCATCAGCGCGAGCCACTCCTTGCGGGTGACCGGCGTCGCCTTCATGTAGAAGGCCTGGGGGATCTCGACGAACTGCCGCTGCTCGTTCAGCCGCCGCCCGGGCTCGTCTTCCTTCGAGCCGCGGGTGTAGCTGCCGTTCGGGACCAGCACGAACTGCATGCCGAGGGCGTTCTCGACCGCGAGCGGCCAGCTGGTCTCACCGACCAGGCGCTTCTGCTCCTTGCGGGGGCGCCACCAGGCCTTGGTGACGGTGCGCTTGCTGCCGTCGGTCACATCCGGGGGCGGGGCGGCCTTGAAGAGCCCGCTGATGATCGCGAACAGCCCGCTCGCGCCCTCGGGCTTTTCCTCCTGCTTGAAGCGGTCGGGGTCGAACTTGCTGACGAAGGTGCCGACCAGGGTCTCGAGCCGTGGGACGACCTCGGTGAAGCTCTGGGGGCGGGCGGCGGGATCCTCCGCCTGGCACTGCATCAGCAGCGCTTCCACATCCCCCGGCACCGACTGCCAGTGCCGCTCGAGGGGCTCGGCGCGGCCGAACAGGGCGAAGTTGGCGAGGCGCCCGAAGTAGTAGATGTCGGCGGTCGGCCCGAGCGCCCCGCGGCTGAGGCCCTTCTGCTCGGGCGGCGCGTAGTGCAGGGTCTGGGCGACGATGCGGCTGAGCAGCGACTCGCTCTCGTGGATGCTGGTGCGGTAGCCGACCAGGGTGCGGCCGGGCACGCTGAGGCCGCAGTCGATCAGCCGCGGCAAGAGCTGGCCGTCCACTTTGCGGACGAACACGTTCTCCGGCGTCAGGTCGCGGTGGTACAGGCGCCGGCCCTCGATCTCGAGCAGCGTCTCGGCGACGCGCTGCAGGAAGGGCAGGGCGACCCGCTGCTTGAGCGGGCCCTGCTTGCGGACGAGCTCGCTCAGGGTGTCGGTGCCGTGGAAGGGGCTGACCGTGTAGGCGCCGGAGCGCGCGTGCCGGTCGGTCCAGCCCCACTCGATCGCCTTGACGAGATGGTCGGTCTCGATCTTGCACAGGGTCTCGGCGATGCGGAACACGATGCCGCCGTCGAGGGCGCCGCCGCCGAGGGCCCGGACGACGACCTCGCTGCCGAGCTGGTCACGGCACAGGAAGGCGACCCCCCAGATGCCGGCGTCGACGATCGACAGCGGCGTGAAGCGGAAGCTGTCGAACAGCTCGCAGGCGCGCGGCGCCAGGGCGAGCGCCTGCTCGTACGCCTCGAGAGCCTCGGCGAAGTCGTCGGCGAGGATGCAGGCGTAGAACTTGTCGAGGTAGAGGATGCCGCGCTCTTCGTCGTTCTCGGTCTGCATCGCCGCCTGGGAGAAGCAGAAGGCGGCCCCGGCGGAGTCTCCCCAGGGGATGAGCAGCCGCCCGCGGTAGGCCTGTATGGCGGGGTCCCGCTGGACCGCCTCGGGCAGCCCCCGCACCGACTCGAGGAAGTCGGCGAGCGCGTCGACCTCGTAGTCCTCGTGGATCGCGAGGGCGTCGGTCAGGGCGACCCGCGGGCCGAGGCGCAGGTCCCCGCAGAGCCGCTGGGCGCGGGCGAGGACGGCGACCCGACCGGCGGTGTGCAGGGCGCTCGGGCTGTTCCCCTCCGGGCGGTCTTCGCGCAGGTGGGTCGCGATGCTGTCGACGATCTCGATGACCTCGGGGTCGTCCTCGAGCAGCCGCAGGAGCTCTCCGCGCACGCGGGCGGGGTCGGGCGTCGCGCGGTCGAGCTTGCGGATGATCGGGGCGCCGATGCGCAGCACCATCTCGGCGATGGTGTTGATCAGCTCGCGGCGCACGCTGCCGGCCAGGGGGAAGCCCTCCTCGAGCTCGCTGGCGAGCTGGGTGTAGGCGGGGCGGTCGGCGCGGCGGCAGGCCTCGAGGGCGATGTGGCGCACGTACGAGAGGAAGGGTTCCTCCAGCTCTCGTAGCAGATCGGGGTCCTTGTCCGAGGTCGTGGTGGGAAGCTCCACCGTCACCTCCCGGTGCGCGCCACGTGCATCTTAGTTCCCGGCAGGAAAATCGCAATCCCGTCGCAGGCGAGCGGGGCCCGGGCAAGGGTGGCGCGGGCTCGCGCTGGCGGGCGGGCGAGAGGCGGGGGGAAGGAAGCGGTAAGGGAGGAATCGACCGGGCGGCAGCGGGAGGATGCTCCGGAGGCGTGCCGCTAGACTGGGGATGGGGAGGCGTGATGGCGGAGCGCTGGCGCTCGAAGGAGACCTGGATCGGCATCGCCCTCGGGCTGCTCGCGATCGTCGGTCTCTACCTGTTCGAACACCGGACAGCGGCCCGGCCCCGCACACCGCCCCCGGAGATCCCTCCGCGCGCGCTTCCCGAAGACGTCGTGCCTGCCGTGAAAGACGTCCCTGCGCTGGAAGCGCCAGCCGTGCAGCGCGCGGAGGCAGCGGAAGGCGCGCCGGCGGCGCTGCCGGGGGTGAGGCTGGCGCCTGTTCCTCCCGCTCCTCCGCTGCGCGCCGGCGACGCGGGCATCGCGGGCTGGGTGCTCGACGATAGGCTGGCTCCGGTCGATGGGGCGGAGGTGTTCGCCCGCGGGCGGAGGACGCGGAACGCGCACAGCGCACGCGTCTCTGCCGGCGGCTTCGCGCTCGAAGGGCTCGCCCCGGACGCCTACACCCTCGGCGTCGTCCACGGGGGGCGGCGCCACCGGCTCCTCGCCCGGGTCGAGATCGGGCCGGGAGAGCGGGTGAGCGGGGTCGAGCTGGTGCTGCCCGCGCGGGTGCGCCTCGACGGGCTGGTGGTCGACGCCGCGCTGCTCGGTCTCCCCGGCTTCGAAGTCACGGCCGTCCGGGTCTGGCCGGGGCCGCTGCAGCCGTCACCGACAGCGCTCAGCGGCGCGGACGGGAGCTTCCGCTTCGAGGACCTGACCCGCGGGGTGTGGGAGCTGCGGGTCGCGTCCCAGCACGGTATGCAGGCCCAGCGGATGGAGCTCCACCTGTTCGGCGACACCCCCGCCCTGGAGCTGATGCTCGAGCCCGGGGCGTGGCTGTCCGGGGAGGTGCGGCGGGCGGACGGGGCGCTGCAGGGCTTCCACCTCGAGGTCTTCCGGGACGGTGAGCGGCTCACCGAGGTACGCCACCTGCGAGGGACGCGGTACCGCACCGAGGCGTTGCCGCCCGGGCCGGTCGAGCTGCGGGTGGTCGGCCTGATGGACCGCCTGGCCTGGCGCGGGAGGGCCGTTCTCGAGGGCGGAGAGACGGTACGCGACATCGTCCTCGAGCCGGGGGCGCGGGTCGAGGGCCGGGTGGTCGACGAGGACGGGCGGCCCGTCGAGCCTCCGGATCTGTACGTCCAGGCGGGCGGGCGGCTGGCCGAGGTCGGAGCCGGGGGGCGCTTCGTCCTCGACGGTCTGCCGGCGGGATCGACGGCGCTGACGATCCCCGCCGGGGGGCCCGCCTTCCTGTCCGCGCCCCACCGGCTCGAGCTCGCGCCCGGCGAGCAGCGGACGGACGTCGTGCTCCGGGCGCGGCGGGCCTCCTTCCTCGCGCTGCGCATCGAGGGCCCGCCGGGCGCAGCGCTGACCTACGGCTACCGCTGGAGCAGCGCCTCCGAGGCGGGCGGGGGCGGTGGAAGCTCGTCGGGCGGGCGCGACGACGAGCTGCTGTTGTGTTTCCCCGGCGACGTCGCGGTCTCTCTGCGAGCGACCGCGGCGGGGGGCCGGGTCGGGCTGGCTTCGCACGCGCTGCGCGCGGGCGAGACCACCCGGGTCACCCTGCGTCTCGAGCCCGCCGTGTCGGTCGTCGGCGAGGTCACGAGCCCGATCGCGCGACGGGTCGCCGCGCTCGACGTGGGGACGGGCCACATCGAGTACGCGCCGCTCTCGCTGCATGGCAGCTTCGAGCTCCTGCTGCCCCCGGGGGAGTGGTCGCTGTACGCGGTCGGGCACTCGATGGGCGGCCGGGCCGTCACGGTGCAGGTCGAGGAGGGCGCGCTGCCGGACGCGGTGGTGCTGGGGTTTCCGTAGGCATCGCGCTGGCCGGGCGTGTGGCGTTGTGGTAACGTCGGCGGCGAGGAGGATCTCTCGATGCGCATCCGCATGGCTCGTCTGCTTCCCCTTCTGCTCGCTCTCGGCTGTGGGGACGCCCCGCCACCACCTTCCGCACCCATCCAGCTCGAGCGCATCAGCACCGCCGTGCCGTGGCCGCGCGGGCTGCGCTTCGTCGATGGCAAGCTGGTCGTCCTCGCCCGCGGCGTCCACCGCTCGGCCGGGGGCCCGCAAGCCTCGATCGAGGACCACGCGGGCAGCCTGTACCTCGTCGACCCGGCGATCGCCGAGCCGGTCGTCAAGGGCCAGCCGGCGGGCGAGGCGGTGCGAGCCAACGCCGCGCTGTTTGCCGCCCCGACCAGCCCGCCCTTCCGGCTGTGGAACCGCGAGATGCCGCCGACCGGGGATGTCCTGACCGATCGGCCCTACTGCATGCTGGTCTACGACCCGCCGTCGCAGAACTTCTTCGTGTGCGGCTACAGCGGCATCGACCTCGCGACGGACGCGAAGTTCCGCAAGAACGCGACCGACTCGATCCATCGCTACGACACGCGCGATGGGGTGTGGCGGGTGGTCGAGGCCCACGACCCCGCTTCCGTGCCCGAGGAGGAGCTCGGGCGGGCGGTCGCGCCGGGCTACTATCCGCACCACGATCCCGCCGCCCACCCGCCCCCACACGGGCTCCTCAACGGTCCCTGCGGCGCCGTGGTGGCCGGCCGCTACCTGTACTGCGGCGCGAAGGACAACACCGCCCTCGGGCGCTACGACCTCACCGCGATCCGCGCCCGGCCCGATGCGCCGCCGCCGCCCGCGGAGCTGGTGTTCGCGCGGTCCGGCCCCGAGGACGACGTCTACATCGAGATCGAAGGCCGGGGAGGGATGTACGTCGAGGGCACGTGCGCCCTCGCGGTCCACGACGGCTGGCTGTACGTCGCGTTCCGCACGACCTCGCAGATCATCCGGCTCCCTCTCGAAGAGGACGGCAGCCTGCGCGCGCCGCTGGTCGGACAGCTGATCGCGCAGTTCGCGCCCTACGACCCGGAGAAGGGCGGCGGCAGCGCGAACATCTACGACATGGCCTTCGACAGCGCGGGCCGGATGTATGTCTCGCCGGCCTACACGGGCAGCGTGTACCGCTTCCAGCCCGATCCGGCGCAGGTCTTCGAGCAGGACCAGGCCGAGCCTTTCGTCGACCTGCGCGTCGTGACCGACAATCCGAAGGCGAAGTCGGGCAACATCGCGCTCGATGCCGATGACAACCTGTACATCTGCTCGGGCAACAAGGACGTGCCCGAAGGCGACCTGCGCGGGGTGATCTACCGGGTCGCGGCGCGCTGATGATCCCGCCCCTCCGGGCCCCTACATCACCTCGAGCGGACGCGGCGCGAGCAGCTGCCACAGGAGCAGCGGCAGCGCGCTGGTCAGAAGCGCGATCAGCGCGAGGGCGGCGACCTCGTCGGCGCGCGAGAACACCACGTTGCGGTACAGCAGGTAGAGCAGCGTGTCGTGGCCGGCGCGCAGCATCACCAGGCTGTCGAGCTCGCGCAGGGCGAAGCAGAAGCCGATGCACCAGGCGTTGCCGAGCGGCCACGCCAGCCACCGCAGGAGCAGCCACGCCCGGCGCGGCCGCGACGCCCCGGCCAGCGCCGCCGCCTCGAACAGCCGGCGGTCGAGCCGTCCGGCGGCGCCGCGCAGGGGCAGGGCGCTGAAGGCGAGGTAGCGGCCGACGCAGGCGAGGACGACCACCGGCAGGCCGAGGTAGACGGCGTCGAAGGCCGGGCGGTTCCAGACCTGCACGAGACCGACCCCGAACAACACCGCGGGCACCGCCAGGGGAGCGAGCACCAGCGCGTCGAGCAGCCAGCCCGGCCGCCGGCGCAGGGAACGGCTGGCGAGCACCAGCCCGAGCCCCGCCAGGGCGGTCGCCGCGAGCCCCGCCAGGGCCAGGCTGCGGCCGAGCGCACCCGCGGCGTGGTGGAGCTGCGCGACGAAGGTCTGCCAGGAACCGACGCGCAGCACGAGGGCGACGAGCGGCACCAGGCTGGCGGCCGCCACCACGGCGATCGTCAGCGCCGTGACCGGCAGGCGCGCGCGGCCGAGGGCGAGGGGGGCCGCGGGGCCAGCGCGCCAGGTGTCGCGCCCGGACCGGGCGCTGGCGCGCAGCACCGGGAGGAGCAGGCAGAGGCAGAGGAACAGCCCGGGCAGGGCGGCGACCGCGGCTCCCGCGCTGTCACCGGCCAGGTAGAGCGCGAACAGCGAGTCGCCGTAGACTGTCACCTTCGGCCCGACCGAGGTCAGGAAGTCCGCGACCGCGAAGTCCGATACCGACAGCACCGTCGCCAGCCCCCCGCCGAGCAGGGCCGCGGGAAACGCGCGCCGCAGGTCGCCGGCGAGCACGGCGGGAAGGCCGCCGACGAGCCGCCGGGCCTCGACCTGTCCGCGGTCGGAGCGTGCCAGGCTGTGGGCCGCGCACAGGGTGACAAGCGGCCCCGCGGAGAGGGTCGACACGGTGATGATCGCCGGCACGCCGGTCAGGCCGAGGAGCCCGAACCAGGCGATGACGTGGACCAGGGGCGGCAGGAACAGAGGGAGCGCGGCGAGCCCGAGCCACAGCCGGCCGCCGGGGGGCGGACAGCGCACCAGCACCCAGGCGAGCAGCAGGCCGCCGGGGACGGCGACGGCGAGGGTCGCGGCGCCGAGGCCGAGGCTGCGCGCAAGCCGTTCCCACAGGACCGGTGAGGCGAGGGCCGACCACGCCTCCGGGTCGAGGACGCCGGACAGGGCCTCCAGCGTCGGCAGCAGCCCGGCGACGAGCACGAGGCCGATGGCGGGCAGCGACCAGGCCTCCCGGCGCAACCAGGCCCGTGCGCGGGAGCGTCTCAACGGAAGCGCTCGTTCAGCTCCTCCAGTCGTCCTTCCACCGCGCGCCCGACCGCGCCGTAGTCGACCTCCATCTCGCGGAAGTCCCCGGGCACCAGCACGTGGTCGGGATGGGGGATGCCGGGCTTGAGCGGGATGTGCCCCCGCTGGTGGAAGGCGAGGATGCGCTCGGCCTCGTCGGACAACAGGAACGCGCGCAGCGTGCGGGCGTTCTCGGGGTTCGGGCCGCCGGCGACCAGGGCGGCGGTGTTCGGCAAC
>JAUIEM010000103.1 GCA_030428695.1 bacterium
CATTCGAGCGCCTGGGCATCGCGGCGGCGAGCTGCTCGGCTTTTCCGCTGGGCGGCGGCGTGGTCCACTGCGATCACGGGGCGGTGCCCTTGCCAGCGCCGGCGGTGCTGGCGCTGCTCGCGGAGGTCGGCGCTCCTGTTCGGCCGGTGGGCGATGGTCCCGAGCGGGTCACGCCGACGGCGGCGGCGATCCTGGCCGAGGTGGCGGAGAGCTTCGGCCCCGGCGGGCCCAGCGGCCCTCCGGGCGGCTTCCGCTCCGGCCCCGGCATGCCTCCGCCCGGCCAGGGTCCGGGCGGCGGTGGTGGTCGAGGGGGCTACGCCCTCGATTCCAGCCATCAGGACGCGCGCGCGGAGCTGCGCAAGAAGAACCTCGAGTACGACGCCCTCAAGCGCGAGAAAGACCAGGTCGAGCGCGAGCGGCGGCGCATGGAGATGGACCTCAAGGCCGAGCGTCAGCGCGTCGAGCAGCTGATGAAGGACTTCGAGGAGCGCTCGCGCATGCACGAGGTCGCGATGCGCGAGAACGAGCGCATCTCGAACGAGAACGACCAGAAAGAGCTCGAGAACCGCAAGCTCAAACGCCAGCTCGAGGACGTCGAGCGCCAGGCGCGCAACGAGAAGGAAAAACTCATCAACTACAACGCGGACCTCGAGAAGGACGTCCGCAAGAAAGAGGTCGACCTCAAACGCGCCCGCGAGAAGGTCGCGTCGATCGAGGAAGAGTCGCGCGGACGCTTCGTCCAGATCGAGCGCAAGCTCGAGCTCGCCGCCCGCAAGATGCGCAGCAGCCAGAACACGGTGCGCGACCTCGAAGAGCAGAAGTCCTTGCAGAGCAAGGAGTACGACTTCAAGGCCGCGCAGCTGCGGCGGCGCCTGAAGCTCGCCGAGTGCGAGCTGCGCGCGGTGCACATGTCCAAGTTGGCCAAGTCCTTCGAGCGCGACGACGTCGTCCAGCACCTCAAGAACGAGATCGCGCGCTTCCAGACCACGATCGAGGGGCTCGGCACGATCCAGAAGGCCGAGGACGAGGTCCGCCGGCTCTACGACGAGAAGCTCAAGATCGCGTCGAAGCGCACCGAGCGCACCGAGCGCGAGCGCGACGAGCTGCAGAAGCTGCTCGAGTCCGGGCAGGGCGGGGACACCCAGGAAGCGCTGAAGAAGATCAAGCAGGAGTCCGAGCAGCGCCTGCGCGAGGCCGAGAACCGCGCGATCGATCTCGAGGCCGAGATCAAGAAGCTGCAGATGAAGATCAAGAACCAGGAAGACGCCCTCGCGTCCTCGCAGAAGGGGCGGGGCCAGACCGAGATCGAGCTGCAGCAGAAGATCACCAACCTGCAGGAGCGCATCGTCGACCTCGAGGCTCAGAACAAGCGCCTCGAGGACTTCAGCAGCGGCAGCTCGGACAAGATCGCCGACGCGGTCAAGGAAGGCGAGGCCAAGCGCCTCGAGCTCGAAGAGGAGATCCGCAAGCTCAAGATCAACATCACCGACCTCGAGAGCGACAACTCGAAGCTACGCAAGGACCTGAGCGACAAGGGCGCGAAGGCGAGCGGCGCGTCGAGCGATGCGATCAAGGAGAAGGCGAAGTACGAGAGCGAGCTGACCAAGCTGCGGGCCGAGGTCGACCTGCTCAAGACCGAGAAGGAAGAGGTCTTCAACGAGCTGAAGAAAAAGGACGACATGGTCAGCACCCAGGCCAAGGAGATCGAGAGCCTCAACCAGGCCCTCGGCTCGGCGGGTGGCGAAGCGGTCGAGATGGTCAAGAAGGAGATGGCCGACACGATCGAGGACCTGAAGTCCCAGCTCGCGAAGGCCGGTGGCGGCGCGATCGACGAGCTCGAGGACAAGCTCGAGGACATGGACAAGGAGAACGCCAAGCTTCAGGAAGACCTCGACGCCGCCGAAGACGAGATCGGCAAGCTCGAGGAGGAAAAGGCCGAGTTCGAGAGCGAGATGCGCAAGCTGCGCGACGACCTCAAGGCGGCCGAAGAGGAGATCGAAGCTCTCGAGAAGGAGCTCGAAGAGGGCGGCGGCTGATCCTCCGCCCGTCCGCCGGGAGACGCGCGGCTGCCCATCGGGGCTGGCGGCCGAAGCCCGACTCCCGCCCACGCACCGCAACCGGGAGGCGCGACAGTCCCTGCGACGCCCGGTTCGGCGGAGCGAGCGATTTTTTTGCGCAGTTGCTGGTGTACAATCCGATAGTTATGGTATGTCACGGCTATCCGTCAAGGATTGAGCCCCGCCGCACGTCGGCGATCGCGTCGGCCCCGCACCAGCGTTTCCGACGCGCTTCGCGTCACTGTTTCAGGGAAGGTCCATGCCTGCGAAGCTAGATATCCTCAACGGTACCAACCAGGGTGAATCGCACACCCTCAAGAACGCCGAGTCGATCATCGGCAACCGACGGAGCGCGGACATCCCGATCCGGGACCCCTGGATCTCCTGGAACCACGCGAAGATCTACATGCAGGGCACCCAGTTCTGGATCGAGGATCTCGGTAGCTCCAACGGCATCTACATCAACCGCGAGAAGGTCACCCGGCCGCAGCCGCTGACCGAGAACCTGATGTTCATGCTCGGGCGCACCAAGGTCCGCTTCACCACCGGCCAGCTCGCCGCCGGCGGTCCGCCCCCCGGCCCCCCGAGCACCGGGGTGCCGGTGTCGATGCCGCCGGCCGCCGCGGGGGCCGTGCAGACCTTCGACATCGCGCAGGGTGAGGCCGACCAGCAGATCACCGACCTGAAGAACGAGCTGCGCGAGCTGCGCGCCCGCTTCGAGACGGCGAACGCCGCGCAGACGGCCAAAGACCAGGAGCTGTGGACCGCCCGCCACAACCTCGAGCAGGCCAAGCGCCGCATCCTCCAGCTCGAAGAGGATCTCGAGGCCGCGTCGCAGGGTGCCCCGCCCCTGAACGAGCGCGCCTTCCCGATCACCTTCCGCCAGACCCTCGCCAACCGCGACCAGGTCATCGAGGACTACAAGCGCCGCCTGGCCGTCGCCGAGGGGATGAGCGCGGGCGGCGCCGACAACGTCGTCCAGCTGCAGCGCACCCTGGAAGAGCAACGCGCGACCTACGAAGAGAAGCTGTCGATGGGCGTGCGGGTGATCTACCAACTCGAAAAAGATCTGATGGAGAAGGAACAGGCCGGCGGCGGCGCGGCCGACGAGGCCGCTCTCGCGGCCAAGGTCAAAGAGACCGAGGCGCGCATCCTCGCCGACTTCCAGCGCCGCTGGGCGGACGCCGAGCAGGGCTGGCGACGCGAGCTCGACATGGCCCGGGCGCAGATCACCGAGCTGCAGCAGGCGGGCGCCGGCGCCGCCGACCCCGCCGAGCTCGAGCGGCTCAAGGGCGAGCACGCGGCTGTCGGGGCCAAGCTCCTCGCCGCCGAGCAGGCCCTCGCCGAGGCCCAGGCCCGGGCGACGGCCGCCGAGCAGCAGCTCGCGACCAGCGCCGGCGGCGCCGCCGAGACCGCCGCGCTGCAGGAGAAGCTCAACGACGCCGAGCAGCAGGTGACCAACCTGCAGGCCCAGATCGAGAACGGCACCGCGGCCCTCGACGAGACCCGCTCCCAGGTCGCCGAGCTGCAGGCAGCGACCCAGGCACTGCAGGCCCAACTCGCCGAGAAGGACCAGGCGCTCGCGGCGGCCCAGGCCGACAGCGGCTCGGCAGACGCCCTGGCGGCCGCCCAGGCAGAGGCCGCGCAGCTCGGCGAGCAGAAGGCGAGCCTCGAGGGCCAGCTCGCCGACCTGCAGGACAAGGTCGCGGGCCTGGAGAGCGACCTCGAAGCCGCACGCTCGGCCGCCGGCGACTCCGAAGAGGTCGAGAAGCTGCGCGAAGAGCTCGCCGAGGTCGCGGGCAACCTCAAGTCGGTGACGCGCGAGAAGACGCAGCTCACCGAAGAGCTCGGGACCCTCGAGGAAGAGCTCGAGAAGGCGCGCTCCAAAGACTCGGAGGTCAAGATCGAAGAGTACAACGAGCTCGTCGGCGAGCTCGAAGACTCGATCAAGCTCGTCCGCCGGCTCAAGAACGAGAAGGCCGAGTTCGAGAAGGAGCTGATCCGTCTCGAGGAGGAGCTCGACGCCAAGGAAAGCGGCGGCGGCGACCCGGCGGAGCTCGAGCGGCTGCGCAAGCAGAACGCGGATCTCGAGGGCGAGATGCACGCGCTCGAAGACGAGCTCGAGAAGAAGGACAAACAGCTCAAGGCCGCGAACAAGGAGATCGACGCACTCGAAGCCGAGCTCGCCGAGCTCGAGGGCGACTGAGCGAGCGCATCGCGCCCGTCTGCGAGCGTCCCGGCGTGTCCGGTGGCGCTCGTCGGTGTTTGTACCGTCCACAGCGACGCGGGGAGCGGAAAGGCATTGGCGGCCCGCTCCCTCATACGCTACGATAGGACCCGATCTGCCGAAAATACTTCCTTAAACTCGACTTGACTGTGCAAGGGTGAGCCATGGCTCTGTTCGAGATCCAGAACAACAAGCACAAGGGTGACGTCTACGAGGTCCCGCAGAAGGAGATGGTCATCGGAAATCGGCGCAGCGCCGATATCACGGTGCGCGACCCCTGGATCTCCTGGGACCACGCGAAGATCTTCTTCGCTGGCGGGCAGTACGTCATCGAAGACCTCAACAGCTCGAATGGGGTCTACGTCAACAAGAAGAGGCTCAACGGCCAGATCGCCCTCAACGACGGGGCGACGGTCCACCTCGGGCAGACGCGCTGCAAGTTCTATATCAACCCGCCCCCCGGGCTGGTCGCGAACAAGCTCGCCCCCGCCGCTCCGGCCGAGGCCCCCGCGCAGCCGCCGCCGCCCGAGACGCGGCGCGGCACCGTCTCGATGCAGGTCCCGACCTTCCTCGACGATGCCGCCGCGGCGCCCCCTGCAGCTCCCGCGGCCCCGGCGGCTCCGGCCGCCCCCGTAGCGAGCGCCGCGAGCGCTGCGGAGATCGCCGCGCTCCAGGCGCAGGTGCGGGCCAAGGACGCCGAGATGCAGCAGCTCAAGGCGACCCATGAGCAGCAGAAGGCACAGTTCAAGGCCTACTACGACGGCGAGTTCCAGAAGTACAACGAGCGCATCGCCCAGCTGCAGCAGCAGGCGACGTCGGCCTCCGCGGGCTCCGAGCAGCTCGCTCCGCTGCAGGCGCAGATCCAGGAGCTGCAGACCCAGCTCGCCGCCAAGGAGGCGGCGGCGACCGCCGCAGGCAACGAGAAGGCCGAGCTGAGCACCCAGCTCGCCGCCAAGGACGCCGAGCTGCAGACCCAGGTCCAGGCGCTCCAGGCCAAGGACGCCGAGCTCGCGAGCCTGCGCACCCAGGCCGAGGCGCTCCAGAGCCAGGCCGCCGACGCGGGCCAGGTCGCGGCGCTGACCGCCGAGAAGCAAGAGCTCGCGAGCACGCTGCAGGCAGAGCAGCAGGCGACGGTCGGACTGCTCGCGCAGTACACCGCCAAGCTGCAGGAGCAGGGCTCGGCGCTGAGCGAGGTCCAGACCCGTCTCGGTGCCCTCGAGGCCGACAACGAGGCGCTCCGCGGCCAGCTCACCGCGTCCCAGGAGGCGGCGCAGAACCAGGTCGCGGCGCAGAACCAGGCCGCCGAGCAGGAGCTCGCCTCCCTCCGCGAGCAGCTCGCCGCCGCCCAGGCCGCGGCGCAGGACCAGGCCGCGTCCCAGAGCCAGGCCGCCGAAGAGGAGCTCGCCTCCCTCCGCGAGCAGCTCGCCGCCGCCCAGGCCGCCGAGCAGGAGGTCGCCTCCCTCCGCGAGCAGCTCGCCGCCGCCCAGGCCGCGGCGCAGGACCAGGCCGCGTCCCAGAGCCAGGCCGCCGAGCAGGAGCTCGCCGCGCTGCGCGAGCAGCTCGCCGCCAGCCAACAGGCCCAGCAGGCCTCCGAGCAGGAAAAGCAGCAGATCGAGTCCCAGCGCGACGAGCTCGAGGCCTCGGTCACCGAGCTGCAGCATCAGGTCTCCGACCTGCAGCAGGCCGCCGAAGAGGGCCAGTCCGGCGCTTCGGACGCCCTCGCCGAAGCCCAGGCCGAGACCCAGCGCCTGAGCGGAGAGGTCGCGACCCTGCGCGGCGCGCTCGAGGAGAAGGAAGCCGTCGCCGCCGAGGCCGGCGAGGCCGCGGCCGCGACCGCGACCCTGCAGACCCAGCTCGAAGAGCAGCAGGCTGCCTACGCGCACCTGAGCAATGAGTTCACCCGTGTGCAGGGCGAGCTCGGCCAGTACCAGGCCCACTACCCGCAGCTGCAGGCCCAGGTCCAGGAGCTGCAGGCCCACCTCGCCGCCGCCCAGCAGGGCGCCGCCGACGCGTCGGGCGCGCAGGAAGAGCTGCAGTCGCTCAAGGGCGAGCTGCGCGCCGAGCGCGACAAGGTGATCGAGCTCGAGGAAGAGCTCGCCGAACGGTTGTCGCCTGAGCGCCAGCAGAAGCTGCAGGAAGAGCTCGCCGAGGCCCAGGAGCGCATCGCCGAGCTCGAGGAGCAGTCGGCCAGCGGTCCGGCCGCGGCACAGGAGCAGGCCGACCTGCTCGCGCAGAACCAGAAGCTGACCGGCCGCCTCGAGTCGCTCGAGAGAGACAAGCGCGAGCTCGAAGACGAGATGGACGATGTCGAGGGCCAGTCGCAGTCGCTCAAGAAGGAGCTCAATGCGGCCCGCACGGCGCACCGGCAGGAAGTCGAGAAGCTCGAAGGCCAGCTCGAAGAGCTCGAGAACGAGCTCGGCGAGGCGCGGCGCGCGGCGGCTTCCAGCGGCGACAGCGGCGAGCTGCGCGCCGACCTCGGCGCTGCCCGCGCGGCGATCGAAGACCTCGAGGCGCGGCTCAAGGCCTCCGAGGACGCTCGCGGCCACCTCGAAGAGCAGCTCGCCAGCGCCGGCGCGGCCAGCCCGCAGGTCGCCAGCCTGCAGGCACAGCTCGCCGCCGCCCAGCAGGCCAACGACAGCGCCGAGCTCGAGGGCGAGCTCGCCGACCTGCGCGGCAAGAACCGCGAGCTCGAGAGCGAGCTGAACGAGCTCGAGGGTGAGCTCGAGACCGTGCGCCAGAGCCACATCCCGCGGACCGAGCTCGACGGTCAGGCCTCGCGCATCGCACAGCTCCAGCAACAGGCCGCGGCCGCCGAATCCCGCGCGAGCGTCGCGGAGAACAGCGTCGTGCAGCTGCGCCAGCAGATCCGCGAGCTGCAGGCCCAGATCCAGATGGGCGGCGGCGGTGGCGCCGATCCGGCGGCCCTCGAGGCGGCACAGGCCCGCATCCAGGCCCTCGAGGCCCAGGTCGCCAGCGGCGGCGGTGGCGGAGGCCCCAGCCTCGAGCTGCTCGACCGCGTCGAAGAGGCGAAGCGTCAGCACTACGCGGCGGTCGCCGCCAAGGACGCCGCGGAGAGCCGCAACGAGCAGCTCCAGCGCGACGTCGCCCGGCTGCAGGCCGAGCTCGCCGACGCCCAGCAGGCCCGCCAGGCCCTGCGCGAGATCGCCGTCCCCCGCGAGGAGCTGACGGTCGCGACCCAGCGTCTGCAGACCCTGCAGGCCGAGGTCAGCCAGCTGCGCGCGAACCCGCCCGCGGCCCCCGCCGCCGGAGGCAGCTCCGAGGCCGACCTGGCCCGGATCCGCGAGCTGGAGGACATGGTCGACAAGCTCGAAGAGGCCGCGGAGCAGTCCGGCGGCACGGGCCTCGTCGACGCCCAGGCCCGGATCGCCGAGCTCGAGCGCCAGCTCGCCGCGGCCCAGGCTGCCGGTGGCGGCGGCGCGGCCGGAGACCCGGAGCTCAAGGCGCAGCTCGAAGACCTCGAGGCCGACCTCGCCGACTCCGAGGACGAGATCAAGCGCCTCAAGAAGAAGGTTCTGCGCCAGCAGAAGGAGCTCGACGCGGTCGACGAAGACCTCGACGCCCTCGAGCTCGAGCGCGAGAAGTTCAAGCGCGAGCGCGACCAGTTCTCCGCGGAGCTGATCGAGGCGGAGGACAAGATCCGTCACCTCGAAGCCCAGCTCGAGGCCGTGCGCTAGAAGCTTGGCCCGAAAGCCGCGTGGCGAGGCGCCGCGCGGGTGGGTGGATGCCGAGGATCGACGACACCTTGGCCTGTCCTGCTCGTTCCTCGCAGGCCAGACCTGCGGCTCGCCGTCTCGCCTCGTGCCTCGGCGAGATCGACTCGCGGCGGCCTTTGTTGACCTCGTAGGAGGAGGACGAAGGCAGGCACCCACCTCCGCAAGCCTCGCGAGCGAGGTTTCGGACCAGTGCTCCTGGGCTGTAGCTACGAGGCCCAAACGGGTCGCGGATCCTGGTGGCCGACCGCGGGTCCCCTCGGGACGACGGGCGGGGGTAAACCCCGCACCCTACCTCGGGATACAGGCCCGAGCGAAGTCGGATACTGGGCAGGGAGACACCACGTCAGCCCCCTGCCCGGATCGGTGCCCCGGATCCATCCTCGCCGTCTTCCGCCGCGTCCTCGGCGTCCGCCGCGTCCTCTGCGTCCGCCGCATCCTCCGCTTCCTCCGCGTCCGCCGCGTCCTCCGCCTCCTCCGCCTCCTTGTGTACCGGCACCTCGACCAGCGGCGGACCGCCGATCACGCCGGCGTCGGCGAACCATTTGAGCCGGCCGAAGCGCCAGGTCTTGCGGAAGAACACCTGGCCGGGCTGCCAGCGTCCAGCGCGGTCGAGGCAGCCGACCTCGCCGCGGTCGACGGACTGGAACAGCTCGTCGGCGCGGGTCACCCCCAGGTGGGTGCGGTTGAGGCTGAGCTTGACCCCGAAGAGGAAGCCCTCCCGGGCGAAGCTCTCGCGCACCTCGGGGTCGAGGCGGATCGACATCACGTGGCCCGAGCGACGGCTCAGCTCGCGCAGCTCAGGCCCGGTGAACTCCATGCGCACGGTCTGCGAGCTGCTCTTCTCGACCATGTCCATGCGCTGGGGGAGCAGGGCGCCGAGGCCGTAGCGGCGCTGCTTGGCGAAGGCGGCGTAGGCGGTCAGGGTCGTGCGTTTCTCGCGCTCGAAGAAGTAGATCCGCTCGCCGTAGCGGAGCTTCCAGCCCTGGCTGGTCTCGACGAGGAAGCGCTCGATGTCCGACCACAGGTCCTTGCCGATGAAGTAGGCGCCGAGCACCGACAGGAGCGCCTCGAGCTGGAACAGGGTCGCGGGCGCGAGCCAGGTGAAGATCAGCACCAGGCTCAAGGCCAGGGCGATGCCGAAGCGCTTGTGGGCGCGGTCTTCCCGGCGGGAGTAGGTCGAGCGCAGGTGGTTGCTCGAGACGTCCTCGATGAGCTCCTCGAAGGGGTCGAAGCGCAGGTGCCGCGCACCGACCCGGCGGCTGTAGGGGTAGAGCGCGAGGTGACACTCGAGGGAGGTCGCGCGGGTGGCGGCCGACAGCGGGCCGAGGTTGACGTCGTACAGGCCCGCGATGCGCGGATGCGCGACGACCCGCACCGGCGGGCCGTCGGTCTCAGCCATCGGCGCGGCGGGCCCGCTTCTGCCAACGCGCCCGGGCTTTGGCTGCCTCGACCTCACGGTCCTTCGGCGGGGCGTTCGTCACCAGGCTGTCGAGCAGGGAGCGGCTGATCTGGAAGATGCCCTCCACGGCGTCGTCGAAGGCCGCCTGGTTGGCCTGCGAGGGCCGGGTGCTGCCGCTGATCTTGCGCACGAACTGCAGCGCGGCGGCGCGCACCTCCTGATCGGTGGCCGGCGGCTCGAAGTTGTGCAGGGTCTTGATGCTACGGCACATGGGCGCGATCCTCCTGGACCGCAAGCATAGCAGATCGAGGGGATGACGACATGCTGCCGCCCGCCCCCCGCGAGCCCGCGGGGCTGACCCTCGCGCAGCTCGCCGAGTACGCGCACGAGGCCCTGTGGTTCCTGCGCACCTGGGCGCTGCCGGTAGTGCTCGAGGACGACGTCCCGCCGGAGCGCCTGCCCAGCCGCTTCCTCTACCGTCGGCCCGCCCGCCGCCCCGGCCCGGCGCGAGGCGAGCGGCCGCGGATCCTGACCTGGAACATCTACCGCGCCCGCTACGCCGCCCCCCTGCGGGCGAGCCTGGCGCGGATCCTGCCCCGCTGCGACATCGTGCTCTTGCAGGAGGTGCCGGTGCAGCCGACGGGCGCCTTCTGGGACGACCCCCTGTGCGACGCCTTCCACGTCGCCTTCGCCCCCTACCACCAGGTCGAGCGCCGCTCGCGCATGTACCCCTACCTCGCGACCGGCCAGGCGATCCTGTCCCGGGCGCCCTTCAGCGCCGTCGAGGCCTTCGACCAGCCGACCGTCACCCGCTACACCCTGCCCCGCGGCCACGTGATCAAGCGCCTCGTCGTCTATGCGCAGGTCGCGGGCAGGCTCGGGCTCTGGAACGCCCATCTCGAGAACGTCTGCGGACCGGCCGGACGCGCCGCGCAGATCGAGCACATCCTCGACCTGGTCCAGGCACGCCACGACCGGTGCACGGTGCTCGGCGGAGACTTCAACGCGGTGCTCGGCGACCGCCTGGAGCGCTGGCTGCGCGCCCTCGCAAGGGCCGGCTTCCGCGAGGACTTCCCCGCCCGCCGCCTGCCCCGGCTCGACCGCCTGTTCGTGAAGGGAGGCCGCCTGCCCTGCCGCTTCCTGCCCGCGCGCGGCTCCGACCACCGGCCGCTGTACGGCGTGCTCGGGCCTCAGGGCCGCTAGGCGGCCGGGCTCAGTCCTCGCAGGTCGCGATCCACCAGGTGTTGCCGGCGCTGTCGCGGAAGCCGGCCTGGCGCTCGCCGTAGGGCTTGTCCTCCGGAGCGGCGACCGGCGTCGCGCCGCGCTCGAGGGCGCGCTTCCAGGCCTCGTCGACGTCGGATACGTAGACGTAGGTGTGGCAGCTCCAAGCCGCGACCTCCGGGGGGAGCGTACCGGCCTCGACGACCAGCACCGCATCGCCGACGCGCATCTCGACGTGGGCGCTGTCCTCGCTGAAGACGTGGCGCTCGATTTCGACGGCGCCGAGCACGTCGGTGAGGAACTCCGGCAGCGTGGACGGCCCGTGCAGGTACGGACGCACCGCGCCGAAGCCTCCGCGGATGTAGGACATCTCCGGCCTCCTGTGTGCGCGCAGGATACCGCAAGAGCCGACCGTCGGACAAGCGCTACCAGAGGCGCCCGCTGGCGGCGCGCCGCCAGAAGCCCAGGGTACGCTCGTCACTTCCTCTCCTCCGGAAGATCCTCCGGCCGCAACACCGCGCCCGCTGCCAGGGCATCCCACACCCGCTCGAAGGTCTGCCGGTCGACCTTCCGCCGGGCCGCGGCCCGCTTCTTCGCGGAGCCGAGCTGGAGCGCGATGCGCGGGTTCCCCGCCAGGGTCTCGCGGTGCCGCCACAGGAACTGCCAGTACAGGCGGGTGATCGGGCAGGTCTTCTTCGGGTCGAAGGCGCAGCCGCCGCAGTAGTCGCTCATCTTGTGGATGTAGGCGGCGCCGGAGACGTAGGGCTTGGTCGTCATCAGGGGCCCGACGGCGAAGGTTCCCATGCCGAGCACGTTCGGCTCGACCACCCAGTCGTAGGCGTCCTGGTACGCGACCCAGAACCAGTCGGTCAGGGCGCGCGGGGAGATGTCGAGCAGGGTGGCGAGGTTGCCGAGCACCATCAGGCGCGTGATGTGGTGGCTGTAGGCCTCCTCCCACACCGAGGCGACGACCGTGTCGAGGCAGCGCAGCCCCGAGGCTGCGCCCCAGAACGCGGCCGGCACCGGGCGGTCGGCGCCGAGCCGCGAGGGCGCCGCGCCGCCGTCGACGCCGTCCGGGGCCGGCGCGGGGGCGAAGTCCTCGCCGCGCCAGGCGCCGAAGCCGCCGTCGCCGGGGAGCTTGCGGGTCGGGGGCGCGTCCTCCCCGGGCAGACAGCGGAAGCCGTCGGTCGCGTGGTGCACGTGGCGGACGAACTCCCGCCACCCGAGGATCTGGCGCAGGAAGCCCTCACGGCTGGACAGCGGTGTGTCCTTCCGGGCCAGGGCCTCCTCGATCAGCCGCCGCGCGTCGAGGCGGCCGAGGTTCAGGAGCGGAGAGATGCGGGTGTGGAAGAGGGTGCGCGAGGCGCTGCTCATCGCGTCCTCGTAGGGGCCGAAGTCGCGGAGGCAGCGCTCCTTCGCCCAGCTCCAGGCGGCCTCGGCGTCCGCCCGGGTCGCCGGCAGGCTGTCGGGATCGAGCCGACCGGGGTGGCCGCCGAACAGCTCCTCGACCAGGGCGCAGACCTCGTCCTTGATCGGATCGCAGGGGAAGCGCGGCGGCTCCGGCGCGGGGGGGTCACCGCTCCAGGCCTCGCGGTTGGACGCGTCGTGGCTCCACTTACCGCCGAGGGGCTTGCCGCGCTCGTCGAGCAGGTAGCCCGCGGCCTTGCGCACCGCGCGGTAGAAGCGGTCCATGCGCCAGGGGGGCGCCTTCTTGCCCTGGGACTTTTCGAACTGCCGCCGGGAGGTCAGGAAGCCGGCGTGGGGAACCTCCTCGAGCAGGCCCTCGGCGAAGAGCGGCGCGAGGTCGGCCCGCAGCTCGCGCTCGGCGGGTTCCTGCACCTGCAGCGGCCCGAGCTCCTCGGCGACCGGCCGCAGCGCGTCGCGGTAGGGCCCGTCGCCGACCAGGTGACGCACCGCGACCCCGCGCTCCGCCTGCTCGAGGGCGAACCAGCGCAGGTTGGCCAGCACCAGCGCGAGCTTCTGCTTGTGGTAGGGCCGGCGGCGCGCCTTCCAGGGCGTCTCGACCAGCACGATGCCGAGCGTGGCGGGATCCTCGTCCGCCAGCGGCCCCACGCTGTCGCTGAGCTGGTCGGGGGCGACGAACAGCCAGCGCCGCTCGCCCGGGTCGGGATTCCGCTCCCGCAGCCGGGCCCGGAATGCGCTCACGTCAGCCCCCTCCGAGGCATCAACGGAAGCACCGCGGGAGACGAATTCCATCGAGCACAGGGGCCTCCCCCATGGACCGTGTCCACGAGTGCCCCTGTTGATTGTCGGTCGGACGCGCCCGGCGCGGCGAGGAGAGGAGGAGGGAGCGGGCCCTACTTCTTCTTCTCTTTGTGCATGGTGTGCTTGCGCAGCCGCGGGCAGTACTTCTTCAGGTTGAGCTTGGGCTGCCCGGTCTTCTTGCTGGTGCGGTAGTTGATGTCACCGGTCTCGGTGCACTGCAGCCAGACGTACATCCGGGCCTGCTTGCTTTTCTTGGCCATGACTTCCTCGGCGTTGTGATTCGGCACGCATGGTGACGTGGGCGTACCATTGAAGCGTCCGGCCGCCGAA
The DNA here is from genome assembly GCA_030428695.1 of bacterium. Next base: position 13,195 of record JAUIEM010000103.1, read on the forward strand.
AGTCAAGGCTTTTCTAGAGACGCGGGCGCGCCCGTCGCGAGCTCGAGACCGGCCTGCTGCCAGCCCTCGACCCCGGCGGGGAAGATCGCGAGGTCGCGGAAGCCGAGCTGCTCGAGCTGCCAGGCCAGGGTGTAGGCGATCGTGCACTCCGCGTTCTTGCAGGTGCAGATCACCCGCAGGCCGCGGTCGAGCCGCGTCAGCAGCGGATGGTCGGGCTGCTCGGCCGGCGCGAGGGCGAACAGCGACAGGGAGCCGGGGATGTGGCCGGCGGCGAAGTCGTCCTCGGGCCGCGCGTCGAGCAGCACCGCGGAGCCTTCCGCGAGCGCCGCGCGCACCTCCTCGAGGCTGAGCTCGGGGCGCGGGATGCTCGTCGGGTCGGGGGGCGGCTCGCGGTCGCCCCAGGGCGGGGGCTGCCGGAACCAGGGCAGATGCGGATGTTCGACCGCCTTGTACACGCCCGCCGCGACGAGACTGATCGCCAGCAGCGCGGCGATCCGCAAGAGCTCGACCCGCATCCGCCCGCCTCCTCCGCTTTGCGCGGCCCCTCCCCCGAGCGTACAATCGGGCGCTCGCCCCCGCAAGCGGAGGACCGCCGTGGAGATGACGCCGGAGCTGGTCGCGCACATCGCGCGTCTGGCGGCCCTCGAGCTCAGCGCCGCCGAGGCGGAGAGCCTGCGCTCCGACCTCGGGCGCATCCTCGAGGCGGTCGTCAAGCTCGAGGCGGTCACGCCCGCCGCGCCGGCGCACGCGCCGCGCGAAGACGCCTTCCTGCGCGACGACGAGCCCCGCCCCGGCCTGTCCGCTGCGGAGGCGCTCGCCAACGCCCCGGCTGCCGGGCCGCGGGGCTTCAGCGTCCCCCAGGTCCTGCCCTGACCGGCGCGCTCCGTAGCGCGGCGGACTTCGCCTCGGCGTTCCGCAGCGGCGCGGAGAGCGCCGCCGCCCTCGCCGACCGCGTCCTGGCGCGGATCTCCGCCCGCGACCCCGAAGTGCAGGCCTTCCTCGCGGTCGATGCCGACGGCCTGCGGGCAGCGGCCGGGGCCCTCGACGAGCGGCGCGCCCGAGGCGAGGAGTGCGGCGCGCTCGCGGGGATCCCGGTCGCCATCAAGGACAACATCTGCACCCGCGGCCTGGTCACCACCGCCGGCTCGAAGATGCTCGCCGGCTTCCGCCCTCCCTACGACGCGACGGTGGTCGCGCGGCTGCGCGCCGCCGGCGCCCTGGTGGTCGGCAAGACCAACCTCGACGAGTTCGGCATGGGCAGCTCCTGCGAGCGCTCGGCCTTCTTCCCGACCCGCAACCCCTGGGATCTGGAGCGGGTCCCCGGCGGCTCCAGCGGAGGCTCGGCGGCCGCGGTCGCCGCCGGCATGGTGCCCGTCGCCCTCGGCAGCGACACCGGCGGCTCCCTGCGCCAGCCGGCCGCCCTGTGCGGGCTGACCGGGCTGAAGCCGACCTACGGGCGGGTGTCGCGCTCCGGGCTGATCGCCTTCGCCTCCTCCCTCGACCAGATCGGGCCGCTCGCCCGCAGCGCCCGCGAGTGCGCCCGGCTGCTCGAGGTCATCGCCGGCCACGACCCGCGCGACGCGACCAGCCTCGACCGCCCGTTCTCCCGCACCGAGCCCGCCTCGCTCGAGGGCCTGCGCCTCGGCTACCCGCGGGAGTTCCGGGCGGTGCGGACCGAGCCGGCCGTGCAGCGCCGCGTCGACGAGGCCGTCGAGGTCTTGACCGCTCAGGGCGCGCGCTGCGTCCCGGTCACGCTTCCCCACCTCGACCTCGCCCTCGCGACCTACCTGGTGCTCGCGAACGCCGAGGCCTCGAGCAACCTCGCCCGCTACGACGGCGTGCGCTACGGCCACCGCGCCGCCTGCGACGACCTCGCGAAGATGACCGCGCGCTCCCGGGCCGAGGGCTTCGGCGCGGAGGTCAAGCGCCGCATCTGCCTCGGCAGCTTCGCCCTGAGCGCGGGCTACCACGACGCCTTCTACCGCCGCGCCCAGGCGGCGCGGGCGCTGATCGCGGAGGACTTCGCGGCCGCCTTCGAGAACGTCGACTGCCTCGTCGGGCCGACCTGCCCGGTGCCCGCCTTCCCGCTCGGCGAGCGCACCCAGGATCCGCTGAGCATGTACGAGGTCGACGTCTTCACCATCGCCCCGAACCTCGCCGGCCTGCCCGCCCTGTCGCTGCCCTGCGGCGCGACCCGGGACGGGCTGCCGGTCGGCCTGCAGCTGATCGGCCCGCGCTTCTGCGACGCGCGCCTGCTCGCGATCGGCGAGAGCTTCCAGGCCGCGACCGCCTTCCACGAGGCGTGCGTCCCCCTGGAGACACCATGAGCTGGGAGCTGGTGGTCGGCATGGAGGTGCACGCCCAGCTCGCGACGCGCACCAAGCTGTTCTGCGGCTGCGCGGCGGCCTTCGGGGGCGCGCCGAACAGCCGGGTGTGCCCGGTCTGCCTCGCGCTGCCCGGCAGCCTGCCGGTGCTGAACCGCGCGGCGCTGACGATGGGCCTGCGGCTGTGCCTGGCCCTCGGCTGCACGGTGCCGGAGGCGACTGCGTTCGACCGCAAGAGCTACTTCTACCCCGACCTGCCGAAGAACTTCCAGATCAGCCAGGAGCACGCCTGCCTCGGCACCGACGGGCGGCTCCGCATCGAGCTCGAGGGGCGGACGAAGGAGGTCGCGATCGCCAACGTCCACCTCGAGGAGGACGCCGGCAAGCTCGCCCATCCGGAGGGCGGCGGCACGACCAGCGACGTCGACCTCAACCGCGCCGGCACCCCGCTGGCGGAGATCGTCAGCGCTCCGGAGCTCTACAGCGTCGCGGAGGCCGACGCCTTCATGCGCGCCCTGCGCGAGCTGCTGGTCGGGCTCGGAGTGTGCGACGGGAAGATGCAGGAAGGCTCGCTGCGCTTCGAGGCCTCCGTCAGCGTGCGCCGGGAGGGGCAGGGCCTCGGGCCGCGGGTGGAGATCAAGAACCTCAACTCGATGCGCGCCGTGCGCCAGGCGATCGCCTTCGAGCACGCGCGGCAGCGCGCGGTGCTCGACGGCGGGGCCTCGCTGGTCCAGGAGACCCGGCTCTGGGACGGGGAGGACGCCCGGCCCTGGGCCGAGGATGTGCCGGAGGAGACCGTCCGCGCGCTGCTGCCCGACGGCGCGAGGGGCAAGACCCTGCGCATGCGCGGCAAGGAGGACGCCGCCGACTACCGCTACTTCCCGGAGCCCGACCTGCCGGTCTACCCGATCGCCCGGGACTGGCTCGAGCAGTTGCGGAACAGCCAGCCCGAGCTGCCCGCGGCGCGGCGCGCCCGCCTCCGCGAGGAGCACGGACTGCCCGCGCACGACGCGCGGCAGCTCGCCGCCGACCCCACCCTCTGCGCGTACTTCGAGGAGGCGGCGGCCCTGGCCCCGGCCCGGGAGGTCGCCCACTGGCTGCTCAACGACCTCGCCAGCCTGTGCAAAGAGCGCGACCTCCCCCTCGCCGCCTGCCCGGTCCGGCCCTCGGCCCTGGCCGCCCTGCTCGGCCTGCTCGAGGCCGGCCGTATCACCCGCGCGATCGCCAGGCAGAACGTCCTGCCCCGCATGTTCGAGGGCGCGGACCCGGAGCGTGTCGTCGCCGAGGAGGGCCTCGCGGTCGTCGACGACGAGGACGCGCTCGCCGCCGCCATCGCCGCGCTGCTCGACGCCCGCCCGGACATCGCGTCCGCCTTCCACGAGGGCCGGACCCAGGTGGTCGGCTTCGTGATCGGGCAGGTGCTGCGCGGCGTCGGACAGGCCGACGCCCGGCTGGTGCGGCGCCTGGCCCTCGAGGCGCTCGAGGCCCGCGGCTGATTTCGACACGGCGCGGCATTCCCACAGCCCCGCCTGATCTTTACAATGGGCACGCTACGACGCCCTGCGTCACAGACCCCCGAGGAGGCCCCGTGGGAACCGAGTTTTCCGTCGATCTGCGCGATCTGAAGTTCAACCTCTTCTCCTACCTGCCGATGGACCGGCTGCTGGAGACCGAGAAGTACAGCGAGTACGACGTCGAGACCCTGACCAGCGTGCTCGAAGAGGCGCACAAGTTCGCCCTCGGAGAGCTCGCCCCGCTCAACGTCAAAGGCGACCAGACCGGCTGCCGGCTCGAGGATGGGAAGGTCATCATGCCCGAGGGCTTCCAGGAAGCCTACCAGGGCTACGCCGAGAACGGCTGGCTCGGCATGCACATGAACCCCGAGCTCGGCGGTATGGGCGTGCCGAAGGCGGTCGAGATCGCCGCGACGGACATGTTCTTCGGGGCGAACCTGTCCTTCTGCCTGATCGGCCTCTTGACCACCGGGACCGGCCACCTGATCGAGGCCTTCGGCAGCGACGCGCAGATCGAGAAGTACGTCGAGAAGATGTACACCGGCGAGTGGGCCGGCACGATGTGCCTGACCGAGCCCTGGGCCGGCAGCGATGTCGGGGCGCTGACCACGAAGGCGACCAAGGTCGGCGACCACTACCACATCGAAGGCCAGAAGATCTTCATCACCTACGGTGACCACGACCTGACGGAGAACATCATCCACGCCGTGCTCGCCCGCACCGAGGGCGCGCCGGCGGGCACCGCGGGCATCAGCTTGTTCATCGTCCCGAAGCGCCTGATCGGCGAGAACGGCGAGCTCGGCGCGGACAACAACGTCGAGTGCCACGCGATCGAAGAGAAGATGGGCATCCACGCCTCCCCGACCTGCCAGCTGACCTTTGGCGCCAACGGCCCCTGCGTCGGCTACCTGCTCGGCGACGAGTGCCGCGGCATGGCGGCGATGTTCCAGATGATGAACGAGGCGCGCATCATGGTCGGCCTGCAGGGCTCGGCCCTCGCCAACGCCGCCTACCGCGCCGCCCTCGGCTACGCCCAGGAGCGCGTCCAGGGGCGCCACTTCCAGCGCAAGAAGAAGGGCGCCGAAGGGGTCGCGATCATCGAGCACCCCGACGTGCGCCACATGCTGATGACCCAGAAGGCCTACAGCGAAGCGATGCGCACGATGCTGCTCGAGTCCGGCCTGCAGTACGACTTCTCCAAGGCCCTTGCCGACCCCGAGGAGCGCAAGCGCTGGGAAGAAGACCAGGCGCTCCTGACGCCGATCTGCAAGGCCTACTGCAGCGACCTCGGCTTCAAGGTGACCGAGCTGGCCGTGCAGACCCTCGGCGGCTACGGCTACTGCCGCGACTTCCCGGTCGAGCAGTACCTGCGCGACACCAAGATCGCGAGCGTCTACGAGGGCACGAACGGGATCCAGGCCCTCGACCTGATCGGGCGGAAGCTACCGATGGGCGGCGGCAAGGTCTTCGCGCGCTGGTGCAAGCGCATCGGCGGACTGGTCGCCGAGCACAGCGCGCACCCGACGCTCGGCCCGAGCATGGCGAAGCTCGGGACGGCCCTCGCGCAGATGGCCGAGGCGGCGAAGTTCCTCGCCGAGAACGGCCGCAGCCAACCGCGCCTGCCCTTCCTGGCGGCGACCACCCTGCTGTCGTTGATCGGCGACGTGACCTGCGGCTTCTACCTGCTCGACCAGGCCATCGTGGCCGAGGACCTGCTGAAGAAGAGCGCAGCCGCGGCCGGTGTCGACCTCGAGGACGCCGAGGCGAAAGGGAAGTGGCTCGACAGCGACCCCGACGCCGCGTTCTACGACGGCAAGCTCCACACCGCGCGCTTCTTCGCGCACTGGATCCTGCCGCTGGTCGGCGGCAAGGCGAGCGCAGTGATGAGCGCGGACGACTCGCCGATGGAGATGCGCTTCTAGAAGCTGCTCTCCGTGCCCGGCCCAGCCGGGCTCCTGGCAGACTCCTGCGATTCTCGCCTGGAATCGCCCGATGGCTGGAGATTCCCCGCCCTCCCTCCGGTTTGACATCCCCCCACGCACCGCGCATCTTGCACCTCGCGCTGAACAGGCAGCCCGACGCCTGCGTCGAGCGAAGAGCGGCGGCGACGGAACAGGAGGCGACGATGCGGCGAGCGCTGATGGTAGCGGCCCTGGTGGTGTGGTGCGGATCGCTCCGCGCCGACCCGCCGGAGGAGTTCCGGGCGCTCGACGCCCTGCTCGGCGAGGAGAGCCCCGGGGCCGAGGCCCTGTACGTGCACAGCGGGCTGGCCCTCGCGACGACCTGGTGCGCGGTCGACTGCGACTGCCGCTTCGTGCGCGAGCTGCGGCTCGGGCTGGTGCGCGCGGTGGCGGCCCTCGGCGGCCAGCCGCGGGTGGTGTGGTGCCACAAGGCCGAGGGCGTCGCCTTCGAGGTGCGCCGGCTCGACCGCCGCGAGCGCGCGGTGCTGGTCGGCTCCCCGGGTGTCGCCGAGGTGCGGGTCCAGGGCGAGGGCTTCGTGCTGAGCGGGCCGATGGCGCGGGAGCTCGACGAGGACGACTTCAGCGACTACAGCTTCCTGATGATCTTCCGGGGGCCGCTGGCGGCACCGGCGGATGTCGACCTCGCGCCGGTGCTGCTCTCCCATCTGCGGCCGGCCTCCGCGGCTGGCTGCGGCTTCCGCCCCTACCCCGCCGCGAGCTTCAGCGGCAGCGACGCCCTCTGGGCCTGGTCGGGGGACGTCGAGTTCCTCGTGCCCGGCCGCCTGCCCTCCGGGGAAGGGCCGCACGCCTTCTACGCCCGGCGCCTGCTCGCCGGGCGGAGGGCGGCGCTGGCGGTGCTGACCGCCGAAGAGCACGCGCCGCTGCGCGCCGTCCTCGAGCGCCAGGTCGGCGAGCTGGAGGCGCTGCTGACGACGGCCGAGGCGGTCGCGGGGCGCCTGCAGATCGAGCGCGAGCGCGAGCGGCTGGCGGCGGCGATCGCGGTCCTGGCCGACAGCGAGCTCGCCCTGCGGGACGCCCTGGCCGCGCGGCTGCTGCCGACGGTGGCGCGCGACTCCTCCCTGCAGGACGCCCTCGCCCTCGACGGGCTCGGCGACCTCAGCGCGAGCCAGGAGCGCGGGCTGATCCGCCTGCTCGAGTCCGACGCCGCGCTGACCCGCTGCTGGGCGGCGGCGGCCCTGCGCCGCAGCACGACGGCGAGCCAGCGCGACGCGCTGCTCGAGGCCCTGGCCGATCCCTCCGACGCGGTGGTCGAGTGCGCGTTGAGCAGCCTGAGCGGCAACGGGCACTTCCTCAAGAGCCGCCCGATGCGCGCCCTGCAACGCGCCTGCGCGGTCCTGACAGCCCCGGGCTTCGTCAGCCCGCAGCGCGGCGTGCGCCAGACGCTCGCGGCCAGCGGGCAGAGCGACGCGGTCGACTTCGTGATCGACGGGTTGCTCGCCGCCCTGCCCGGTGACCCCGCCCCCTGGGAGGCCCGCCGCCAGTGGCTGCAGGCGGTGCGGGCCTCGGCCGAGATGGCCGACCCCGAGACCGCCGCCTACTTGCTCGAGAAGATCGCGACCAAGGCCTACAGCGAGGGTCCGGAGTCGATGCGGGCGGCGGCGCTGTTCGCCCTCGACCTCGACCCGGGGGCGATGGCGCCGTTGGTCTCGTCCGGCCCCGCCCTGGTGCGGATGGCGGCGCTCCAGCGGGTCGGTCCGCGCAACCTCGACAACCCGCGCCTGGTCGAGGATGCGCTGGCCGCCGCCTGCGCCCACCTCGACCGCCCCGACCCCGAGCTGCGCTTCGTCACGATGGCCGCCATCGCCGGCCTCGGGCGCCGGGCCAAGGCCGCGGTCAAAGGGGCGATGCAGGCCCGCGAGCCGCGCACCCGGGCCGCCGCCTGCAGCCTGCTCGGCACGATCGGCTCCGGGCCCGACCGGAGACACCTCGAAGACGCCCGCGAGGACCCGGACGTGTGGGTGCGCCGGGCCGCCGCGCGCGCGCTGCTCGGTCTGCCCGAAGTGCGGTGAGCAGGCGCCGGCGGAAGAAGCGGAAGCGCGCGGCGCAGGCCGCGGACGATCGCCCCGCGGCCTCGGAGCGGACCACGCGCGGCGCAGCCGGGGGCGCGCCACAGCAGGCTTCCGCAGGGAACGGAGCGACGCTGGACCGCGCGAGCGCTCCGGAGCGGGCTTCCGCAGGGAACACATCGCCGGCCGGCCCGAGCGCTAGGGTGCAGAGCTCCGGGAACGCAGCGGCGGCCGGTGCGAGCGCAGCGGAACAGGCTTCCACAGGAGACGCGTCGCCGGCCGGTTCCCGAAGTGCGCAGGCTTCTGCAGGGAACACATCGCCGGCCGGCCCGAGCGCTCCGGAGCAGGCTTCCGCAGGGAACGCATCGCCGGCCGGTCCCGGAAGCGCGCGGACCTCCAGCGGCGCTGCGCACGCAGGAGCCGCAGGCTCCGGACGGGACGCGCCGCCTGCATCCCCTGCCCAGACGCCCGGGAACGGCCCGGCCGCCCCGGGAGGGGAGGGCTCCGCGGCGGTTGCGGACCCGGCGCTGGCCTGGATGCTGCGCCGGCCCCGGGCGTTGCTGGCGGCTCTTGCTCTCGTGGTCTTCCTGCCCGCGCTCGGCGGCGACTTCGTCTACGACGACCTGACGCTGATCGTCAAGAACCCGGGCATCCAGGACCCCGACCGCTTCGGCGCGGCACTGAGCTCCGACCTGTTCGCGGTGCTCGCCGGCCCGGACGAGGCCTGGAGCCAGTACTGGCGCCCGACCTACGTCGCCTGGCTGATCGCGGGCTACGCCGCCTTCGGCCTCGATCCGGCCGGCTGGCACCTCGCGGTGCTCGCGATGCACATCGCCGTCAGCCTGCTGTTGCTCCGCCTGGTCCGCCGCCTCGGCCTCGGCGAAGGGGCTGCCTTCGGCGTCGCGGCGCTGTTCGCCGTGCACCCGGTCCACACCGAGTCGGTCGCCTGGATCACCGGCGGCTCCGACCCCCTGTGCGCGCTCTTCCTCCTGCTCAGCTGGCTCGCCCTGCTGCGCTCGTTCGCCTCCGAGGCGCCGCGCTGGCTGCTCCCCGCGGGGCTCGGCGCCTACGCCCTCGCCCTCGGCAGCAAAGAGCTCGCGCTGGTGTTCCCCGGCCTGGTGTTGCTCAGCGTCGGGCTCGTCGATCGGAGCCCGGGTCGCTGGCGCCGCGCGGGCCTGTACGCCGGGCTGTGCGCGACGCTGGGGGCGGGCTACTGGCTCCTGCGCTGGCGGGTGCTCGGGGACTTCCTGCCCGAGGCCGCCTGGGAGCACAGCGCGCTCCTCGACTTCCCGCAGGTCCTCCTGTTCTACCTGCGCCAGAGCGTCTTCCCCCTGTGGCTGGGCCCGAGCTATCCCCTGCGCCCGGCGACCGCCCTCGCCCCCCTCGGCCTGCTCGTCGCCCTCGCCCTGACGGGGGGGCTGCTCGCCCTCGCCTGGCGCCGGGGGCCGGCCGCGCGGATCGGGCTCGGGGTAGGCGTCCTGTTCCTCCTGCCCGCCTTCCAGACCGCGAGCTTCTACCCGGAGCGCATCGTCCACGACCGCTACCTGTACCTGCCGCTCGCCGGGCTGCTGCTCCTCCTCGTGCCGCTCTTGCGCGAGCGCGCCGGGCGGCGCTTCGGGCTGGTGCTGGCCGCGCTGCTCGTGCCCCTCGGCCTGCAGACCCTGGTCTACTCCGACGCCTGGACCACCAACCGCGGCCTGTGGGAGCGCGGCGTCGCCTCCGACCCGACCTCGGGCATCAACTGGAGCAAGCTCGGCCGCTACGCCCTCGCCGGGGGCGACCGCGCCCGGGCACGCGTCGCCCTCGACAGCGCGATCGCCATCGCCCGGGTCAGCGACGCCTACATCACCCGCGCCGAGCTCGCCCTCGCCGACAGCGCGTGGGCCTCCGCGGAGGCCGACCTGCGCGCGGTGCTCGAGCAGCATCCGGGCAAGCTCGGGGCCTGGGAGCGGCTCGCGGTCTGCTTCCACGCCCAGGGCCGGGGCGAGGATGCGATCGCCACCCTGCGGGCCGCGCGCGAGGCGATCCCGGGCCGCCGCGGCACGCTGAGCGACAACCTCGCGACCCTGCTGGCCGACGCCGGCCGCCCCGCCGAAGCCTTGGAGGTGTTGCGGGAAGTCGCCGCGCACGCCGCCACCGAGCCGACCTACGGGGCCCAGCGGGTCGCCCTGCAGCGCGGCCTGCTGGCGCGGGAGCTCGGCCACCTCGACGAGGCGCGCGCCGCCCTCGAGGACTTCCTGCGCCGCACCGCCCGGCGCGGCGACGCGCGCAGCCTGGCGGACCGGGAGACCGCGCGGGAGGCGCTCGCCGGGCTCGACTGAAGGCGGAAGATGCCCGCGACGAGGAGGCCCGCAGCGGTCGCTTCGTCCAGTCGGTGCGGTCAGCCCTGCTCGAACTCGCGCTCGAGGATCAGCTGCTCGAGCTCCTCGATGGTCGCGAGCAGCTGGGCCTCGAGGTCGGGGGAGCGGCCCGCGACCTCTCGCAGCAGCCCGAGCGCCCGCTCGTCCTCGCCGGCGGCGAGGAGCTCCTCGACGGCGCTCAGGCCGAGGTCGAGCTCGGCGCGCAGGGTCTCTTCCGCCACGCTCGGCCCGAAGCGCAGGTGCAGCGAGGCGCGCAGCAGCTCGGCCAGCCCCGGCCGGCACAGCACGTCCTCATAGCTGACCAGCAGCGGCCGCCCGAGCCGCTCGGCGAGCAGCTTGCCGGCCTCCCGCGCCGGCCGCCGGCCGCCCTCCTCCGGCCCCTCGACCACGAGCCCGCCGACGGCCCCGAGCAGGGTGCCGCCCGGCCAGGCGCAGACCTCCGCGAAGCCGTCGCGGTCGCGCCGCCGGTAGCTCAGGACCTCGGCCTCCAGGGCGGTGTGCAGGCCGTCCGCCAGCTCCGGGTCCTCGAGCTCCCGGCTGCCGCGGTCCTCGAGCAGCGCGGTCCAGCCTCTATCGAGCGGGAGCAGGAGGAAGCGCCGCCAGCGCTTCTCCTCGGGCCGCGGCGCCGCCGTCCGGTACGCGGCGCGGCTCGCCCGGAACAGCGCCCGCCGCGCCGTCCGCACCTCTCCCCCCGGGACCGCCGCCCCCGGCTGCGCCCCGCGCGGACGCGGCCGGAGCAGACCGGGCAGCGCCCGCGCGACCGCATCGCGCGGCGCCCGGCACCACAGGCAGAAGATGTCCCAGCGGCGCTTGCCCTCGAGACGCCGCAGGGCCGCGCGGGTGCGCGGAGCGAGGGAGGTGTAGGCGAGCGCAGGCGCCGGAAGGGGCGCTTCCGCCGCTTCCGCCGCTTCCTCCGCTTCCTCCGCTCCCCCCGCCAGCGCTGCGGAGAGCTCGACCTCGACCAACGCGAGGGCCGGCCCCAGCCGCGGCACGGCGCGGAGCCCCGCGACGAGGCCGGGCTCGTCGAGCGCGCAGACCACGCGCAGACGCCGCCCGTCGAACGCGAGCCAGGCTTCGAAGGGGTCGGGATCCTCGGCGCCCGTCGCGCGGGCCGCCGCGATCAGGGCGCGGACCAGGGGCCCGTGCTCCCAGAGCTCGTAGCAGCTCAGCGCCGGGCTGCCGGCGTCGATGGCCGCCGCCAGGCCGTCCGGCGTCAGCGCGCGGACCGGTCCGGGGTGGCCGGGAGGCGGGGAAGAGACGTAGCCGTCGTCCGAGAGGGCCTCGGGCAGCCAGGACTGCAAGCCCGCGCGCAACGCCTCCGGCGGACCGGAAACCGTCAGCGCGAGCAGCACCTCATTCCATCTCGGCGCGGTGGGTGATCACCTTGTCGACCAGACCGTACTCGACCGCCTCGGCCGGGCTGAGCCAGAAGTCGCGGTCGGCGTCCTCGGCGATCTTCTCGGCGGTCTGCCCGGTCGCCTCGGCCATGATCTCGTTGTACTTGACCTTGAGCTTGTTGATCTCTTTGGACGTGATCAGGATGTCCGAGGCGTCGCCGCGGGCCTTGGTCGACGGCTGGTGCAAGAGGAAGCGCGAGTTCGGCAGCGAGTAGCGCTGCCCCTTCTCGCCCGCCACGAAGGGCGGCACCGCCGCGCTCGCGCACATGCCGGCGACCACCGAGCGGATCGGGCACTTGCAGAAGCGCAGCATGTCGTAGATGCCGAAGCCGCTGTCGGCGTGGCCGCCCGGGCTGTTGATGATCACGGTGATCGGCTTGCTCTCGTCGAGATTCTCGAGGACGGCGAGCTGGGTGTAGATCTTCTCCGCCAGCTTGTCCGTGATCGGCCGCGTGATCATGATGGTCCGCGCTTCGAGCAGCTTCTCCATCACCAGCTTGCCCATGCTGTCGGGCTTGTCCTCTTCCTCTTCGTCTTCGAGACGCACCGGGGGAAACTCGCGCATTTCCGTGCTCCTTGGGTCGGCGGGCGGACCCGCGTTCAGGCCGCCAAGTGTAGGCGGCCGCCGGCCTCTCTGCAAGGTCGGGCTCGGTTTCGAGGATCCCTTCGCGGTCCCCTCCCCGCCCTTGGCGG
>JAUIEM010000104.1 GCA_030428695.1 bacterium
ATCAAGCATGGGCTCGACCCTGATCGGGATGCGGTGGCGCGAACGGGGCCTCAACGGGAACGCGTTGCAGAATTCCGTTCTCAACACCATGCTGCACGAATCGGGCCACGCGATGAGTCTGGCAAGTTTCTACAAGCCTGATGGGACCCCTGCGAACAACTGGTATCAAAGCAATGGCGACCACTGCGATACCGGTGGCAATTCCTGTATCATGTTCCACGCAAACACCCAGAACGTGACTTTCTGCGACGTATGCAACGTCGCACTTCGCGCACGTGACTTGTCCAACATGCCCAAGAACGGACAGGTGGCCATGGGATGACACGAGGAAGCCGGTGAAAAAGCTCGAAATGACGGTCTGGTCGCAGGAAGCCGACGAAGCTCCAAGGATTCCGGACGATCGACGCGGCTTGGACTTTCGTGCCGTACCCGCAGAAGGTGAGCAGGGATCAACCCTGGCTCTCCACGGCGCAGTGCGTCTCCCCTACCGCTTTCTCGAGACCTACGGCGGGAGCCTGGAGTCCGCGATTGCTATCGTCGCCATCGACAAGCCGTCCGGTACGCTCTTTCACGGCCGCCCCACGCACGTCGACACAGCGCCCTTCTATCCGAAGTTGCCCGGCCCAGAGAAGCCGATTCCCGCGGGAATGGAGGATGTCTTCGTCACGAAGGCGTTCTTCAACATCGACCTGTGCGCGCATTTTTCACTTCCTCCGCAACAGGCTGAGTACCGTGTGTTCTGCTGGATCGAGAGCTTCGTCAGTCCCGTGCGTGTGGTCGAAGTGCCCGAGGAGCCCCGACGCTTCAAGAACACTCCCCGACACGCGACCTTGACGTTGAGCGACCGGGAGGCAGCTGCCCACGAAAGGATGCCTGCCCGCGCGGATGGGATCGGCCTCAAGGTCGTTTGCGAAAACGTCTACGTCCCGAGCCTGGGCGAAGAGCGCGTGCAGGCGAAGGTCTACGGCCATGCCGGCCAAGGGCTCCTCCAGGCCGAGACCGACGGCGATCAAGCCCACTTGCACCTGCTCGCCCGCACCCACTGCGGCACGGCTCTGGAGGCGCACCGGGTCCAATTCCCCGACCCCGCCTCCTGGAAGGGCAGCTTCGCCGTCGACCTCGGCGCCCTGATCGATGTGCCGAAGGGCGAGGACCTCATCCAGCTCCTCGCCTGCTACGGCGAGACCCTCTCCCCCGTCCTGCAGGTCCCGACGCCGCTGAAAGAAGGCGTGTGGGAGACCTCCTCGGAGTGACCGGCGCGATCCCCCACCGGCCCGGCTCCGCCTCCGACGTCCTGCGCGCGACGCACATCCTGCTGCTCGAGGTCGAGACCTCCGCACCCGGCCCGTGGCGCGAGGACTCCGCGCGCTTTTCACGCCGCGACGTGGCGGTGGAGCTGCGCGTCGAACGCGCGCTCAAGGGCGCGCCGGACGCGGCCCGCGTCGCCCTCGTCCTGCCCCAGTACGAGCGGCGTATGCGGCGGATCTACGCGCTGTACGGCGTGTGGTCGAAGGTGTCGTTGGAAGCCGGGAGCCGGTTGGTGGCCTTCTGTGACTCCTCGGCGAGCGACCTCGGGACCTTGCTCGGCGAGGCCTGCTTCCGGGTCGAGGCGGCGGAAGAGGTGCTGCCCGACCTCGAGCGCATCGAGCGCGCGGGCGATCCGCCGCGGCCGGTCGCGGAGCTGCTCGCGGCGGAGGAAGCGCAGGTCGCGGCTTTCGGCGTCCTCTTCATCCGCTACCTCAGCGCGCGCGGAGAGGAGCTCTGCCGCGGCGACTTCGCGAGCTTCGACCGGCTGGTCGCGTTGACCGGCCAGCCCGCGCTCCCTCCGCGCTCGCGGGCGGTCCTCTTCCACGGCCTGTTCTCGATGCTGAGCCTGCACGGCCCCTGCCCGGAGCGCTACGCCAGCCGCCTGCTCCAGGGCGTCCTCGACGCGTTCGAGAGCCTGCCGGTCGACGCGGGAGACCGGGAGCACGTGCTCGCCGTCTTCCTCCCGAACCTCCTCGGGCTCGAGGGCAGCGGCGCTCCGCGACGCGCCGCCGCCTTGCTCGGTGCGCCGGACCGCGCGCGGCTGCGCAGGCTCGTCCAGGGGGTCGCCGGAGCGGAAGGGATCGAGCGCTGGCTGGACGAGGAGACGCGATGAGGAAGCTCGACAGCGTGAGCTGGCCGAGCCCCGACGAGGACGCCCCGACGTTGCCCCCGGGCAGCTACAGCGTCGACTTCCACATGCTCCCCGCCGAGGGCGTGATGGGCGCCACCGTCGCCCTGCTCGGGAGCTTCCGTCTGCCCTACGCGACGTTCTTCACCTACGGCGGGGGCATGCGCCACGCCGTGCGCATCGTCGCCCTGGACCCCGCGCGGGGGCGGCTGTTCGAGAACCGGTCCGTGCGGGTCGACGCAGCGCCTCAGCATCCGCAGCTGCCCGGGGGTCCCGTGCCTCCGGAGCCAGCGCGCGTAGACAGCGCACACAAAGGCGCCTTCAACTGCGACCTGCGGTGCCACCTCGGGCTGCCCTCCCCGGCGGTGCGCTACCGGGTGTTCTGCTGGGTCGACGTGTACACCAGCCCGGTGCGCGCGGTCGCCGTTCCCGAGAACCCCGCCTTCCACGCCGACTGGCCGACGCCTGAGCCCCTGCCGCTCGCCCCCGCGGACACCAGCGCGGCCCTGCGCCTGGTCTGCCGTGCCGGCGACGGCGGGCTGCACGCGCGCCTCGAGGGCCGCGTCGCCGCGCCCGCCGGCGAGCCGGTCCTGTACGTCTGCGCCCGCACCCACTGCGCGGCGACCTTCGCCTGGCGCGCGCTGCGGCTGCCGGAAGCCTGGGACGGGCGCTTCGCGCTCGAGCTCGCGTCGCTGATCGCGCCGCCAGAGGGGGAGGATCTCCTGCGGCTGCTCGTCTGCCACGGGGAGCAGCTGTCGCCGGTGCTCGAGGTGCCCCTGCCCCTCTGCGAGGGCAGCTGGGAAGTGTGAGCCCCACCCGCGGTGGCACGCCAAGGCTCCGACTCGCGTCGACGAATCCATAAAGATTCCTTAAAGAATCCGAGAGCCTGCGCTAGCCTGGACAGCATCATTCCGAGGAACTCCCTCACCGCCGAGGAGGAAGCTCCGTGCATCGGTGTTGGCTCGTCCTGCTCCTGCTCCTGACCCTGCCGGCCCTGGCCCAGGACTCTCTCGCCGTCGCCCCGGCCCTGCACGTGCACGCCGTCGAGGCCGAGACCGTCGAGCTGCGCGTGGAGGGCGCCGACGCGACGCCGCTCGTCCTCTCCGCCCGTCTGCGCCTGGCGCGCGACGGCACGCCGCTGCCCCTCGCGGGGCCCGAGGAAGAGGCGCCGCCCCCCTTCGACTGGTTCACCTCGCTCTACACCTTCCTCGGCGGGCTCGGCATCTTCTTCTTCGGCATGAAGAACCTGTCCGAGGCCTTGCAGGGCCTCGCGGGGGGCCTGATCCGGAAGACGATCCGCACCCTGACCAGCAACCGCTTCTCGGCGGTGATCGTCGGTCTGCTGGTCACGACATTGGTGCAATCGAGCTCGGTGACGACCGTGATGGTCGTCGGCTTCGTCAACGCCAGCCTGATGACCTTGACCCAGGCGATCGGCGTGATCCTCGGCGCCAATATCGGCACGACGATCACCGGCTGGATCATCTCGATCAAGGTCGGCAAGTACGGCCTGCTGCTGATCGGCCTCGGGGTCTTCCCGATCCTGTTCTCGTCGCGCAGCCAGCTCAAGGCCATCGGCAGGGTGCTGCTCGCGCTCGGCTTCGTGTTCCTCGGTCTCGAGCTGATGAGCCAGGCCTTCAAGCCGCTGAAGGACCTCGACGGCTTCCAGGACGTGATGACCTGGTTCACCGCCGCAACCTTCCCCAGCCTGCTGGCCTGCGTCGCGGTCGGCGCCGGTTTGACCTTCATCGTGCAGTCGAGCTCGGCGATGCTCGGCGTGACGATCGCCCTCGCCGTGACCGGCGCGATCTCTTTCCAGAGCGCGGTCGCCCTGGTGCTCGGGGAGAACATCGGCACGACGATCACCGCGCTGCTCGCCGCCGTCGGCGCGAACACCGACGCCAAACGTGCGGCCCGGGCGCACGCGATCTTCAACGCCGTCGGCGTCGCGCTCCTGCTGCCGTTCTTCTGGCCCTTCCTCGAGCTGGTCGGCTGGGCCGTCGGCGGCGATCCCGAGGCGAACGTCGCGGTCTCGATCGCGACCGCCCACTCGCTGTTCAACGTCACCCTGACGCTGGTCTTCCTGCCCGTCCTCGGACAGCTCGCCCGGCTCGTGACCTGGCTGACTCCCGCGCCGAAGGCGACCGAGGTGCCGCAGCTGAAGTTCCTCGGCAGCCCGGTCGACATCAACGCCCCCGAGCTCGGCCTGTCGGCGGCGGAGTCGGAGCTCGGGAACCTCGCCGGCATCACCGGTACGTGCCTGGAGCTGGCCCGCAGCTACGTGCTCGCCCCGGCCCCGGACGAGGCGGCACGCAAGCGCATCCTGCGCAAGGAGGAGGTCACCGACCACATCCAGGCCGAGATGACGAGCTTCCTCAGCCGCACGGCCCAGGCCCGCCTCACCCTCGAGCAGGCGACGCGAGCGTACGCGCTGATCCGCAGCGCGGACGAGCTCGAGAGCGTCGCGGACTACTGCGTGTCCCTGATCAAGTACCGCGACCGCCTGCAGAAGAGCGACGCGCGCCTGTCCGACGCGGCCCGGCTCGACCTCGAAGAGCTGCTCGCGGCCGCCCGCGCCTTCTACGACCTCGCGGTCGCGCCTCTGACCGGGGACAACCAGTGGGACGCGACCGAGCTGCGCGAGGCGCGGACCACGTTCAAGACCCGGGCGCGGGCGGTGTTCGCCGCCCACCGCGCCCGGGTCGAGAGCGGGGACTGCGCGCCCCTGGCGGCGATGCTGTTCAGCGACCTCGTCGGCGCGGTGCGCAAGGTGGTCAGTCACACCCACAACCTCGTCGAGGCTCTGACCGGGACGCCGACGGTGCCGCCGGAATGAGTCGGGTCAGGCCCAGGGCGGCGTCTGCGCGAGCAGGGAGAGCCCGCCCTCGAAGCTGCGCACCATGTCCTGCAGGGGGGCGGGAACCTCCGCCGGCGAGGCGTCCGGAAAGGGCGGCCGCGGGTAGTACTCGATGCCGAGCTGCAGCATGCGGCCGACCTCCGGCCCGGCGAGCTCCTGCGCCAGGGTCAGCCCGGTGTCGATGCTCGCGGACACGCCGGCGCCGGTCAGGTACTTCCCGTCGCGGACGACCCGCTCGTCGCTGACCGTCACGCCGCGGGCGTGCAGGAGCTCGCGGTAGAACCAGTTGGTCGTCGCGCGCCTGCCCTCGAGCAGACCGGCGGCGGCGAGCAGGCCGACGCCGTTGCAGATGCCGACGGTGGTGGTCGAGGAAGCGTCGAGGCGGCGCAGGTGGGCGAGGAATTCCTCGTCGTCCTCGAGCACCATCGCGCCGGGACCGCCGGGGACGTAGAGGATGTCGCAGGCCTCGACCTCCGCCAGGCGGCGCCAGGCCATGATGCCGAGGCGCCGCGTGTCGGCGGCGATCACGCCGCTGCTCGGGGCGGCGAAGCTCACCTCGGCGCCCGGCAGCCGGGCGAGGACCTCGTAGCCGCCGATCGCATCGAGGGCGGTCAGACCGTCGAAGATCACGAAGCAGATGTGCACGTCTTTCTCCTTGTTTGATTCACCAGATTTCCCGCTGCGGACACGGATGCCGCGGCACTTCGGAACCTCTGCGCTGCTCACTTGTGGACGAGGTCTCCCTGTCGCTGGAAGGCTTCGTACTCGCGCTCGAGCACCCGGGCGACCGCGGGCCGCGCGGCGTGGCGCTCGAGGAAGGCGGACAGGCCCTCGGGCAGCGCGATCTGCGCCTGGCGCATCAGCCACAGGGCCCAGAACAGGTAGTGGTCGGCGACGCAGACCTCGGCACCGAGCAGGTGCTGGCGGGCGGCCAGGCGCTCGTCGACGAAGGCGAGCATCGGCGGCAGCCGCACGGCGCGGCCGAAGTCCTTGGCGGCCTGCGGGGCGGCGGGGTCGAAGTGCAGGCTGAGCACCTGCTTGTGCAGCTCGGTCGCGACGAAGCTCAGGGCCTCGACCAGGCCGACGCGGTCTCCCTGCCAGCCGCCGCGCTCGGCGAGGTAGTAGAGGATCGCGGCGTTCTCGGTCAGGAGCCGCTCGCCGTCTTCGAGGACCGCGACCTTGTTCTTCGGGTTGGTGTCCGCCAGGGGCCGGTTTTCCTGATCGGTGCGGCCGGCGAGGTCGAACCAGACGACCTCGAAGGGCTCTCCGAGCTCCTCGAGGGCGATGTGGGGCGCCAGGGAGCAGGCGAAGGGGATCGCGTACAGGGTGGTGGTCATGCTTCCTCCGGGGAAGGGGCTTGCGGAGATGATGCCCGGGACCGACGATGTCCGAAATGACAAACAACCCACACTTTCGGACATCCTCTCGTGCTTGACGTCACCTTCCTCACCCTCCCCGGCATGCAGCTGCTCGACGTGATCGGCCCGCTCGAGGCCTTCGACGCCGCCAACCGCATCCTCCTGCACGAGGGCCGCCCCCCCGCCTACCGCCTCGAGGTCGCCGGTCCGGACGCGCGGGTGCGGAGCGCGAGCGGGCTCGCGATCGAGGCCGCGCCCCTGCCGCGCGCGCCGCGCCACACGGTCGTGATCGGCGGCAGCATGGGGATCATCCACACCCCCCTCCCGGACGAGGTGCGCGCAGCCTACGGGGAGGTCCTCGCCCGGGCCGCGCGGCGGGTCTCGGTGTGCGCGGGCGCCTTCGTGCTCGGGCGCCTCGGGCTGCTCGACGGCCGCCCCTGCACGACCCACTGGCTCGCCCTCGGCGCCCTGCAGCGCGAGTTCCCCCGGGCGCGCGTCGCCGAGGACGCGATCTTCACCGAGGACGGCGACCTGTTCACCGCGGCCGGCGTGACCTGCGGCCTCGACCTCGCCCTCGCGCTGATCGAGCGCGACCTCGGCGCGAAGCTCGCCCTGGCGGTCGCCCGCGCGCTGGTCGTGTTCCTGCGCCGCCCGGGGGGCCAGTCGCAGTTCAGCGCCGCCCTGTTTCCGAGCAGCGGGGCCGACCAGCGGCTGCGGAAGCTGGTCGCGCACATCGTCGAGCGCCCCGCCGCCGACCTGCGGGTCTCCACCCTGGCCGGGCGCGTCGGCATGAGCCCGCGCCACTTCGCGCGCACCTTCAAGGAGCAGCTCGGCGTGTCTCCCGCGCGCTTCGTCCTGCGCAGCCGGGTCGAGGCCGCGCGCCGCCTGCTCGAACGCAGCGACCGGCCGCTGCCGGGGGTCGCGCGGGACTGCGGCCTCGGCAGCGCGGAGAGCCTGCGGCGGGCCTTCCAGCGCACGCTCGGGGTCACGCCGGGAGCCTACCGGGCGCGCTTCCGGAAGCTCCCCCGCGGTGCCTGAGCGGGCGCGGGAGACTTGACTTCGGGGGCGGGGACGGTTCTGATGGCGGGCGCGTGTGACCTTTGGGTACACGAGAGGAGGAAGACCATGCCGGACCGGCCCCGCGTCGAGCGCGCGACCGAAGACCAGCTCGAGCAGTTCGTCGAGCTGATCGTGACGGGCAAGACCAGCGAAGAGGCCCTCGCCGAGCTCTGCTACGAGCGCTACAACCGCTCGCAGCCCTCCTCGCTGAGCATCGAGCAGGCCGAAGAGCTGCTCCTCGCCTTCGAGCGGGGCGAGGTCTGAGCTGAGCCTCTCCCACCAGTCGTCACGCGGACCGGACGGGATGCTCCCGCTGGCGAAGCTCCGGCTGCACGCTCCTTCCGGCCGCTGGCTGGGCGCTGATCGTCGGCTTCGCGATCGGGCCCTGGCTCTTGATCCCCGGGAACCTCGCCCGCGGGCTGCTGCTCGCGGCGGTGACCCGCGAGAGCTCCTTCCCGGGCCGCCTCCTCCGGGGGTCGAGGTCTACGCCGCGGCGCTCGGCTGCGCCCTCCTCAGCGCCTGGCGCGGCAGGCTGCCGGTCACGGGCTGGTGGCCCCCCCTGGCTGACCGCTCAAGCCTTGCACCCCCCGCATCCGACGTCATACTCCAGGCCGCCCGGGGGAGATGGTGTGTCGAACGCGAAGAAGATCCTGGTCGCCTGGCTCGCCGTCGGCTTCTACGGCTTCGGCCTGTACGCGATGCTGACCTTCGACAAGCCGCCGGAGGTCGGCGGGCAGGACATCCCCCACTTCGACAAGCTCGTCCACGCGATCCTGTTCGGCTTCCTCGGCTGGCTGTGCGCCTGGGGCCTGAGCGCCTGGCGGGCCGACTGGGGGAAGCGCCTGCTGCCGCTGCTCGTCGCCGCCACCCTCGCGAGCGGCTTCGGGGTGCTGTGCGAGCTCGCCCAGCAGGCGATCCCCTCGCGCAGCTTCGAGCTCGCGGACATCGTCGCCAACAGCGTCGGCGCCCTCGGCGCGGTCGCCCTGTTCAGAAAGCGCACCCTGTACCTCGAGCGCACCGCGGGAGAGACAGCATGAGCGAGATCCGCTACGTCGACCGCAGAAGCGGCGCGCTCGAGACCGAGACCGTCTACGGCGAGAGCGCCCTGCGCTGGCTGTACACGACGAAGACCGGCCGCTGGCTCGAGCGCACCCTGCTCAGCCGCCGCCTCGTCAGCGTGCTGTACGGCGCCTACCTCGGCTCGCGCTTCAGCCGGCACAAGATCCCGCATTTCGTCTCCTCGCTCGGCATCGACCCCGAGGAGAGCGTCGAGCCGCCGGAGCGCTACCGCAGCTTCAACGCCTACTTCACCCGCAAGCTCAAGCCCGAGCGGCGCCCCCTCGATCCCGACCCGGACGCCTTCCTGTCCAGCGCCGACGGGCGGCTGCTCGCCCTGCCCTGCGAGGAGGGCATGGTGCTGCCGGTCAAGGGGAGGAAGTTCTCGCTCGCCGACTTCCTCAAAGACGGCGCGCTCGCCCGCCACTTCCACGGCGGCCTGGCGATCGTCGTGCGCCTGTGTCCGGCCGACTACCACCGCTACCACTTCCCGGCCAGCGGGATCGCGGGCCCGAGCACGCCGATCGCCGGCCGCTACCGCTCGGTCAGCCCGGTCGTGATCGAGCAGGACCTCGCGGTCTTCGACGAGAACCAGCGCGAGGTCTCGATGCTCGACACCGAGCGCTTCGGCAAGGTCGGCATCGTCGAGGTCGGCGCGATCTGCGTCGGCAAGATCGTGCAGACCTACACGCCGGGAGCGGTCACGCGGGGCCAGGAGAAGGGCTACTTCGAGTTCGGCGGCTCGACCCAGGTGCTGCTCGTCGAGAAGGGCCGGGTCACGCTCGACGAAGACCTCCGCGCCCACAGCGCCGCCGGCCGCGAGACCAAGGTCTGCATGGGCGAGCGCATCGGCCACAGGGCCGGCGGCTGAAGCGCCTGTGCCGGGCGGCGTGTTCGGTTGTCGGACCGCGAGCCCCTGAGCGCAGGCCCCTCGAGGGCGATCTTCTTGCTCACACCCGGAGGGCTGGCTAGATTAAACGATGGTTTATGGGAGAGCCGTCGTGGGCCAGCATCATCCCGAGCGCATTCCGATCTTCCCCCTCCCCGACACCGTGCTGCTGCCGGGGGAGACGCTGGAAGTGTTGGTGCTCGAGGCCCGGCATCTCGAGATGGTGCGCCGGGCCCTGGCCTGGAACGCCCGCCTCGGCATCGTGATGATGCAGCCGGGTTGGGAAGCCCACTACAGCGACCCGCCGCTGTTCCGCTGGGGCGGCCTCGGCTCGATCGTCCAGGCCGAGCGGCTCAACGCCTCCGGCGAGCTCAGCCTGCGGGTGAAGGGCCTCGAGCGCTTCGAGATCGTGCGCTGCGTGCGGCGCACCCCCACCATCGAGGCAGAGGTCCGCTACCCCGAGCCCGACGAGCTGCGCAAAGAGCTGCCCCTCGAAGCGCTGATCGAGCTGGTCGCCCGCCTGCAGCGCCGGCGCAAGGGCTCGGTGCAGCTCGAGCTCAACGGCCTGTCCTTCGCCGAGCCCGGCCCCTTCATCGACCGCCTGGCCCGCGCGATCACCCTGCGCCCGAACGAGAAGCAGGCGCTGCTCGGGGCCGCCGGGCTGCCGCAGCGCTTCGCCAAGCTCCAGGGCTTCCTGCGCTCGTCGCTCTTCGACATCGAGCTGGTCGACGCGCTGCGGATGATGCCCGTCCACGTGATGCACGCGAACTGAACCCGCTTGCCCCTGTCCGTCGTGGCACCTATCCTGGCCGGATTGCAGGAGGGGCGCCGTGGGGAACATCCGCTGTTTCGAGTGCCACGCCGAGGCGGGGCCGGGTTTCGTGTGTGGACGCTGCGGAGGGCTGCTCGAGGTCGTCGCGGCGCCTCCCGCCGAGGATGCGTCGAGCCTCAAGGAGCGCTTCGCCGCCCGCCGTCAGGCCTGGAGCGGGGCCGACGCGAGCGGCGTGTGGCGCTACCGGGAGCTCGTGCATCCCGCCTGCCCGGAGCCGGTGACGCGGCCCGAGGGCAACACCAACCTCTACCGGCACGCGGCCCTGAGCGCCTACGGCGGGGTCGCCGACCTCGCGCTCAAGCACGAGGGGGAGAACCCGACCGGCTCCTTCAAGGACCGCGGCATGACGGTCGCGGTCTCCGAGGCGAAGCGGGCCGGCGCGAAGGCGGTCATCTGCGCCTCGACCGGCAACACCGCCGCCTCGCTCGCGAGCTACGCGGCCTTCGGCGGGCTGCCCGCGATCGTCGTCGTGCCACGGGATCACACCGCGCCGGGCAAGCTCGTCCAGTCGATGGCCTTCGGGGCGAAGGTCGCGGCGGTGATCGGCAGCTTCGACGACGCCCTGCGGCTCGCCGAGCACGCCGCCCGCAGCGCCGGGCTCGGGCTGCTGAACAGCGTCAACCCGTGGCGCATCGAGGGGCAGAAGTCGATCATGTTCGAGCTGCTCGACCAATGCGGCTGGGAAGCGCCGGACTGGGTCGTCGTGCCGGCCGGCAACCTCGGCAACACCAGCGCCTTCGGCAAGGCTTTCGAGGAGGCGCGGACCTGCGGGCTGATCGACCGCCTGCCGCGGCTCGCCTCGATCCAGGCCGCTGGCGCCGCGCCCTTCTACCGGCTCTTCCACGACCCCGCGCGGCGCTACGCGAAGGAAGAGCACCCGGACACCCTGGCGTCGGCGATCCGCATCGGCGATCCGCGCTCGTGGAAGAAGGCGCTGCGGGCCCTCGAGCTCACCGACGGCCTGGTCGAACAGGTCACGGACAGCGAGATCCTCGACGCCAAGGCCGCGATCGACGCCAGCGGCATCGGCTGCGAGCCAGCCTCGGCGGCGAGCCTGGCGGGCGTGCGCAAGCTGCGGGCGGCCGGGGTGATCGGCGCGGAGGCACGGGTGGTGTGCATCCTGACCGGCAACGTGATGAAGGACGGCAAGACCGCCCTCGCCTACCACCAGCAGCGGCTGGAGGGGATCGAGTGCGCGCGGGCCAACCGGCCCTTCGAGATGGAAGCGACGCGGGCGGCCTTCGACGCCTTCCTCGCCGAGGTGGTGTAGCGATGCATTCCTTCAAGTTCCACGACGGCACCCTGCACTGCGAAGGGGTCTCGCTGACCGCCCTCGCCGAGGAGCACGGCACGCCGCTGTACGTGTACAGCAGCGAGACCTTCCTCGACCACTTCGGGAAGCTGCAGCGCGCCTTCGGCGACGTCCTCGGCTTGATCTGCTTCTCGGTCAAGGCGAACTCGAACCTGTCGGTGCTGCGCCTGCTGCACGAGGCCGGCTCAGGGTTCGACATCGTCTCCGGCGGCGAGCTCGAGCGCATCAAGGCCCTCGGCATCCCCGGCGAGAAGGTCGTGTTCGCCGGCGTCGGCAAATCCCCGGAGGCGATCGAGGCCGCGCTCGCCTACGGCGTGCGCACGCTGAACGTCGAGTCCGAGCCGGAGCTGGTCTGCGTCGACGCGATCGCCTCCCGCCTCGGCGTGCGGGCGCCGGTCGCGCTGCGGCTCAATCCCAACGTGCCGAGCAAGACCCATCCGTACATCACGACCGGCAAGAAGGAGAACAAGTTCGGCGTCGACCTCGACACCGCCGAGCGCCTGGTCGCGAGCCTGAAGGAGCGCTTCCCCGCCTGCGACCTGGTCGGCATCCACGTCCACGTCGGCAGCCAGATCACCGAGGTCGAGCCCTTCCTCGAGGGCATCCGCCGGGTCCGTCCCTTCCTCGCCAAGGCCCGAAAGGTCTGCCCCGAGCTCGCCCTGTTCGACATCGGCGGCGGTTTCGGCATCTGGTACCAGGACCAGCGCGCCCTGACCGCCGACGTGCTCGCGCGCGACCTGGTGCCGGCGCTGAAGGAGACCGGCCTGCAGGTGGTGATGGAGCCCGGCCGCTTCATCGCCGGCAACGCGGGGGTGCTCCTGACCCGGGTGCGCTACGTCAAACGCAACGCCCGCAAGCGCTTCGTCATCGTCGACGCCGACATGAATGACCTGATGCGGCCGAGCTACTACAAGGCCTACCACCGCATCTGGCCTACCGGGCGGGATCCCCACGAGATGGACGTCAGCGCCGGCCTGCAGCCCTGCGACATCGTCGGCCCGATCTGCGAGAGCGGGGGCTTCCTCGGGCTCGACCGGCCCTTCCCCGAGGTCGGCCCCGGCGACCTGGTCACGGTGTTCAGCACCGGCGCCTACGGCTTCAGCATGGCGTCGAACTACAACACCCGGCCCCGCGCCGCCGAGGTGCTGGTCGCGGGAGACCGCGCGAAGCTGGTGCGGCGGCGCGAGACCATCGACGACCTGCTGCGGCTCGAGCGTGAGGCGCTGTAAGGGTCCGGAAAGAAACAAGTCGGCATTCGGGCGCGCCTGCGGCGCAATTGTGGCACTTGCCTCACTCCACCTCCACCGCCACCACTCGTACCTCGCGGTGTCGGTGTTCGGCCGCTGCGGCCTCTGCTCCTCGTTCCTCGGTGCCGAGACCTTGCTGTTGGCGCAGGTATGCGTCATTCGCCAAGCACCACAATTCCTGCCGCATCCGCCCCCTCGGTGCTCGACTTGTTCCTTTCCGGCCCCTGAGCCGCGCCGATGATGTCATACCGATGTGACAAAGCGGCGCGACGCGGCGGCGCGCTCCGACGCAGGGCCGCGCCTCGCCGGGTTTGGCAAGTCGTTTGCACCCCGTCTGGTGGAAACATCTGTCCAGGAGGCGCGATGCCGGTGCGAAGAAGCTTGTTCATCTGTCTGGCGGCCCTGGCCCTCGCCTGCTGCGCGCAGGAGGAGGACGTCGACTGGTCGCAGGCGTTCAGCTTCACGACCGAGCTCCCGGCCGACGTCGCGATCACCGAGGATGTCAGCGCCCTGACCCGCAGCGTGTCGACCTTCGACCACCTGATCGAGGTGCTCGGGGCGACCAACGACACGCTGGTCGAGGCGATGGAAGCCTACCTGAAGAAGCCCGGCGACGAGCTGCTCGCCAGCCGCCTCGAGCTCGAGCTCGCGCGCCACGCCCAGACCCTCGTCGAGGAGTTCGACGAGGTCGCGTCCCAGCGCGACGGCATGAACTTCCACTTCAACCTGATCGGCCGCAAGCTGCAGCGCACCCGCGCGGCGATCGCGGAGCGGAAGGAAGCGCTCGCGCTGAAAGTCGCGGAGATCGAGCAGGCGATGCAGGCCCGCGACCGCGAGCTGACCGCGCTGGCGGTCGCGATCAAGGAGGCCGAGGCCCGCGGCGAGGACAGCGACGACCTGCGGCGGGACTTCCGCAACCTGCGCAAGCGGCTCGCGATCCAGGAGCGCAACTACGCGCGCTACACCGGCTTCGCCGAGAACTACAGCAACATGATCGAGAACGTCGGCAAGCTCGCCGACACCTTCAGCGACCTCCAGGTCGCCTGCATCGACATGCTCGACAACCTCTCGCTCGAGCGCGAGGTGCTGCTCGACCAGATCCGCTACCAGAGCGAGCTGGTCACGGTGCGGAAGGTGATCCGCGACAGCCTCGCCTCCGGCCACCACGCGCTGGAGACGGTCGCCGACACCGTCGTGCAGCTGTACTTCAAGGTCGACACCTTCAGCGACCTGCACACGAGGATCAGCGAGCACCTGCTCCAGGTCGACACCGCCAACTCGGCGATCGCGACCGTCGAGGAGGCGGTGCGCGATGTCGGCGAGGCCGCGGGCGCCGGCTTCGATGAGGACCTCGACGCCCTGATCGAGCACTACGCGGAGATGGCGGACTGAGCTCCTCTCGATGCGCCCGCCTGAGGGCGCGTCTTCGCCGACCTCCCTCCTCCTGGCTCCGAGCCAGAATGTTGGCAGAGCTTCCCCTTCCGCGCCCATGATGTAGGCAGCCGACGCGCAGGCATCGGCGCGCACGCGCGGTTCCTCCTGGTATGCGGCAATTGGACACCCGTTTGCAGGGCTGTCCCATCCCCTACCTCTGGAGTCACCTGTATGAAAAGCATCATGGTGTTCACCTGGAACCTCGAGCTCGACCTCCCGGACGAGGACGCGCTCAAAGCCTGCTTCGTCGATTTCATCTCCGCGCTACCGGACGAGCAGTGGCCCGCGCTGATCTGCATCGGCCTGCAGGAGGCGAAGTCGTACAGCCGCACGAGCTCCGTCTTCATCGGCGACAAGCTGGTCGCGCCCGAGCTGCTCGGCGGCGGCAAGTTCAAGAGCTGCCCGTACAAGCTGCTCGCGACGACCAGCTTCCGCGGCGTGACGAAGAAGGGCCAGCTGCTCGGGCAGAAGGCCCAGCAGGCGATCCAGCTGCTCGTGCGGGGTGACCTGATCAAGCAGGTGACCGCGAAGTCCTACCAGGCCTCGAAGGGGCTGATGAGCGAGAAGGGCTTCTGCGGGATCGACGCGACCCTGTTCGGCAAGCGGCTCAACTTCATCAGCACCCACCTCGACGCGTCGAGCAACAAAGAGCGCGCCAAGGACGTCAAGGCGATCGAGGACGACCTCAAAGCGCGGATCAAGCGCTACGGGAAGTACCACGCGATGTTCCTGATGGGCGACCTGAACTACCGCGTCCAGCCGTTCGTCGCCGACATGCAGATGGACGGCAGCGTCAGGCTGAGCAAGGACGTGCCGAACGACTACAAGCCTCTCGCCAGCGACTCGAAGTACATCATCGAGCTGATGCGCGACCGCTCCGGGCGCGACATGCTGATGGACCTCGACACCTTCCTCGAGACCGACGCCTTCGACGAGCTGCCGTACGCGTGGCCGAAGTTCCACCTCGACTGCCTGCCGACCTACAAGCGCGGCCACAAGAAGTCGCACTACAAGAAGATCAAAAGCCTGAAGAACCTGATGAACGACAAGGGCGACTACGGGACCAAGAACATCCCGCTGCTCAACCAGCTGTACAGCGACAAGGGCATCATCAAGTTCAAGAAGAAGCGCGGCTGCTGGGACTTCGGCTGGCTCGACCGCATCGGCTACTGCGTGCCGGAGAGCGGGCACTACAAGAAGGGCATGGGCAACATCTACCAGTTCCTCGACTACGGCCTGGAGGCGGTGGCGCCGCCGGGTGGTTACCACCTGCACAGCTTCAACCACGTGCCCTACGGCGACCACGCGCCGGTCACGAACCTGTTCAACATGACCGGCTTCGAGCTGACCCGGAACCCGCTCGCCTCGGCCCCGCTCGGCCCGCCGAACGAGACCGGCATCTACCACGGCCCGCTGCCGCCGGTGCCGCAGGAGGACGACCCCCTCGACGAGGAGCACCTGCTCGAGGAGGACGAGGAGATCCCGATCCCCGACATGTCCGAGTTCGGTCCGCCGCCGGACGAGGCTCCGGGCGTCCGCGACATCGAGGACACCGGCCGGGGGCTGCCGAAGATCGATCCGGAGCACTACGACGATCCCGGCTCCAGCCCGAGCAGCAGCCCGTTCTTCTAGAAGGCCGTCAACCCGCTTGACTCACCAGGCCGTCCTGCTGCCGCCTGGCTGCCGTGCGCCGACGGGCCGCGCGCCACCCTACCGCGCGAGCCGCTCGTGCTCGACCAGCACGTGGTTCTTGAAGGTCAACCTCCAGTTGCGCTCGACGTAGGTCCAGACCACGTACTCCTCGAGGCCGTAAC
Source organism: bacterium (assembly GCA_030428695.1). The sequence goes on from JAUIEM010000104.1 coordinate 16,014, forward strand.
GGTCACGGCTGCTGCCGCGGCTCAGGCTGGTGCGGCGGCGGTCGATGTCGATGCTGTCCGGGGTGCCCCAGGCCTCCTGCACGGTCTCGGTGTCCATCCCGCAGTCGTGCAGGCGGCCCGCCTCGAGCTCGGCGAGCTGCCACGAGCGCTCGCCCGGCGTGCAGCAACCGAAGATTCCGACCAGCAGTAGCCAGGCCCAACGCATATCCATCCTCCCTGCCCCGGGGTGCGCGCCCATCATGGCGGCTCCCGGGCCGCGGGACAAGCCGGCGGCGAGGCTTCCGCGAGATTTTCTTGCGAAGGACTTGATATGTAGACCGATCGTCATAATAATTGCGGCAGACCGATCGGGCCCCGCCCGATCCCACCCCGAGGACGCCCCATGGTCGACATCGCGACACCCTTCGAGCTTCCCAACGGCCAGATTCTCCCCAACCGGCTGGTCAAATCGGCGATGAGCGAGCAGCTCGGCGACGAGGACAACGGCCCGAGCGAAGGCCTGCTGCGCCTGTACCGCACCTGGGCCGAGGGCGGCATCGGGCTGTCGATCACCGGCAACGTGATGGTCGACCCCCGGGGCCGCACCGAGGCGAGCAACATCATCGTCGAGGACGAGCGCCACCTCGAGCGGCTGCGGGCATGGGCCGCGGCCGCGCAGAGCCAGGGCGGGAAGATCTGGATGCAGATCAACCACCCCGGCCGCCAGGTGCCACGGAAGGTGTCGAAGCACACCGTCGCCCCGTCCCCGGTCGCGCTGAAAGGCTTCGGTCCGCTGTTCTCCCCGCCGCGGGAGCTGACCGACGAGGAGATCCACGGCCTGGTCGCGCGCTTCGCCCGCACCGCCGCGATCGCCGCCAGGGCGGGCTTCGACGGCGTGCAGATCCACGGCGCCCACGGCTACCTGATCAGCCAGTTCCTGTCGCCGAAGACCAACCTGCGCGACGACGCCTGGGGCGGCGACCGCGCGCGCCGCATGGCCTTCCTGCTCGCGATCGTCCGGGCCGTGCGGGCAGCGGTCGGACCCGACTTCGCCGTCGGCCTCAAGCTCAACTCCGCCGACTTCCAGCGCGGCGGCATCACCGAAGAGGACTCGATGGCGGTGATCGAGGCGCTCAACGCCGAGTCGCTCGACCTGCTCGAGATCTCCGGCGCCTCGACCCGGGCCCGTGAGGCCTACTTCATCGACTACGCAGAGAAGGTCCGCAAGCTCGCGAAGATGCCCCTGCTGCTGACCGGCGGCATGCGCAGCCGGGTGTTCATGGACGAGGCCCTCGCCTCCGGCTCCATCGACCTGGTCGGGCTCGCCCGGCCCCTCGCCGTCGAGCCCGACCTGCCCGCCCGGCTGCTCGACGGGAGCGCGAGCGAGGCCCTCCCGATCCATCTGCCGGTCGGCATCAAGATGGTCGACGCGATCGTGCAGGCGACCTGGTGGGGGATGCAGATCCGCCGCCTCGCCGAGGGCCGCCCCGCCGACCCCAAGCTCAGCCGCTGGCGCGCCTTCTTCAAGGGCCTGTTCCAGAACTTCCCGGTCGGCAAGAGCGCGGCCGACCAGCCCCGCAAGCCGGCCCCCGCGGCGGTGGCCTGAGATGCCGAGGAAGCGCGGCAGGTCCGAGGCCAAGGAGAAGATGCTCGCGACCACCCGGGAGCTCTTGCAGCGCCAGGGCTACCACGGCACCGGCCTGAAGCAGATCCTCGCCGAGAGCGGCGCCCCGCGCGGCTCCCTCTACTTCCACTTCCCCGGCGGCAAGGAAGAGCTCGCGGCCCGCGCCCTGCGCGAGGGCTCTGGCGACCTGTTCGAGCGCTACGGGATCAGCGATCCGACCGCCCCGCCGGCGGTGATCCTCGGCGAGGCCGTCGCGACCCTGATCCGCCAGCTCGAGGAGTCGGACTTCCAGCACGGCTGCCCGGTCGCGACGATCGCCCTCGAGGCGGCGCCCTACTCCGACGCGATCCAGTCCGCCTGCCAGGACCACTACGAGGGCACCGTCGGCTTCCTCCAGCAGCTCTTCGAGGGCCGCGGCCAGGCCCCGGACGCGGCGCGCCGCCAGTCGCTGTTCCTGCTCTCCGCCCTGCAGGGCGCGCTCCTGCTCAGCAAGAGCTTCCGCTCCACCGAGCCCCTGCGCGAGGTCGGGGCGCTGCTGGCCGGCTGGCTCGGCGCGGGGTAGACGGCTCTTGCAGGCCGCCCGCGCGCGCCGGATACTGCCAACGCGCCGGCGTCCCGAGGTTCCGATGGCCGCTCCCGAAAGTGTCGATCCGCGCGACCTGCGCGTCGAGGCGATGTCGGCGTGCAACCTGCGCTGCCCCTCCTGCCCGACGACGACCGGCCACACCGCCGCGGCCATCGGCTACGGCTACCTGCGCGCGGCCGACTTCCGGCGCCTGCTCGAGGCGCACCCCCGCCTGCGCAGTATCGAGCTGTCGAACTACGGCGAGGTCTTCCTCAACCCCGAGCTCGCGCAGATCTTCGCGCTCGCCGCCGCGCGGGGGATCGAGCTGCGCCTGGCCAACGGCGCGAACCTCAACAAGGCCGACGACGCCGCCCTCGAGGCGATGGTGCGTACCGGGGTCGTGCGCACGCTGACCTCCTCGATCGACGGCACCACCCAGGAGACCTACGCCCTCTACCGACGCGGCGGCAACCTCGACCGCGTGCTCGCCCACGTGCGCCGCATCAACGCCCTCAAGCACCGCTACCACAGCGTGCGTCCGCGCCTGTTCTGGCAGTTCATCATCTTCGAGCACAACCGCCACCAGCTCCGCGAGGCGCGGGAGCTCGCGCGCTCGCTGCGGATGGACTTCTGCCCCGGCACAACTGGGACCCCGACTTCGCGCCGGTCGCGGATACCGCCCAGGTGCGCCGCGACCTCGGGCCAGCGGGCGAGCCGCGGGCCCGGCGCGAGCGGATGCGCGTCCACTGCCGCCAGCTGTGGAAGGACCCGCAGATCTGCGCGGGACGCGACTTGTCGCGTCCGCGGAGAGCTGCTTCGGCGCGCCGCGGGCACGTCGCTGCGCAGCAGCGGCGTGGACGAAGAAGGCGCGGCGTCTCCTGGGAAATCCCGCGGCTCGCCGCGGGATTTTCCACTTAGATCAACTGGGACGGCAAGGTCCTCGGCTGCTGCTTCAACTTCTGGGGGGAGTTCGGGGGCAACGCCTTCCGCGACGGCCTGCACCGCGCGCTCAACGGCCCGCGCATCGCCGCGTCCCGGCGCGCGCTGCTCGGAGAGGGGCCGATGCCCGAAGACAGCCCCTGCTCGACCTGCTCGACCTTCCACTCCCTGCGCGACAGCGGCGACTGGCTGAGCCGCGAGGAGATCTTCGGCTGCGCCGCCCCACCCCGCACCCGGCTGGCGGCGCTCGAGACCCGGCTGCGGCGGCGCCTCGGCCCGCTGCTTCCCCGACGCCTGCGCCAGCTGGCGAGCCTGCGCCGGGCCTACCGGGTGGCGGCGCAGCTCCTCGGTCGGGGGGAGCAGCGGCTGCGGGACTGGTGGAAGCGTGACTGAGCTCTACAGGAGATAGGGAATCAGCGCCTTGCGCTCCGGCGGGTAGTCGTCGAAGCGCTCGCGGTACCAGCGGTGGTGGGCGATAGCCCGCGGGCTGAGGTTCGACGCCGACCAGACCACGAAGCACAGCGCGGGCAGAGACCAGGTCGCGAGCGCGAAGCCGCCCCATTGCAGCAGCTCGCTGGTGTAGTTCGGGCAGGAGATCCAGCGGAAGAGCCCCCCGCGCGGGATCTTGTAGCCGGTCTCGCCCGGCTTGCGCAGGTCGCGCAGCACCCGATCGGAGTGCCGGTTGGCGGCGAACCCGACCAGGAACAGCGCGACGCCGGCGAGGAAGCGCGGGTCGAGCGCCCAGCTGGCGGGGTACTCCGGGCCGAGGGTGAACAGCCAGCGCATGATCAGGTAGTTGACCGCGATGTTGGTGGAGAAGCCGGACAGCGCGACGAAGAGCGGCATGCGCTTGTTCCCCATGCGCATGCGCCAGGGGTAGATGAAGGTCCGGTGGATGTAGTGCAGCAGCCACATCCCGAGGAAGAAGCGCGGCAGCCAGCCCTCATGGCTCGCGAAGACCGCGCCCAGGATCGGGACCACGACCGCCGGCAGCTCCATGATCAGCCAGCCGAGCCGGCTCGGCACCTCGGGTCCCCAGCCCTTGCGGCGCTGGCGGCCGTAGGGCGCGGTGACGAAGCAGAGCAGCACGAACACGAAGGCCGACAGGCCGAACCAACCCCACAACAGCCCCTGGAAGAACTCCAGCTCGCTCACGTCCCCTCCGATCCCGCTTCCCGGGGCGCCCGAAGCTACCCGGCGCGGCGCGCCGGGGCAAGGGCTCTTCCCCTCGCCGAGCGGTCTGCTACAGTGGGCGCCGACATGCACCTGGAGGCAGAGCCTTGGCCGAGCTGGAAACCTTCCCCAACCCCTACCCCGGGCGCGACTTCGACATCGCGATCAGCTGCCCGGAGTGGACCGCCGTCTGCCCGAAGACCGGCCAGCCCGACTTCGGGACCATCCGCATCACCTACACCCCCGACGAGCGCTGCGTCGAGCTGAAGTCCCTCAAGCTGTACATGTTCAGCTACCGCAACCAGGGCATCTTCCACGAGGCGGTGACGAACAAGATCCTCGAAGACCTGGTCGCCGCCCTCGAGCCGCGGAAGATGGAGGTCGTCGGCGACTTCAACGTGCGCGGCGGCATCACGACGGTGGTGACGGTGCGCTACGCGAAGGGTGACCCGCTGACGGGGAAGGCCGACAGCTGAGGGAGTTTCAGGGGTCGGAATCGGTATCGGGATCGGCCCCCTACTCCCCCACCGGCCCGATGTACTCCCGCGCGATCACCACGTTGTCGAAACATACGACGTTGACCTCCTGCTCGGTCCAGCGGTCGGTCACGTAGGTCTCGAGGGTCAGGGCGTTCGCCCACAGGGTGTCGCTGCTGCGCCAGTCGATGCCGGTGTAGTGCCCACGCAGCGCGCCGTCGATCCAGAAGCCCTGCTCGCCGTCGGCCTCGTCGGCGCCGTCGTGCACGAGCAGCAGCTCGCAGCAGATCCAGCGGCCGCGCTCGATCGCCGGCTGCTCCTCGGGGCGGAAGCTGTTGCCCCAGAACTTCCCGTCCGGCGAGACCTGCATCGTGTGGAAGTAGGAGTAGAAGCTCCACACCCCCGGCGGCGGCTCGCTCCCCCAGTTTCCCCAGGGCTCGAGGGCGGTCGAGAAGCGGCGGGCGCCGTCCGGCCGCTCTCCCGCGCCCCCGAAGCCCGACCAGCGGTCACCGCCCTGCAGGCTCGCGTTCGCGCGCAGGGTGACGAAGTGATGGACGTAGTCGCAGTCCTCGGCGAAGCGGGTGTAGAAGCGGATGTACAGCCGCGGCGAGGACTCGAACCACTTCGTCAGGCCGCCGCCGGTGTTCGCGCCGAGGGTCGCGGTCACCTGCAGGCAGCCCTCCCCGAAGCGCGGGTCGTCGCCGGGCGGAACGCGGGCGAGCACGCCGCCATCGTCGCGCACGCTGTCCCAGCGCTCGCGCCAGGGTACGTCGGCCTCGAAGTCGTCGGCGAACAGCACCGCGGGATGCTCCGCGATGCCGCGGTCGGCGGCGAAGCCGGCGGCCAGCCCGGGGCCTTCGGGCATCTCCTGGGCGCAGGCGAGGGCGGCGAGGGCGAGCGGGATCCAGCGCATGGTCTTCCCCTTAATTGATGATCTCCGTGAACACGGTCTCGCCGGTCTGGAGCATGCGCCGCACGTAGGGGTGGCAGAGCTGGCAGCCCTTGCCGAACACGACGTGCAGCTGCAGCTCCTCCAGGCTGCGCGCCCGCGTCCGCTGCGCGATCTCGTGCAGGGTCGCGAAGGACTTCTCGAAGCACACGCAGCGGTCGATGCGCATCAGCCCGCCTCGAGCAGGGGCGCGACGGAGTCGGCGACCAGCCGGTAGCTCGCCTGGCTGTAGCCCCCCGACAGCAGCATCACGCAGGGGAGGCCGGCGTCGCGCACCGCCCCGACGGTGAAGGTGTCGCGGGCGAGGACGTCGGCGGCGGACAGCTCCATGCCGCCGAGGGCGTCCTCACAGAACACGTCGGTGCCGGCGTTGTAGATGGCCAGGGCGGCCGTCGGATGGGCGGCGAGGAAGTCGGGGAGCGCCTCGCGCAGGATGCCGAGGTAGCGCTCCCCCGAGCAGCCCATCGGTAGCGGCAGGTCGACGTCGATGCGCGCCTGGGCGGGAGCGTCCGTCGCCGGGTACAGGCTGCCGTTGTACATGTCGAACAGCTGCACGCTGCGGTCGTCCCGGAAGGCGTAGCACACGCCGTTGCCCTGGTGGGCGTCGAGGTCGATGTAGAGCACCGTCGCGTCCGCCGCGAGCCGGCCCGCCGCGCGCAGCTGCACGACCGCCAGGGCGATGTCGTTGTACAGGCAGAAGCCCTCGCCGGCTGTCGGCTTGGCGTGGTGGTAGCCGCCCCCGAGGTTGACCGCGAAGCCGTGATCGAGGGCGAGGCCGGCGGCCTCGACGGTGCCCTGGGTCGCCCAGCGCATCGCCCGCAGCACGATGCGGTCGACCAGGAAGCCGGGCAGGAAGCGCAGAGGCGCCAGCTCCAGCGCCGCCGCGGCGGTCGCCGAGCGAGCCAGGCTGTCGAGGTAGGCCGGGCTGTGCACGCTCTCGAGCGTCTCCCGCGAGACCTCGGCGGAGGGCCGGGCGTGCCAGGTCTGCAGGGCGTCGCCCAGGCGCTCGCGGAGGCGCTTCCAGGCCCGGCTGAATTTGCGCGCGTCGAAGGGGTGCAGACGCTCCAGGCCGAAGAAGCCGATGTCGTAGGCGGGGCTGTAGACGATGCGACTCATCGGGCTCCTCCAGGGCCCAGTGTCTCCGCTGGCGCGGACAACGCAAGCGCCGTCTCGAGGAGGCGGCCGCAGCGGGATGTAGGCTCCGGGGGCTGCGGACGGTATCATCAGGGTGTATTCCCAGCGCTGGAGCTCACTCCCAGGATGAAGACGAAGGTCGCCCCCGAGCTGGTGCTCGCCAAGATGGCGGCGCTGCGCACCCTGAACTCCGGAGGCTTCGCCCACTCGGGCTCGGGCTTCCTGCGCGCGGCGCGTTTCTCCGGCATCCGCTACGGTCCCGAGCAGCAGGCGACCTGCCATCCCGCGGCGGCCACCCTCAACGCGCTGGCCTGGGCGTTGGAAAAGGACGCCGAGTTCGTGCCGATGTGCGCCGACGGCAAGGCCCTCGACAAGAAGTTCTACTGCCACTGGATGGGCATCGGCCGCAACGACGGCCCCTTCGGCGCCGTCGTCGCGCGCGGCCTCGGCGAGGAGGTCAAGCTCGAGGACGTCCGCCGCGGCGACCTGTTGACGATCTGGTGGCGCGACTCCGCGCCGGCGACCCCGCCCGCCCACGTCGCCTACGTCTTCGACGCCGCCTTCGACTCGCAGGGGAAGACCCAGGCCGTGCAGCTCTTCTCCGCCCACGGCACCGGCGACACCGGGCCCGGCATCAGCGTGTTCATGGACACCGCGCCGATGGGTGAGCAGATTCGGGGCGCGAAGGGCTCCTACGCGCTCGCCCGCGACGACCTCTACGACGACCGCGCCTTCTTCGAGACCCGCGGCACCTGGTTCAGCTGGCGCGAGCCCTCGAAGGTCGAGCTGGTCGCGAGCGCCTTCCGCGTCGAGTCCGGGCGGCGGATCGAGCCGATGGCGATCGTCGCGAACATCAACCCCGCCCGCACCCGCGCCGTGCGTTTCTTCTCTGACCAGAGCCCGACGCCGATCGAGGCCTCGACCTCCGAGCTCAGCTACCACCACACGACCAGCTCCGCGCTCGCCGACAAGGGCGACGCGGTCGCCGCCCGAGGCGATCCCCAGGCGCGCACCGAGCTGCTGCTCGAGCTCGGCATCCCCGAGACCCGGCCCCAGCGTCACCCCGACGCGAAGGGCAAGCCCGTCGACGAGGTGCCGCCGAGCCAGAAGGCAGACCTGGTGCCGTTGCTCTGGCACCGGCAGGTCCAGCGCCAGCTCGCCAAGCTGGTCGGCTTCGGGGTGATCAAGACGCATCCGGGCGAAGCCGACGGCTGCATGGACGACAAGACCCGGGCGGCGCTGAAGGAGTTCCAGACCAAGAAGAAGCTCGAAGCCCACGGTCTGCCCGATCCCGCGACCCGGGAGTGCCTGGCGAAGGTGCTCGAGAAGCACGTGCTCGCCGAGAACGAGAAGGCCGACGCGGGCGCCTCCGGCGCGCAGAAACGCTTCGCCTCGGGCCGCTGGGAGGTCGGCCAGGCCCTCGACACCGCGATCGGACTGCGCATCCTCGCGACGACCGTCGGTCTGCCCGACGGCACGAAGGTCTTCGCGGAAGTGCTCGCCGACGGCGGCGACGACGTGCTGACGACCGAAGAGGGCGCGGTGACCGCGGGCAAGGCCCGCTTCTCGGTCAACGCCCCGCGTCTGGCCGAGTTCGGGACGCGCTTCCGGCTGCGGCTGCAGGCGCCGGACGTCGAGCCCTTCGAGCCCGAGCACGTGCTCGAGCTGCTGCCGACCCCCGAGCGCGGAGGCTGGGCGGACGGCCGGCGCATCGTGCGGGTCGCCCTCGAGCTGTTCAACCAGGCGCCGACGCGCTTCCTCGAGGAGACACCGGTGCCCTGGGGCGACACCGCCGGCGCCGATGGCCCCGCGCCGAAGGCGATGGCCTTCGTGCTCGAGTGTTACAAGCGCGTGCTCGGCGAGGCCCGCATCGACGGCGTGCTCGGCATGAAGACGGCGATCCGCGGGCAGGAGGTGCTCGTCCCCTTCCCCGCCTCGCACCTGTATTACAAAGACCTGCTCGACATCGAGGTCAACGCCCGCTTCACCGGTGACCGGCGCCGGATCAAGGCGGCCTTCCGGCGGATGAAGACGCGCTGGAAGACGATCGCCCAGAAGATGCTGCACCGCAAGATCGAGGACTTCACGCCGGCGCACGTCGTGCCGGGCGGGATCCTGCTCTGGCCGGTCAAGAGCCCGCAGCAGGTCGGGCACGCCGCGCTGGTGGTCGGCGCGCCGAGCAAGGGACCGGGCCTGCGGGTGGTCGGCGCGACGCCGAAGCAGGGCCTGGTCGTGCACAGCCTGGCACCGGACGAGCTGATCGGCATGGTGCTGCTGACCTGGAGGCGTTGATCTTGGCCATCAGCGACAAGCTCAAGTCGAAGATCGGCGGCCTCGCGCTGCGGGATGAGACCAGCGCCCTCGTCGTGCGCATCAACCAGGGCCTGAGCGTCCAGGTCACCGCGCGCAACTGGGAGCGCCGCAAGCAGAAGAAGCAG
>JAUIEM010000589.1 GCA_030428695.1 bacterium
ACCGCGAGGCCTCGCGCTGTGCGAAACCTCCGGGCTCCAGGGTTCGTTCGCGGTGTGGTGCGACCCCTTTGGCCGCCCCGTGTATCATGCGGCGCGCATTCTAGTGGGGGGGACCCTGAGCGTCAAGGTTGACGACGGGCGGAGCGGTCGGAAGCCGGGCGAAGGGCTGTCGGGTGGAGAAAAATAGCGCGGTTGACCCCCAGGAGTCGGGTCGTCGAGGTAGCTCTGAGGGCTGGTCGTCTGGTGCCGGTCCTGGCATGATGGAGTGTTGTCCGCTGCCGGAGCTCGTCTTGCGTCGTAGGTGCCTGCTGTATTGTTCCTTACTCATCGCGCTCCCCGTGTTCGCGGAGCCGGACACGAGCGGCTTCGCCCTGTTGCGTCAGGAGGGCCTGCGGCCCGAGCCGGCGGTCCTCGGAGCCTGGTTGCGCGAGCTCCAACCCGAGGCGGGACGGACCGCCCGGGCGCGGCGCCTGATCGCCGAGCTCGGCTCCGCGGAGCGGGCGCGGCGCGACGCGGCCCAGGCGGCGCTCCTGCCCCTGCGTTGGTTCGTCGGGGCCGAGCTCGAGGCGGCGCTGGGCTCCAGGGACGCCGAGATCCGGCAGCGCGCCCGCGCGCTGCTCGACCCCGCCCTGCAGGCCCGCTCCGCCCGCCTGCTCGGGGCGGTGCTGCGCAGCTTGCCGGCGGCTCCGCCCGACGATGCGGCCCGGCTGGTGGCCGGGTGTCTGCGGCTGTGCACGAGCCGCGCCCTGCAGGAGGCGGCGAGCCGCAGCCTGCTCGCGCTCGCGGGACCGGCCGACCGCGCGGCCCTGACCCGTGCGACCGCCGACGAGGCGACCTGCGCGCCGGCGCTGATCGGGCTCGGCGGCTGCGGGCCCGAGGCGGTGGCGGTCCTCGAGGACTTCGCGGGCCACGCCGATCCCGGCCTGCGCCTGGCGGCCGGTCTGGGACTGGCGCGCGCGGCGCCGGAGCGGGCGCTGCCCGTGCTGGTCGCGCAGCTCGACGACCCCGAGGCGGGCCGCAGGAGGACCGCGCACTTCGCCCTCGAGCAGCTCGGCGGCGAGACCCCCGCCTTCTCGCCCTTCGCCGCGCCGGCGCAGCGCGACGCGGAGCTCGCGGCCTGGCACGCCTGGTTGGCCGCCGGACCGCGGCTCGTGGGGCAGCTGAAGGCGCTGCGTCCGCCGCGGGCGCTGCGCTTCCTGGTCGCCTCGGAGACGCAGGTCGGGGTGCACCTGCTCACCCTCTCCGGCGAGCGGCTCCGGACCATCCCCTGCAAGCCCTACGATGCCCAGCGACAGCCCGACGGCAGCGTCGTCGTCGCCGAGCGTTCGGGCGGCCGGGTCGTGGTGTTCGACGAGGAGGGCGCCGTGCTGCGGGAGGCGCTCGGGCTGGCCGGCCCCTGCGACGTCGAGATGCTCCCGGACGGCAACCTGCTCGTGCTCGAGAACGGCGTCGGGCGGGTCAGCGAGCTCGACCTCGACGGCGAACGGGTGTGGTCGGTCGACGGACTGGACAATCCCTACGATGTCGACCGCCTGGCCGACGGGCACACGCTGGTCGCCGACTCGGGGGGCGGGCGACTGGTCGAGTTCGACGCCGAAGGGAAGGTGGTGTGGGAGGTGCCTGGGCTGGACTTCCCGAACGGCGCCCTCCGGCTCGACGACGGGCGGACGCTGTTCATCACCTACACCCGCGGCACGGTCGGGCTGCTCGACGCCCGCGGGGAGACGGAGTGGACGGCGGCGTGCGAGGGCGCGACGCTGTTCTCCCTGGGCTACGCGGACGGGGTCGTCTACGTCTCCGACGGCGCCGCCGATCGCGTCTTCCGCTTCGACCTCGAGGGACGCTCCCTCGGCGAGCCCCTGGCGTTGCCGAATTCGTTTGTCGACGTCCACTTCGCTCCCTGAGCGTGCCCGGATGTGACACACCGCGCGGGTAGAATGCAGCTCTCGGAACCGGAGCGCGCGCCCCCGATGCAGGTCGACCGCAACTCGCTGACCGCCCTCGCCCCCGACGCCGGCACCCTGCAGCGGGCCGCGCGCCTCGCCCGGGCGGAGCGCTGGGACCTGCTCGGGCGCTGCCCCGAGGGCCTGTGGGGCGAGCTCGAGGGACGCGACGGACGCTGGCGGGTGGCGGTGCGGGAAGACTTCGCCCAGCGCTGCAGCTGCCCGGTCGCGGCCCGCGGCCAGGAGCGCGGGCGCGGCACGCCGTGCAAGCACGGGCTCGGCCTGTTGCTGCTCGCCGCGAGCTTCGGCAGCCTGCTGCGACCCCTCCGGCCGCCGCCCGACCTCGCGGACTGGCTGACCGCGGCGCGCAAGCCGGGCACGCGCCAGGGGGCGGCGCCGACGGCGCGGCGGAGGACGGAGCGCGAGGCGACGATGCGGGCGGGCGTCGTCGCGCTGCTCGCCTGGCTGGAGGATCGTGTGCGCGGGGGGCTGGCCGACCTCGGCGCCGATCCCGCGGAGCTGTTCCGGGCGCAGGCCGCGCGGCTGATCGATGCCCAGGCCCCGCGGCTCGGCGAGCGCCTGGAGGCGATGGCGCTGCTCGCGGGCCAGGCCACCCGCACCGCCCGGGAGGAGCTGCTCGCCGCGATGGGGCGCTGCGCCCTGTTGTGCCGCGCCTTCCTTCACGCGGGGCAGCTCCCCGCGGAGCTGCGCTGCGACCTGCGCCGGCTGCTCGGCTGGCCGCTGCGGGAGGCGGAGGTGCGGACGCGCGGAGCGCGGGTCGCCGACCGCTGGCTGGTGCTCGGCCGCGCGGAGGCCGCGGTCAGCGCCCAGCTCCAGGCCCGCCGCACGTGGCTGTACGGGCTCGAAGAGGGACGCACCGCGCTGCATCTCGAGTTCCGCCGCAGGGCCGCGGCCTTCCGGCGGGACCTCGAGCCCGGAAGGGTGCTCGCGGCCGAGCTGTGTTTCTGGCCGGGGCGGCTGCCGCTGCGGGCGCTGGTGCCGGCGGGCGGAACAACCGCGCGCTTCCGCGGCGAGCTACCGGGCACGGCCTCGCTCGAAGACTGCCTCGATGCCGCCGCGGCCGCCTTCGCCCAGCAGCCCTTCGCGCCCGAGCTGCCGGTGCGGCTGGTCGGCGTGCGCGTCGGCGGCCCGCCCTGGCAGGTGGTCGACCGTTTCGGACGCGCGCTCCCGCTGCGCCCCGACGACGGCTGGGCGGTGCTCGCCCTGAGCGGTGGCGCGGCGGTCGGCCTCGCCTGCGAGTGGGACGGCCGCGCGCTCCGGGCACTCGGCGTCGCCCAGGCCGGGCGCTACGAGGCGCTCGCGACGTGAGCGCCTGGCTGGAGAGCGGGCTGCTCGGCACCGCGCGGCGGGCGCCGCCGGCGACGGCTCCCGGGGTGCCCCCGGAGGTGTCGCCCGCGCTGCGGGTGCTGCTGCACGTCGGCGGAGACAGCCTGCGTCGCCGGGCGGGGGCGCGGACATCGGCTGCGGGGCCGCTTCCCCCGCCCGCTCCCTCCGAGCGCCGCGCCGTCTGCTCGGCGGCGCTCGCGCGGCTGCTGCGCGAGCTCCTCGCCTGTCCGCGCTGGCGCGGCCTGGCGCTCTTCGCCTGCGGATGGGTCGCGGCGGCAGGCTTGCGGCTGCCGGAGCGCGCTCTGCCGGCGGCCCTCGCGGTCCGTGATCCGGCGCTGCGCGCGTTCCATGTAAACCACAAAGACGATGGCTGCGATGCCGCCGATCAGCATTACGATGGCCGTTGCCGGTGACATCTCGCCGTTTCGCACAAGCTCGGCCGTGCCCGCTACCGCGGCTGGCATACCAGCAACGATGCCGGCCAGAATGATCATTGAAATACCGTTACCAATACCACGTTCCGTGATTTGCTCACCGAGCCACATCAGGAACATTGTTCCGGTCACGAGCGTGATACAGGCCGTGATCAGGAAACCCGGACCCGGGTTAACCACCAGG
>JAUIEM010000105.1 GCA_030428695.1 bacterium
CGCTGCGTCCGAGCTCCGCCGCGACCGCGCCGAGGGTTCCGCTGCCGGCGAAGAAGTCGAGCAGCCGCTCCCCCGGGCTCGAATGCACCGCGACGATGCGCCGCAGCACGCCCTCGGGTTTCTGGGTCGGATAGCCGGTGCGCTCGGAGCCCGTGGTCGGGACGATCGTGTGCCACCAGACATCGGTCGGGGTCTTGCCGCGCAGCGCCTTCTTCTTCCCGACCAGACCCGGAGCCATATAGGGGATGCGGTCCATCGCCTCGTAGTGGAAGGTGTAGCGCTTCGGATGCTTGCTGTACCACAGGATGGTGTCGTGCTTGGCCGGCCACTTCTTGCGGCTGCGCCCTCCGTAGTCGTAGGCCCAGATGATCTCGTTCTGGAAGCTGCGCCGGCCGAAGACCAGGTCGAGGGCGACCTTCGCGTAGTGCACCTCGCGGTAGTCGAGGTGCAGGAAGAAGCTCCCCTCCGGTTTGAGCAGCCGGTGGGCCTCCTCGAAACGCGGCCACAGGAAGGCGATGTAGTCGTCGAAGGAGTCGGCGAAGCTGCGCGAGCTGACCTCTTCGGTCCGGTACCGGCGGCCGCTGAAGCCGCGCCGCTTCCCGTCGGGATCACGGGTCACGCGCAGCCGGGTGTGCTGGATCGTCGAGCCGGTGTTGAAGGGCGGATCGATGTAGATCAGGTCGAAGCTCGCATCCGCGAAGCCCGCGAGCAGCGGCAGGTTGTCGCCGAGATGGATGTCGACGGTCGGCTCGGGGTGCATCGTTCGCTCGACGCTCGGGGAGCCGGGAGAATAGCCGATCGCGGGGCGCCTGGCGAGTCCCGGCTGCCGGACGGGGATCGCGGGCGCGCCGAAGCGCGCGATCGTTGCCGCGAGCGTCGCCGCCGCGCACAATGGGGGGCGGGCCGCAGCTCGGATCGCACCGAGCCGGGCCACGAAGGCCGACATCGAACGGAGAGCCCATGGACGACGCGACCGGCGAGGAGCTGCCCGACACAGTCGTGAGCGCGTGGTCGCGGCTGCTCGGAACCGAGCCGGACACGCTGGCCGACGCCGACAGCCTGAGCCGCACCTACAAGCCACCGGGCTGGAGCATGGACGGTGGCTCGGCGGCACGGGTCGAGGGGAGCGCCGAGATCGAAGCGAGCGAGCGCTACGAGCTCGGGAAGACCATCGGGCGCGGCGGTATGGGGCAGGTCCTCGAGGCGCGCCAGCACAGCCTGCGCCGGACCGTCGCGATCAAGACGCTGCACCGCCTGGCCGGCGCGTGCAACCCGAGCGTGCGCGAGCACTTCCGCGACGAGGCCGTCGTCACCGGCAGCCTGGAGCACCCCAACATCGTGCCGGTCTACGGGCTCGGCCAGACCTCCGCGGGCGAGCCCTTCCTCGCGATGAAGCGGGTCGTCGGCGAGCCCTGGTCCGAACGCCTCGAGCGCGGCGTCGACGACCTGCACGCGCAGCTGGAGATCCTGCTCAGCGTGTGCAACGCCGTCGCCTACGCCCACAGCCGGGGCGTCGTCCACAACGACCTCAAGCCGCACAATGTGATGCTCGGGGAGTACGGCGAGATCCTGCTGATGGACTGGGGTCTCGCCGTCTGCGTCGACGGCCCGGGAGGCGCCGGGCTACGGCCGCGCAGCCGCCTCTCGGGGCCCTTCGGCACCCCGCGCTACATGGCGCCCGAGCAGGCCCGCGGGGAACCGGACGCGATCGCGCCGACGACCGACATCTACCTGCTCGGCGGCGTGTTGCTCGAGCTGGTCACGGGCAGCCCGCCGCACCGGGGAAAACGCCTGATCGACATCCTGCTGTCGCTCGACAAGCCGCCCGCGATCGACGTCCCGGAGGGGGTTCCGCCCGCGCTGGAGGGCATCTGTCGGCGCGCGCTCGCGCCGGACCCCGGCGACCGCTTTCCGGACGTGCAGAGCTTCGTCGATGCGCTGCGCGGGGTGCTCGCGCACTGGCAGAGCGAGGAGGTCGCCAGCGTCGCGCGCTCCGCGCTGCGCGCCTGCGAGACCGAGCCGCGCCGCGATCAGCTCTACGCACGCTACGCCGAGGCCGTCGCCGGTTTCCGCCAGGCCCTGCGGCTGTGGCCGGAGAACACCCAGGTCCAGGAGGACCTCGCGCAGGCCCACCTGCGCTTCGCGCGGTCGGCGCTCGACAACGCCGACCTCGGACTCGCCGAGGCCCAGCTGCAGCAGGCGGGCTCCGAGCTCCCGGACAGCACGGTCCTCGCCCGGGAGCTCGCCCGCCGCGACGCGGAGCAGCGTCGGCAGCGGCGCCGCACCCGGCTGACCCGGCAGGCCCTGCTCGTCGCCCTGGTCCTGCTGGCCGTGGGCTCCTTGAGCGCCGCGTTGGTCTACCGCGCCCAGGGCCGCACGATCGCCCGCCAGCTCGACGAGCTCGACGCCCGGGCGGACACGATCCGCATGGAGTTCGAGCTCGCCGAGAGCCGCGGCGAGCTGCTCGTCAGGACGCTGTTCGACATGTACGACGCGATCCGTGAGCTCGAACGCAGCACGGCGACGGCCGCCTCCCGCCGGGCGGTGCGGGCGATCCAGCAGAGCAACGTCGAGCGCTGGCGCCAGCTCGGCGAGATCGACCGTGGGAGCGATCGCTTCTGGCTCGGCTACGCCGGCGCCCTGCTCAATGAGAGCGCGCTCCAGCTCGAGGCCGACGACGATCCGGTCGCGGCGTTGGCGACGCTCGCGGAGGCCGAGCGCATCTACCGGAAGTTCGAGCGCAACGCGCCGGAGCTGCGCCCGCTGCTGGCCTCGACCATGGTCCGCCGGGCCGACGCGCTGCTGCATCTCGACCGCCTCGACGCGGCGCGCAGCGCTCTGGACAGCTGCTCGACGTGGATGGCGGGAGCCCCCGGGTCTCTGTTGTTCCAGGCAAACCGCGACGATGTCCGGGCCCGGCTCGCGATCGCATCGGACTCGGTGGAGATCGCGATCGCGGCCTACACCCGCAACGTCGAACGCCTTCATGGGGTCGACACCCGCGACGAGCCGGAGCTGCGCGGGACGCGGGTGAAGGCCCTGTCCTCCCTGGCCGTCCTGCACCGCATGCAGGGCTCCGACGGGTACGCCAGCCTGCTCGCCCGGCTCGCGGTCGACCAGGCGCGGGAGGAGTGCGCGCAGTTTCCCGGGAACCCCCACCTGCGCTCCCTGCTCGCCGCCTCGCTCTACGCCCTCGGCGAAGTGACCGCGGAGAGCGGCGACGTCGCCACCGCGAAGGAGCTGTTCGGAGACAGCTTCGCGACCCAGCGGCAGGTCTTCGCACGGGACCCCGCCTCGGGCCAGGACGGCCTCGCGGCCGTCGCCTTCGGCACCCGCTACGCCCAGCTCTGCCAGCGGGCCGAGGCCTTCGAGGAGGGGTTGAAGGCGCTCGCCCTGGTCGACGCCGTCGCCGCGGAGGTAGGGGGGAGGGGCTACAGCGAGCTGCTCGATCTCGCGCTGGACCGGCGGCTCTGCGGGGGCCAGATCTTGATCCGCCTCGGTCGCATGGACGAAGCGGTCCGCGAGCTGCGCGCCGCTGTCGACGTCTTCGCCCAAGGAGCGGCGCTCAGCGCGGGCCGCCTGCGTCTGGTCGTGCTGCTCGTCGAGCTGCTCGAGACGATGGGCGAGACCGGGGAGGCGGCCCGGGCGGCAGCGTTGCTCGCGGAGCACCACCGCGCGCTCCAGCCGGGAAGTCTGACCCACGTGCGCAGTCTCCTCACCGCCGCACGCCTGCAGCGAGCGGCCGGGCAGACGCAGCCCGAGACCCTGCGCGAGGCGATCGCGTTGCTGGAGGGCCTGCTCGAGAGCCGCCCGGGCGATCCCCAGCTGGGCCAGGCCCTCGCCACCGCGCTGAGCCATGCGATCCACGCCGGGGTCGTCGATCCGCTCGAGGCCTCGGCCCGCGGCCTCGAGCTGCTCGCGCCGCTCCCGCAAAGCGCGGAGCTTCTCGTGGTTTCGACGGCCCTGCACGCCGCCGCCCGCGACCATCACTTCCAGGCGGGCAACCTGCCAGAGGCCAGCGCCGCGTCGCGCGCCCTGCTCGACAGCTACGAGACCTTGTGCGGACTCGACCGCGCCGACCACCGGCTCCACGCCTGGGGCATCGCGATGTGGACCGACGCGATGCTCGAGCTCTCCGAGGAGAGCTTCGCCCGCGGCCACGCCCAGGCCCGCGCGGCCCTCGGCCTCTTGCGGGAAGCCGGCGCCCAGGGCGCGTTGTCCCTCGCCCGCCGCGAGCGCGAGTGGAGCCAGCTGCTCGGGCAGCTGTTCCTGCTCGGACACCTCGCCCCGACCGACGCCGGGGAGCACATGCTCTTCGCCCGCGTCCTGGTCGCCGAAGGGCGCGAGGAAGCCGTCGCCGCGTTCGCCGCCGCCCTCGCCCTCGAGCCGCGGACCGACTGGCTGCTCGAGGCCGCGCGCGGCGCCTGCTCCCTCGCCGCCGCGCTGCCCGCGCAGCGGGAGGGGCTCGAGGTCCAGGCCCTGACCTGGCTCGCCGCCCATCTGCAGGCCGTCGCCACCGAAGCGCGCGCCGCCGACGGCCCGCGCCGCCAGCAGCTGCGCGTCGCCGCGGCGGCCCTGCGCGTCGACCCTGCGTTCGCGGCGTTGCAGGGGCGCGAGGACTTCGCGCGGCTGTTCGACGAGCTTTCGGACTGAGCTCAATCGCGCAGGGCGCGCACCACCCGCAGGCCGACGAAGGGCCGCGCCACGGCGGGATGGGCGCCGTCGCGGTGGGCCGCCCGGCAGGCGCGCCCGGACGAGTCGAAGCCGCCACCGCGCCAGGCGCGCAGCCGCAGGTCGAGGGGGCCGACGGGGTCGACGCGGGCTTCGGGGACCGTCTCCGGATCGTAGCCGTCCACACACCACTCGGCGACGTTGCCGTGCATGTCGAACAGCCCCCAGGGGTTGGCGCCGCGGGAACCGCCCGGCTGGGGGCGGGCGAACTCCAGGGGCGTGTCGACGTAGCGCTCGAAGCTCCCGCAGAAGACCGCGTCGTCCAGTTGGAGCTCGTCGCCGCCGTGCCAGGTGCTCCAGGTGCCGGCCCGGCAGGCGTACTCCCACTCCGCCTCGGTCGGCAGGCGGAAGCCGTCCGCCTCGGGGTCGACGCGGACCTCCGCCGCGGAGATGCTCGCGCTGCGCGGGGTGGTGTAGCCGAGCTCGGCCAGCGTCACGACGCCGTCGCGGTCGCCGTCGAGGGCGCGGAAGTCCATCGGATGCATGCGCAGGTCCGCCTTGCCGAAGTCCCTGTGCGCGCCCTTCTCGACGTTCGTGAGCGTGTAGACCGGGGTCAGGCCTGCCAGCTCCGAGAGCGCGTTGCAGAAGGCGAGGGCGTCGAACCAGGTGATGCTCTCGACCGGTGCCGCCGGAGCCCCCGCGTGGAAGGCGGGCTGCCAGCCCATCACCTGCTCCCAGGTCTGCTGGCTGATCTCGTGGGTCGCGATGTAGAATGGCGCGCCGATCGTCACCTCGCGCAGCGGCTGCTTCTGCCAGCCCCCCGGCTCCCCCGGCGGCGAGCCCATCGCGAAGCTGCCGGCGGGGATCGCCACAAGCTCGATATCCGCAGGCCCCTCGACGCGCACCTCGACGCCGGCCGCGTCCGCCGCTTCCTCCTGCAGGCCCGGGGCCGCGGCGAGCACGGCCGCTCGCCGCGCCGCCTCGCGCACGCCGAGCGCGTCTATCCAGGCGCCGACCGTCGCGATCTCCGCCGCCGGGAGCTTCGGCTTGCGCCGCGGCATCAGGCCGCTCTCGATCTGCAGGTAGAGCTCGGAGGAGGAGGGCTTGCCGGGGCGGACCAGGGTCAGGTCGGCCGCGACCCGGTCGAGGTCGAGGATGAAGTCGATGCCGCCGTCGTCGACCCCGTCGTCGTGACACTTCGCGCAGCTGCGGGCGAAGATCTTCCGCACCTCGGGCAGGAGGGCGTCCGCCTGGTCGGCGACGGCGGGGGTGAGGAGCAGGAACAGGCAAAGCCAGCGCATGCGGGGTCTCCGGTTTCGGAGGAGCGGGGCCCGCCTCGCGCGGGCGGAGGCTATCCTGCACAGGCCGTGCCGGTCGCGCCAGGCCCGCGGGGGCGCAGGCCGGCGTGAGGGGTGCCAACCGCGGCGTGACAGCTGGCAACACGGGCTTGGCGGGCGGCGGAGGCCGCGGGGCGCATCCCCCGCAGTGGCGGGCGCCGCCTCCTCGTCAGGGCGTTGATCGACGAGCCCGCCTGAGCGGATCAGGCGTCGGCGCTGAGCAGCCCGTCGAGGAAGCGGTTCTTGTCGCCCTGGGTCAGGCTCCAGTACTTGCCGCTCGGGAAGGCGAGGGGACAGGTCCGGACGTGGGGGCAGAGCTTCGCCTCGTCGGTCAGGGGCGCGTCCCGGGAGGGGTGCTTGGCGGTGCCGCGCACGCAGTAGTGCAGGCGGTTGCCGGTCTGCGGACCGTCGTCGCTGCGCATCTGCATCGCCTTCGCGCCGCTCTTCTTCTCCCCGCTCGCCGCGCGGATACCGGGCGCCTTGACGCCGTTCGCGGCGGCCCAGCGCTTGAGCGGCTCGATCACGTAGGCGCAGTTGAACACGAGGTTGCGGACGCCCTTCGTCAGCCAGTGTCGGGCGAAGCGCAGGGCGTTCTCGGGCTTGAACTCCGGGTGCTCGATGTCGCAGAGGTGCGGCGTGACCACGTCCCACTGGCGGCCGTCTCCGCCCTTGCCGTGCAGCATCGGCAGGCCCGCCAGGCCGACCGCCTGGTCGCCCTGGGCGGGATGGGCCTGGCTCCAGGTGCGGGCGGCCTCGACGAGCACGGCGAGGGCGTCGGGGTCGAGCCAGGTGTCGAGGGGCAGCCACTCCTGCGGGTCGTTCTTCCGCCGCAGCCAGTAGCTCGCGTCGGGCGGCAGCTGCTTGAGGCGCAGGGCGCCGCCGTCGGCCATCAGGGTCCAGGGGGCGGAGGGACGCGTCGCCTTGCGCTGGGCCGCGTCCTTCAGCTCGCGGGCGGTCGCGGGGGAGAGCTGGCCGTCGTGGCGCTTCAACGCGTCCTGCAGGGCCGCCTGCAGCTGGTTGTTCGCGGCGGTTTCCTGCTCGGGCCTGCCGCTGACGCTGACGACCTCGAGCTGGTTGCGCTGCGGCGCGTGCTCCCACTGGAAGGCGAAGAGCGCGGCCCGGGTCAGGCTGTCGAAGACGCCGGAGAAGACGTCGAGCCGGGCCGGCGTGCGCTTGCCGGTCGGGGTCGCGTAGGGCACGACCCAGTAGCCGAGGGTCGCGAGGTCCTTCTGCAGCTCGGCGACGAAGGCGCCCTGCTTGTCGCGCTGCTTCCCGCCCCACACCCGGTCCTTGTCGCGGTCGCCGAGGCGAAGCTGGAAGCCGCCGTAGAAGGGCGAGCTCGCCTCGAGGGTGCCCGGCGAGTCGAACTTCCGCCGCGCCGCCAGGGTGCCGGAGCGGACCTCGGCCTCGACCCGCAGGCCCTCGGTCTTGATCGCCGGATGGCGCTTGGCGAGCCGCTCGACCGGCAGGCTGAAGGACGCGCGCTGGCGGGCGCTGCGGGCCTCGAACACCGCGACCTTGGTGTCGCCGGCGAACAGCTCGGCGGTGACGGTGCGCCCGTCGGAGACGTTGGCGAGGGTCAGCTCGAGGGCGCGCTTGCCGTCCTTGAGCGGGCCCCAGTTCGCCCCGAGGATGTGCGGCCTGGCGGTCTCGCGCTGGGTCGGGTCGTTGCGGACCAGGCCGCGCAGGGCGTCGCGCAGGGCCTTGCGGGTCGCCGGGCCCGGGCCGCCGTCGGCGGGGTCGAGGGGGACGTCGGTCTGGAAGCTCTTCGTCGCGCTGCTCAGGCTCGGGTCGAGCTGACCGGTCGCCGCGCCGGGCGAGCTCGGCAGCTTCTCGGCGAGATAGAGCTGGCCGAGCTGGGCGGATGCGACCCGGTAGCTCGCGAAGGCGAAGGCCGGCTCGCCCTCGGCCGCTTCCGGCTTCGCGGCGGTGGTCGCGAGCCTGGCGCGCACCTCGTCGTCCTCGCCCTCGAGCTCGCTCTCCTTGACCTCCTGCGCTTCCTGTTTGTGGTGCGCCCGCGTGACCGGCTTCGCGGCGCCCGCCTGGGTCGCGACCTGGTCGAGGAACAGGTCCCAGTCCCAGTGCGGCGGCAGCCCGGTCACATCCCACAGCCCCGGCGTCTCCGGGCTCTGCGCGCCCTTGCTGAGCTGGACGGGGCTGAGGAAGCCGCGGAAGGCCGCCTTCTCGAGCCGCGCCTCGGGTTGGGCCCGGAAACGCTCCGCCGGCGGCAGGGTCAGGGGCGGGATGCCGTATTTGACCGACAGGTACGCGCCGAGCCGGGCGGCGGCGTCGCGCTGGGGCTTCGGGTAGCTCTCGAAGAAGCGCCAGCCGCGGAAGGCGCCGCGGTAGCCGTTGTAGGTGTTGATCTCGTAGTCGACTTCCATCGGATTGCCCGGAGCGTGCCCGTGGTTCAACAGCAGCACGCCGAGCTGGCGCGAGGCGAGCGCGGGCGTCCAGGCGCCGAAGCAGCCCGCGCCCTGGTCGGGGTCGTAGAGCTGCAGGATGCGCCCGTCGCGGGTGATCGCGAAGGGCGCGGTCGGGCCGCCGCCGAGGTACAGCAGCCGGGCGAGGGCCTCGGCGTCCGAGCGGGCGGCGTGGCCGATCACGACCTGGTCGTAGGCGGGCTTGTCGGCGAAGGCGGTCAGCAGGCCGCCGAAGTAGTTGTTCGCCGCGGTCGCGCCGGGGGGCGGCGAGGTCAGGGTGCGCCGCTGACCGTCGATGTCGACCCCGAAACCGGTGAACTGCAAAACCTCGACGTCGAGCGTGACGCCGCCGGCCTTCAGCGCTCGCGCGCCGATGCTCAGGGTGCTGATCTGGCCACCGTGCCAGCGCCACCAGGGCGCCTGCTCGCCGCCGTCCTTGAAGACGAGCTTGCCGTCCTGGGTCAGGTCCTGCAGGGTCGCGGGGATCATCGCCACCTCGTCAGAGCTCCGCGAGCGTCTCGTCGACCGGATCGAGGGTGCCGAGCGGGTTGGGCGCCTCAGGGGGCGCGATGAAGGGCTGGGTCTGAGCGGTCGCCTCGGCCTCGAGCACCAGGTCGAAGGGCGTCAGCAGGGAGGCGGCCGGGTTCTGCGACGGGACCGGGTAGGCCTTGCCGCCGATCTCGAGCTCGAGCTCTCCGGCCGGCACCGACGGCTCGCACAGCACGCCGTCCTTGTCGGTGCGGCCCTCGCGTGCGCCTGCGGCGAGCTTGAGGGTGTAGTGCACGTCGGCCTGCGGGGCGAGGCCGTTGTCGACGACCCGCACGACCAGGGCGTGCGGACCGTCGCTGGCCGGCTTCGGCGCGGCTCCGCCGGCGGCGGGCGTCACGGGCTCGACGGCCGTCCAGGGCTCGGCGTCGGGGTCGATGACCGCGATCTTGTAGGCGTTGCCCACCTGCACCTTGCGGAACAGGTAGCGGCCCTTGTCGTCGAGGGTGGCCCGGGCGAGCTCGGTGCCCGCGTCGCTCTGCAGGACGACGGTCTCGCGGGGCATCGGCGTCCCGTTCTGGTCGGTCAGGGTGCCGGCGAGCACCGGGACCTGCTTGTCCTCGGGAACCTCCTGGCCGGCGTCCTTCTTCAGCTCTTCTTCGACCTTCTCCGGGGTCTTGCCGTCCGGCGGCGCGTCCTTCGGTTCCGCCGGCGGCGCGATGACGTCCTTGGGGAACGCGCGCCGCGCGGGCGCCCCGTCGGCCGCGACGCCCGGGGCTTCATCGGGCTTCGCGGGCGGCTCGGCGAGGGCGCCGCCGCCGGCCTTGAGCTCGAGCTCGTCGCGCTTGCGCAGCTCGGCGGCCACGCGGGGCGTCGGGGCCATCGGCGTGCCCGCGCCGCCGTAGGGGGCGTCGCCGATCAGCACGTTCGGTGCGCCGCTGAGGACCAGGCCGGGCTGGATGCCGCAGTGCAGGGTGACGTCGTGCATGCGCGCGGCGGGCCTGCCGCCGATGTCGACGACCGGCGAGCCCATCGCGATGACGAACAGGTTGGGACCCATGCATCCGGCGTGCACCCCGAAGTCCCACTGGCGGGCGGCGAAGCGCCCGTTGATCAGGGTCTTCGTGTCGCCGCTCAGGATCGGCCCGAGCGTCGGGTGGGGCGCGATCGTCGGGTTGTGATCCATGTGCACGGGGCACAGGGCGATGTCGAAGTAGCTCGCGGCCGGTCTTCCCACACCTTCCTCTTCAACTGCACGGAGTCCCTTCTATTGTAGCGAGCGGCAGGGCGATTTCGCCCCGTCGGTCTTTTCTGCCGTCGCGAATCGGTTATCCTTGGCCGGCGAGAACCCGCAGAGGAGGCGCCATGCCCTTTGCACCGATTTCCGAAGTGATCGAAGACATCCGCCAGGGCAAGATGATCGTCCTGGTCGACGACGAGAACCGCGAGAACGAAGGCGACCTCGCGATGGCCGCCGAGCTCGTCACGCCCGAGGCGATCAACTTCATGGCCAAGTACGGCCGTGGTCTGATCTGCCTGCCGATGGAAGATCGCATGATCGAGCGCCTCGGCCTGGCGATGCAGGCCGAGCAGAACACCTGCACCTTCGGCACCGCCTTCACCGTCAGCATCGACGCGCGCGAGGGGGTGACCACCGGCATCTCGGCCGCCGACCGCGCCAAGACCATCCTCAAGGCCGTCGACCCGACCTGCCGGCCCGAGGAGCTGTCCCGCCCCGGGCATATCTTCCCGCTCAAGGCCCGGCCGGGCGGAGTGCTGGTGCGCGCCGGCCAGACGGAAGGCTCCGTCGACCTCGCGCGCCTCGCCGG
Source organism: bacterium (assembly GCA_030428695.1). The sequence goes on from JAUIEM010000105.1 coordinate 10,747, forward strand.
GTTGCGGCCCGCCGGCGTGATCTGCGAGATCATGAACGACGACGGCACGATGTCCCGCCTGCCCGAGCTGGTCGAGTTCTGCAAGGAGCACGACCTCAAGCTCGCCTGCATCGCCGACCTGATCGAGTACCGCCGCAAGCGCGAGAAGCTGGTCACCCGCCGCTGCTCGGCGCTCCTGCCGACCCGCTACGGCGACTTCGACATCCACGTCTACACCTCGCAGTTCGACGGCCACCATCCGCACCTCGCCCTGTGCCTCGGCGACGTCGGCAAGCCGGCCCCCTCCGGCGACGTGATGCCGATCGAAGAGCCTGTGCTGGTGCGCGTGCACAGCGAGTGCCTGACCGGCGACGTGCTCGGCTCGATCCGCTGCGACTGCGGCCATCAGCTGCACCAGGCGCTGGCGGCGATCCAGAAGAACGGCTCGGGGGTGCTGTTGTACATGCGCCAGGAGGGCCGCGGCATCGGCCTCAAGCACAAGATCGAGGCCTACGGTCTGCAGGACCAGGGCCTCGACACGGTCGAGGCGAACACCACCCTCGGCTTCCCGCCCGACCTGCGCGACTACGGCCTCGGCGCCCAGATCCTGCTCGACCTCGGCGTGCGGCGCATGCGGCTGTTGACCAACAACCCGCAGAAGGTCGCCGGCCTCGAAGGCTACGGCCTCGAGATCGCCGAGCGCGTGCCCCTGGTCGGCGGCGTGACCCCGGCCAACGAGCACTACCTGCGCACCAAGAAGGAGAAGCTCGGCCACCTGCTCGACGGGCTGTAGGTCGTGGCCGGGATTGCGCCGACGCCCGGATCTCCCGCAGGGGAGCCGCCCCGAGAGGGGGCGCGTCCGGCGGAGGAACCGGGCGCCGCAGCCGCGCCCGCGGGAGAGGCCCGCGCCGAGGACGGCTCCGGGACCTTCCCGTACCGGGACAACCGGCCGCAGATCCGCGACGGGCGCAGTCCCCACTGGAAGTTGGAGCGCGCGGGCAACCGTCTGCTCTTCACGCGTACCACGCGGGGCAAGCTCCGTCTGGGCTTCGCCGTGCTGTTCTTCCTCCTCGTCGCCTGTCTGTCCATGGTGCCCGCCCTGCTGCTCCTGTTCGGCTCCGGGCTCGACCCCAGCACGCGCTGGTTCGGCCCCCCCGCCCTGCTCGCCGGCCTCGCCTACATCTTGCTGGTCGGCGGCTTCCTTCTTCGCCTCTCCCCCGACCTGCGGAGGGCGCGCGCCCTCACCTTCGTGGCGGACGCCCTGCGGGTCGGCAAGGAACGCGTGGGACGCGAGGAGCTGCGCGCCGTCGCGGTCTTTCCCGCTGCCGTCGGCGAGACCTACCTGCGCCTGACCCTGCTGCTCTCCGACCGCCCCCCTGTCGAGGTGCTGACCGACGTCGATCCACGCACGCCGCTCGCCGCGCTCGAAATGATCGACGGCTGGCGTGGCGGACCGCGTCCGGCTCCACCGCCCGAGCCGCCAGTGCTGAGGCCGCCGGACCTCGACGGCGACCCGCTGATCGAGCTCTACACCCTGCGCGGCGCCTCCGGCCAGGCCCGCGTCCGTCGCACGCGCTCGGGGCTCGAGCTGTGGCTGAAAGGCCCGCTGCTGCCGGTCGTCGTCGCGAGCCTGGTGTTGACCGGTTTCGCGGCGGGCCAGGCGCGCGAGCTCTTGCGTGGAAGCTTCGAGTGGGGGGAAGCGTTCTGGCTGTTCATCATCCTCTGGGTCGTCCTGCACAACACCGCCAACTTCCTGCGCGAGCGGACCCTGCTCGTCGACCCGGCCGGCAACGTCACCGAGATCAAGCGCGAGCTCGGGCTCGACGCATGCAGTCGGCGCAAGGAGCTCGGCCCGTGCACCTTCGCGATCGGTACCGGCGAGGACAACAGAGGCCTGTGGCTGTCGCTGCACGCTCCGCGCACCGACTCGAGTCTCAAGTCCGACCCGAAGCCCCTCAAGCTGTGGCGCGGCAACGCGGGCACCGGCCTGCAGCGCCTGTGTCTCAGCCTCGAGGCGCTGACCGGCCGGGCGGTCGACGGCCAGGTCGTGGTCCAGGCCGGGCGCCTCCCGGCCGAGCCGGTACTGTTCCGCGACGACTGCGCCGAGCTGCGCTGGGACGGCGCGGCGATGCGCCTCTCGGGAGGCCTGCATCGCGGCCTGCTGCGCGGCAGCCTGGTGCGCTTCCTGCTCTTCTCCCCGCTGTTCGCGGCGGGGCTGACGCCCCTGTTCCTGGTCGGGCCCGCCGTCGGCGCGAGCGTCCTCGCCGTCCTGCTGCTGGGCCTGCTCGGCTGGTGGCTGCTGCGCTGGCTCCCGGTGCGGCGCCTGTGGACCTTGACGGCCGGGGAGAAGATCGTGCTCGAGCGCGATGGCGAGCGCGTCGTGCTCGAGCCCGGCGCCCCTCAGGTCAGCGCCGAGCCGCTGATCCCCTGGCCCCCCTCGGCCCGCGGCTTCCGGCTGGTGATCGCCGCGGAGGGACGCCGCTACCCGGTCGCCGTCGCCCTCGCCCCGGGCTTCCTGTGCATGCTCGAGCGCACCCTGCGCACCGCCGTCGAGGGCGATCCGGAGGCGCTCCTGCCCGAACCAAGCCCGCCCGGCGGGGCGAGTTGACTCTCCCAGGAGGGCTGAGTATCTTGCGGAGGCTCTTCAGCCTTCCCGGCGGAGGGCGCTCCTCGGTGGATGACGATCACGCGGGCCCTTAGCTCAGTCGGTTAGAGCAGCGGACTCATAATCCGTAGGTCGAAGGTTCGAGTCCTTCAGGGCCCATGCCTGGACATTGACCTGTGTGGACCACTTCTCGTGGATCACCCGCTCCCGTGCCCGAGCTGCTCCCATCAAACGGTGCCATGTCCGTGCGTCGCTCGGCGCGAATCCGAAAACAACGAACAGCAGGTTGTTTTCCCAAGAGCACGGCAGTTACAACGCGTTGATGTCCTGGCCTGACCACCCAGGTCGCAGCCCGAGCTCCTCCAGGTTCCCCATGGGCTCGCCTGGCGCATCGGGGAGCTGGTCGAGAGTTGGGAAACCAGGCTCGGGTGACGGACGACGGAGCAAAATGACGAACACCCCGAACGAAGACCTGCCGGAGTGGGCCGCGGAGACGCTGGCGAGCTTCAGGGCGGCACTCCCCGGGAAGTCCGCGCGGAAAGCCCTCGTGGCGTACCGACAACAGGTCGAGGCGCTGATCGCCGAGGCCCGCGCCGGCTATCTGGCGGGGGCGGAATCCGCCTGCGCGAAGGGCTGCAGCGCCTGCTGCCACCAGACGCTCGCGGTCGGGCTGGTCGAGCTGTGCGCGCTGTTCTTCGACCAGGAGGAGCGCTTCGTCCGCGAGGGCTTCCGCCGCACGTTGACGGCCGAGCTGCAGAAGCTCCTACGCTGGCACCGGATGGGGGCCGTGCGGGCGGTCGACTTCTCCCGGCTGCAGTGGAAGGAGTGGTCGCCCTGCCTGTTCCTCGGGCGGGACGGGCAGTGCACGGTGTACGCGGAGCGGCCGGTGATGTGCCGCAACCTCTTCTCGAAGCTGCGCTGCACCCAGGACCGCTACCTCGGCACGGGCTCGGAGACCATCGGCCAGCTGGCGCGGGCGATGCGCCGGGCCATCTTCCGGCATCTGCGCCTGGGCCGGTTCTCGACCCCCCGCCTCGACCTCGAGACCCACCAGTTCCTGCTGCCCCAGGGGCTGCGGTGGATGCTGGAGGAAGCGCCGCTGCCGGAGCTGCGCGAGGTGTTCCGCGGGTAAGGGGCTACGGCGGACCCGGAGGATCGTCGCGCAGCCAGCGGCGCCACACCTTGAGGGAGGCCTTGCGCTCGGCCCTGGTCGCCCAGGCGTCGAAGCCGACGACGCGGCCCGGCAGCACCCGTAGCGCGGCCGCGGCGGCGTCGCGCAGGCCGGGGTCGGACGCCTCCATCGCCTCGAGCAGGGGCTCGACGGCGTCGGGCCCGAGCACCTCCGGCGCGCGCCGGGCGGCCAGGGCGCGCAGGCAGTGGGGGGCCTTGCGGTCTTCGAGCAGCCCGCGGACCTCGGTGGCGAGCCCGGCGCCGGCCTCGGCGGCCAGGCGCAGCCAGGCGGCGTGGACCTCCTCGGCGGTGCCGTCGCGCAGGCGCCGCGGCGCGACGATCGCCTCGAGGACCTCCCGCGCCCACGCTTCGCGCCGGTCCTCCGCGGCGACCAGCGCGAGCAGGCCCGGTACGCAGGCGGGCAGGTCGGCGGCCAGGATCCACCCGAGCGCGCGGTCCAGCTCGGCGATGGTGGCCGTCCCGCCGACCTCGGCGAGGGCCGCACAGGGCCGCCAGGCTCCGGCGATCAGCAGCTCGGGAGCCGGTGCCGGAGGCGGCTCCGGCGCGTCGTCGACGCCGGTCGCGATCCGCGCGGGGGGCAGGGCGGGGGTCAGCGCGGCGTTGTTGACCAGCGCGACGCGGTGCAGGAAGAGCAGCGCGAAGGAGGTCGCGATCGAGGCGTCCTGGCCCGGGCCGGGAGTGAAGTCCCGGTTCGCCTCGAAGCTGCCGTCCTCGTGCTGCAGCTCGAGCAGGCAGGCGCTGAGCCCGTCGTGCCAGTCGTACCCGTGGAGCGTCTCGACGTTGAGCAGGTCGAGGGCCTTCTCGACGCTGTACAGGCCGTAGTACGCGAAGTCGCGGTTCCCCATGTCGGGCGCGCGGCTGTCGGACAGCGCCCACAGGGCCGCCAGCCCCTCGTTGACGGTCGCGTCCGCGACGAGGTCCGCGGGCGCGTTGCCGAGCCCGAGCACGTCCCGGGTCACCGCCAGCGAGGACAGGCCCGCGGCGGTCATGCTGCCGTACACGCTGTCCAGTCCGAGGCGCCGGATCAGCGCGTCGTCGCCCGCCATCAGATAGCCCCAGCCGCGCGCGCGCCGAGGTCGCAGGTCGCCGGGGACCGCGGTCTGCCCGGAGAGCTGCCGCCAGCCGACGGGCAGCGGCTCCCGCGGCGCCGCGACCTCCGCCGTGCCCGCGCGGTACCAGCGGTCGACCTCGGCCCAGAGGTCCGGCGGCAGCGCGAAGCCGCAACGCTGGACGCTGTGCAGCGCCAGGATCGCGAACTGGCTGTTGGAGTTGTCCCCGTAGTCCTCCCCGTAGATGTCGAAGAACTGCGGCCCGTAGCCCCAGCTCCCGGTCCCCGGCCGGCGCCGGCGCAGCAGCAGCGCGGCCAGGCGCCCGAGGGCGAGGCGGTCGGGGGAGCCCCGGCGCTGGTAGCGCGGCACGCTCCCCGCGCCCGCGGGCTCGCGGCGCAGGTCGGCGGCCTCGTAGGCCTGCGCGAGCAGCGCCAGCGCGTAGGTGGTGAGGATGCCGCTCCCGCCGTTGCGGCTCAGCGCGTCGACCGCGCGGACGGCCTGCAGGGCCAGGCTGTCGGCGGACTCCGCGCCGTGCAGCAGGGCGAAGCCGACCAGCGCAGAGGGTTCGGGGCTCTGGAACCCGCCGAGCTCCTGCTCCTCCAGCCAGCTCCGCAGGAAGCCGCGGGCCGACGCGACCATCAGCGACTCGCTCGCGGCGAAGGAGGCCCGCCGCGCGGGCGCGCTGCGGAGGGTCTCGACGCGCTGCCGGACGCGCCCGTTCTCCGCCTCCCAGCGGCTCTCGAGGCGGAGCTCGAAGCGATCCAGGCCGCCGTGCCCGCGGTCGAGCGTGCACTCCCCGGCGATCAGCAGCGAGACGTTCCGCAGGTCGAGCGCGCGCACGGTCTCTGCGGCCAGGTGCACGCGGCCCTCGAAACGCAGGAGGAAGGGGTCGCTCCGGTCGCGGGTGAAGGCGAGGGCGCCGCGCAGCGCCTCGAGCTCGCCTTCCCACTCCCAGCGCCGCCCGCGCTCGACGGTCGCCGCGAGCAGCGCGCGCAGGACCAGCTCGTCGACGGCGTTGCGCGGCGCGAAGTGGCGTCGACGACCATCCCGGAGGTCCCGGGCGCGAACGACCAGACGCCTCCGGGTGCTGAGCTCGGGGATCGGCGGCTCGTCCCGCTCGACCACCCGCGTCAGCTCGAAGATGCGCGCGTCGTCTTCCGACTCCCAGCCCCAGGCCGGAGCTTCCTGGGCCCACAGCGCCGAAGCGCACAGGAGGAGGAGCAGGCAGCGGGGTGGCGTGATCTCTGGCACGGGAAGCCTCGAGCGTGGGAGCTCCCCTCAGGCTATGCTGCCGGTCGCGGGCGGTCAATCGCACGCACGACCCATACGTATGGATCATACATACAAAGAAGCGCCCCCTGGGGAAGGGGCGCTCCAGGTCGGGCCCACCCCCCTGGGAGGACGGGGGCGGGTCCGCTCGTCTCTGATGCTACCCCGCGTCGCTCGGCTGGACGACCTCGACCGGAGTCTCTTCGTCGAGCTGGGGCGGGGCGTCGGTCTGGAACATGTAGACCACGAAGAGGATACAGAGGATCACCAGGACCGCGCCCATCGCCAGATATTCCGGCAGACCTTGTCCTTTGCGGCCGTTCGATCCTCTCATCCCCTGAAGCATGGTGTGGTCTCCTGTGTTTTCACGTGGAATTCGTCAGCAAAACGTGTGCCGTCTTGTCGGTGCATCCTCGGGCTCGCGGCAAGTCCCGCCTCTCGGGCCCACCATCGGCGTTGTCTGTCTGCGCCGTGTCAGAGTCCTGTCAGCAGCGTGTCAAGCCGGTCTGACATCCCGCTGCCGATGTGTACGCCCTTTGGACACCATCGTGAGCCGAAAGGTTCACCCCTTTTTCTTCGGCTCGTCGTCGGTGAAGGCCGAAGGCAGGATGTTGAACGGCAGCACCTTGATCAGGATCGGGAGCAGCACCCCGCCGCCGGGCATCGCGAAGATGGCCAGCGAGGGGATGGTCTTGGCGATGTCGAGCAGCTGGGCTTTGACACGCAGCTGCTCGTCGGCCGAGAGCTTCGTGTGGGTCGCCTTGAGCAGGAGCTTGTTCAGCTCGACCGTCTCTTTGATCTCGACCGTGAGCCGCCCGACGTTCTTCTGCACGACCCCGCTGATGTGGGCGACCGAGATCGGCTGGTAGAGGGTGCGCTTGGCGCGGTCGAACAGGCTGGTGAAGAAGTGCCGCGTGCGCCCGATGGTCGTCACGTGCTGCAGGCGGGTGAAGTGCTCGGAGCCCGACTGGGCGTAGAGGGCGACCCGCACGCGGATCTCCATCAGCCGCTCGGGGATCACCTCGAGGTGCGCGGCGACGGTCTCGAGGTGCTTCCACTCGACGTCGCTCAGCTCGCCATCGATCAGGGACAGCAGCATCATCTGCTCGAGGATGAGGTCCTTGGCCGCGGGCGGAATCGAGACGAGCTTGCGGCCCTCGACCTTGTTGCGCAGGAGCGCCTGCTTCAGGCTCTTCTGCTTGAGCCGCGACAGGTTCGCGCCCGCGATACGGCGCGAGATCATCTGGCGCTCGGCCGAGGTCAGCTGCTTGTCGGCCCAGGCCAGGCCGATCAGCTGCTCGAGGAAGAACTCGCGCACGTTCTCGGCGGCCTTGAGGGTGTAGGCGGCGTCCTCGGCGGCGTCGTCGGGGTCTTCGAACACCTCCACCGCCAGGCTGCCCAGGGTATGGGTGTACAGGAAGTGCATGCCGTAGAACCCGCCTTCGGGCCCCCAGCGGGCCGTGAGCACGCCCTCGAGGAGGTCGGCGGCGGCGGCAGGGGAAGCGTGGCTGGCGAGCTGGGCGGCGTCGTTCTCGAACACCGCGCGGTACAAGCGCACGAGCGCACCGGGGGAAGCCTCGGCCCCGTACAGGCCCGCGAGGTCGCACAGGAGCTCGGCGGTCAGGGCGATGTACTCCTGCAGGCACAGCTCCGCCTGCACCTCTTCGCTCTCGAGCCGCGCGAGCAGGCTGCTGCGCCGGCAGGCGGAGCGGATCAGGGCCTGCGCGTCCTCGTCGCCCGGAGCCTCGAGGCGCGCGCTGCGCAGGCGCTCCTGCTGCGCGGGCTCGCTCCACTGTTCCCGCGCATGGCGCAGGCTCTCCGCCAACCAGGCCATCGACGTCCCTCCCCACAGGCCCGAACTTCCCGGAAGTATAGCGCGCCCGCCGATGCCGCGCACCGTACCCGCGAATGTGGTAGGCTGCGCCCGCGGAGGAGGCGACACATGGCCGAGCCCTGGGCGGTGCGGATGCGTGGGGTGGGGAAGCAGTACCGCATCGCGGCGCTGCAGGCCCGCAACGACTACTTCATCGACGCGCTGATGGGCTTCTTCCGCGGCCTGGTGCCGGGGCTGCGGACGAAGACGCGCAGCGAGAGCTTCTGGGCGCTGCAGGACATCGACCTCGACATCGGCGCCGGCGACACCGTCGGCATCGTCGGCCGCAACGGCGCGGGGAAGTCGACCTTGCTGAAGATCCTCAGCCGGGTCGCGGCACCGACCACCGGCGAGGTGCGCTACCGCGGCCGGCTCGCGAGCCTGCTCGAGATCGGGACGGGCTTCCACCGCGAGCTCAGCGGGCGCGAGAACATCTACCTCAACGGCACCATCCTCGGGATGCGCCGCGCCGAGATCCGGGAGCACTTCGACGCGATCGTCGCCTTCGCCGGCATCGAGCAGTTCCTCGACACGCCGGTGAAGTTCTACTCCTCGGGCATGTACGTGCGGCTCGCCTTCGCCGTCGCCGCCCACCTGCGCTCGGACATCCTGGTCGTCGACGAGGTCCTCGCGGTCGGCGACGCCGAGTTCCAACGCAAGTGCCTCGGGAAGATGCGCGACGTCGCGGCCGCCGGCCGCACGGTGCTGTTCGTCAGCCACAACATGGGCTCGGTGCGCTCCCTGTGCGAGCGGGCGCTGCTGCTCGAGACGGGCCGCATGGTGCTGTACGGCGAGGTCGATGAGGTCGTCGAGCGCTACATGCAGTCCGCCGAAGGCCAGTCGGCGATCCGCTACGTCAATGTGCCGCAGCCCCAGGGGCCGACCATCGTGCGCATCGAGCTCGCCGCCGCCCGCTTCGCCCACGACGAGCCGGTCGGTCTCGAGGTCGCGGTCTTCACGCAGCCCGGCAGCCTGCCGAGCTACGTCGCCCTCGCGGTGCTGGACGCCGAGGCGAACCCCGTCTGCTTCTCCCGCGACTGCGAGTCCGACGAGCGGCTGCTCGAGGGGCGGCCCGAGGGGGAGCACGCGTACCGCGTCGAGATCCCGGCCGGCAGCCTGAAGCCCGGCGACTACTGGATCAGCTGCACGCTCTACAGCCTGTTCCCGAACCACCCCTCCGAGTACGGCAACGTCCCGGAGAACGAGGTCGGCGAGTTCATCCAGAGCGCCGATCGCGCCGTCGGCTTCGCGGTCTACGACAACGGCTCGGTGCAGAGTCGGCTCGGCTTCCCGTGGAAGGGGCTGAGCGGCGTGCGACCGCGCTGGGAGCGGGTGGAGTAGAATCCGGCTCGCGCGACGGCCCTCGTCCCGGCTACTATGGCGGCAGATCCAGCCCCCCGAGACGTCCATGGAGCTGATCGACATCGCGACTGTCCTGGCCGGCATCGGGCTGCTCGCCTGGTCGCTGGTCCTGCTCGTGCGCGCCTACCAGGCTTGCCGGGTGCGGTTCACCATCCACTGGCTGCTCGGCCTGACGATCCTCCTGTCCGCCTTCCTGTTCGCCTACATGGCCGTGCTCTTCGCCGGAGTCGGCGGCCAGCTCGAGCTGCCCGGGCTGGTCTGCCAGGTGATGCTGTGGGCGGCGGTGTTCGCCTTCGTCTACTCCTGGGCCTTCGCCTCGACGACCACCCAGACGGTCGACGTGCTCGAGGCGAACCAGACGCTGCTGCGCCGCCTGCAGGCGTCCGCCGACGGGCTCGGGCTGCGGGTGAAGCAGAGCAACACCGAGGTCGAGCAGGCCAACGCCCGGCTGCGCGCCGAGATCAAGGAACGTGAGCGGCTCGAGGAGCAGCGTTTCGAGGCGCGCCTGCAGCACACCCAGAAGCTCGAGTCCCTCGGCGTGCTCGCCGGGGGCATCGCCCACGACTTCAACAACCTGCTCGTCGGCATGCTCGGCAACGCGGGGCTGGCCCTGCTCGACCTCGACGAGGACTCGCCGGCGCGGCCGACGGTCGAGCAGATCGAGATCGCGGCCCGGCGCGCCGCCGAGCTGACCCAGCAGCTGCTGGCCTATTCGGGGAAGGGACGCTTCGTCGTCGGGCCCGTCCACCTGTCGAGCCTGGTCGGGGAGATGCTCGACCTGCTCGAGGTCTCGATCTCGAAGAAGGCGGCGCTGCGCTGCGACTTCGACGGCAGCCTGCCGATGATCCAGGCGGACGCCTCCCAGCTGCGGCAGGTGATCATGAACTTGATCACGAACGCGTCCGACGCCCTCGAGCAGGAGGAGGGGCTGATCACCCTGCGCACCGGCAGCCAGCCCGTCGACCGGGCGCTGCTCGCCGACGCCTGGGCCAGCGAGCATCTGCCCGAGGGGCGCTACGCCTTCGTCGAGGTGCGCGACACGGGCAAGGGCATGGACGCGGCGGTGCGGGAGCGGATGTTCGACCCCTTCTTCACCACCAAATCGACCGGCCGCGGCCTCGGTCTCGCCTCGCTGCTCGGCATCGTCCGCGCGCACAAGGGCCTGATCCAGGTCCACAGCGAGGTCGGCTCCGGGACGATGATCAAGGTGCTGCTGCCGATCGCCGGTGAGACGTTCGCCGACCTCGTGCCGACGGTGCCGGAGCTCCTCAGCTGGCAGGGCGGCGGCACGGTGCTCGTCGCCGACGATGAGGAGGTCGTGCGGCGGATGGTGGAGAGGACGCTGACGCGCTCGGGCTTCGACGTGATCAGCACCGTCGACGGCCGCGACTGCCTCGAGCGCTTCGCCGAGCAGCCCGGCAAGTTCGACCTCGTGCTCCTCGACCTGACGATGCCTCGGCTCAACGGCGAGGAGACCTTCCGTGAGCTGCGGCGTCTGCGGCGTGACGTGCCGGTGTTGATCGCCAGCGGCTACACCGAGCAGGAGACCAACCAGCTCGCCGACAGCTACCTCGCGAGCTTCCTGCAGAAGCCCTTCGGGCCGAACGCGCTGCTCGCGAAAGTGCGCTCGCTGCTCGACCTGTCGATCTCGAGCGAGGAGCTGCGCGAAGCCTGAGCTTCTGGAAGGCTCTCCTGCACGGCTCCCTCGAGAGTTTTCCCAAGTTCCCCTGGAAAAACCGGCCCGCCACGCGAGACCTCCCGAGGAGATCGCGCGCGAAGATCGTCGCCTTCCCCGCGCCCGACTCGAGCGCGGGGGTCGACTGGTCCCAGCCCTTCTCGCGTTGAGCGAGCCTTCGACCGGGCCCGGCCCTTCCGACCCGGTCCGCTTGCCGCAAGGGTCGGGAGGCCGTACAGTCAACAGGGCCACAACGCGCAGCGGCGGGAGCCAACGATGCGCTCGGACATCATCCGTGCCGGCTGCCGCATACTCGGCATGCTCGGCGCGGGGCCGATCAGTACCTCGTACCGCGCCAGCAGTCCGGAGCACGGACCGGTGGCCCTGAAGGTGATCCGCCCCGGGCGCTGCCCGTCCGCATCCCAGGAGATGATCTGGAAGTCGCAGAGCTGGGTGCTCGCCCGGCTCGGCCACCCGCATGTCGTCGCCGGCTTCGGCACCGCGCGGGACGAGGGCGACCTGCTCTGGATCGAGGAGCTGCTCGCGCCGGCCCACCTCGGCATCCGGCTGCGCGACGGGCCGCTGGCCGTGCCGGACGCCGTCGCGCTGCTCCGCGACCTCGCGCTCGCCCTGCACGCGGCCCACGACGCCGACGTCCACCACGGCGCCCTGGCGCCGTCGAGCGTGCTGTTCAACCCCGAAGGCGTGCCCCGGCTGGGCGATTGGGGCTTCCCGCTGCTCGAGCTCGCCGGCCCCGAGGTCGCCGGTCGGCCCGCCGCGGCCTGGCGCTGGGCGGCCCCCGAGCGCCGGGACGAGCCGCCCTCCGCGCCCGCGGACATGTACTCCCTCGGCAGGCTGCTGGTCGACGCCCTTTGCGGGGGCTCCACGCCGGACCCGCAGGGCGCCCTCGGCGCCGCGCTGGCGGGCCGTCCGCAGCTGGCGGAGGCGCTCGCCGGGCTGCTCGATGCGGACCCGGCCGCGCGACCGACCGCCCTCGAGGTCGCCAGAGCCTGCGCGGCGAGCCTGCGGGAGGACATCTCCGACGCCGGTCCGACCACCGTCCATCCTCCCGCCCCCGAGAGCCTCGGCCGCACCCGGGCCCTGCCCAGCGCGCGCTCGAAGGTCCCCGGCCGCGACAGCTCCGGCGAGCTGCCGAAGTTCAGCGTGCAGAGTCGGCTCGGCAGCGGTGGGATGGGCCAGGTGTGGGCGGCGATCGACGCCGATCTGCGCCGCCGCGTGGCGATCAAGTCCGCGCTGTCGGGCGAGGAGCAGGTGCAGCGCCAGTTCATCGCCGAGGCGCAGGTAACCGGACAGCTCGAGCACCCGAACATCGTGCCGATCCACGAGCTGGCGCTCGACGATGAGGGGCGGGCCTTCATCGTGATGAAGAAGGTCGAGGGAAGCAGCCTCCACGCGCTCCTCTACCGCCTGAAGCGCGGTCCGCGGCCCGCCGCAATGCAGCTGGCGGAGGCGCCGGAGCTGTCCGCGCCCGGCCCGAAGCGCGGCTCGCGCCAGGAGCAGCTCGCCGAGCTCAGCTGGCTGCTCGGCGTGTTCCTCAAGGTCTGCGGCGGGGTCTCGTACGCCCACAGCCGCGGGGTGATCCACCGCGACCTCAAGCCGTCGAACGTGATGGTCGGGGCCTTCGGTGAGGTGCTCGTCCTCGACTGGGGGCTGGCGCAGGTGCACGCCGACCCGACCGCGACCGATCAGGTCGTCACCGAGCGCAGCCTTGCCGGTCCCGAGCCGGTGGCCGAGGGCACGCTGGTCGGGACCCCCGCCTACATGGCTCCGGAGCAGGCCCGCGGCGAGCTCTCCAGCCTCGACGAGCGCGCGGACGTGTACGCCCTCGGCGCCATCCTCTACCAGATCGTCAGCCTCGAGACCGCCCGCCCCCGCGCGCCGCGCGACGCCTATACGGCGGCCCTGAGCGGGCAGGTCGTGCCGCCGTCGAGGCGCGCCCCCGGCCGTTTCGTGCCGTCCGAGCTCGAGGCGGTCGTGCTGCGGGCGATGCGCCCCGACCGGGACGAGCGCTACCCGACGGTGCAGGCCTTGCGCGCCGACGTCCAGGCCTTCCTCGACGGGCGCGTCGTCGAGGCCCATCGCTACACCCTCGTCGAGCGGGCCCTGCGCTGGACCCGCCGGCACCGCACGACGGTGCGGGTCGCCGCGCTCGTCGCCCTGCTGCTGGTGCTCGGCGTGTTCGGGGCGCTGTGGGCGGCGGAGGAAGCGCGCCTCGCGGGGTTGCGCGAGCAGGCGGAGCGGCGCGCGTCCCGCCTCGACACCCTGCGCGGGCAGCTCGAGGAGCTGCAGTCCGAGCTGCTCTCGCTGCCCTCGCTGGCGCCGGAGGAAGCCGGAGCGCAGCTCGCCGCCTTCGCGCAGCTCCACGCCGCGCGCATCGGCGGCATCGCGGGAGACGACGAGCTGCGCAGCGCCCGCCCGCCCATCGCCGCTGCCGCCGAGCGCCTTCCGCAGCTCGCCGAGTCGCTGCGGGTGCGCACCCTGCAGCGCTGGGCTTGGACGCGGCTCGCCGCCCTGCCGGCTCCGGCAGAGGCCGACAGCCTGAGTCTGCGCGCGGCGGAGGACGACTTCCAGCGCTTCCGCGACTTCCTCGCGGGCCTGCCGGACAGCGCCACCCTCCCCGTCGCGGAGTTCGCGACCTGGCGCGCGCGCGCCGCCGACGTCCGGGAGGACGTGCGGGGGGCGGCGGCCTGGGTCAGCCGGGCCTACTGCGCCCAGCCGCGCTCGGAGGCGGCCGGGCGCGGTTTCCTGTCGCTCGCCGAGGGCTCGCTGCGCGACGGTCTGTACGAGCGGGCGAGCGACCAGTTCCTGCGCGCCCTGAGCACCTTCGGGCCGGACTTCCCGGTCCTGCGCGCCGGCGCCTGGTACGGGCTGGCGCGCGCGCTCGCCCGGCTCCCCGACGGGGCGACCAACCCCTTCGGTCTCGACCAGCCGCCCCGCCTGCTCGCCCTGCGCTGCCTCCTGCAGGTCGTCGATTCGCAAGGGAGCCCGCGTCCGGCCCTGCTCGAAGCGCTCGGGGAAGACAGCGGCGCCGCCCGGCTGTGGCTGGAGGTTCTGCGCCGCACCAGCCTGGAGGCCGGCGAGGGGCTGCTCGCCGACCTCGCGCCGACGCCGGGCTACGAGGGGATCGCGCGGCTGCGCGGCGACACCCTCGAGGTCTTCGACTGCGGTCCGCCCCTGCGGGCGGGGGCCGGTCCGGTCAGCCTGCGGCGGCGGCTCGCCTGGAGCCTGGAGCTGGCGCGGTACGAGCTCGGCGTGCCCCCGGGCGCCCAGCTCGCCTGGGTCGGCCGCCTCGGGGAGGGCAACGTCGGCGCGGCGATCCGCTTCAACCGGCCGGGGCCCCGGGGGGAGCGGCTGCTGCTGGTCAGCCAGCTCGGGC
>JAUIEM010000590.1 GCA_030428695.1 bacterium
GCGTCGAAGCCGTTGCGCTCGCCCTCCGGCGTGCGCCAGGTCTCGATGGCGGTCAGGTTGCAGCCCTTGTCGACCAGGGCGTCGATCGCGCTCGTGCTGATCGAGGCGTTCTCGATCATGTCGAGCAGGTCGATGTCGCCGCCGTCCCGCATCCGGGCCACGGTCGCCTCGAGCCCCGAGCGAGCGTTGAGAGAGGCGATGCGCAGGTCTCGCTGATTGTTCTCCTGGACGTTGATCGCGCGTCCGTAGAAGAGCGTGACCGCGCCGAGAGAGAGGCAGACGCCTGAGAGGGCGACCGCCGTCGAGAACAGCGTTCCACCGCGATTCCTACGAAACATTCTCAACACTTTCCCATCCTCCGGGTTCGAGGCGCACCCTGCCGCCTACACCACCTGCATTGTGCATGGCGCCGGTGAGTCTGCCAAGCGTTCCGGCGGCATGCCGACGCTGGCCTCGCCGGGTGTGTTCGTCACAAGGCCAGGCGGAGCAGGGGGTTGCCACCAACGGACAGGCACAAAAAGAGAATGAAAATTTTTTTTCTTTTGCGGGGGGCGGGATGGGCGGGAGCGGTGTCCGGCCGGGCTTCAGGCGGCCGGTCCCTGTCGCTCCTGGGTGCTCGCCTCGGGCGAGCCCTCTGCGCGGGCGCCGTCTGCCCCGGCGGCGGCCCCGCCCTCTCCCTTCTCGGCCTCGATGTTCAGGCCGATGCTGCGCATCGCGTTCTCGAGGTTGGCCTTGGTCCTGTCGACCTTCTCCGCCGGAGCGCTATCGAACAGGCCCGATCCGAGGCCGTCGCGTTCCCAGGGGCGGAGCCTGCTGCCGAGGTAGAAGGTGGTCGCGAGCCCACCGATGGAGAGCAGGCAGAGCAGGACAGCGAAGCCGTTGGCGAGAGTCCTCTTGCCCGCTTCTGCCTGTTCGCCCGGCGTGGTCGGTGCTGCCGCGCGCGGGGCAGAGCTCCCGCTGAGCAGGAGGCTGGCCTTGAAGTCGGTGACCCGCGGAGTCCCCTCCTGCATCTGAAAGTCGATCCGGGCGGTCAGGATCTTCCCGTTGTCGAGGATCAGGTAGCCCTTCGCCAGGCGCTTGTGCACACGCAGCACCTCGAACCGCCGGGCCTCGTCGAGGCGCTGGACCAGGGGCTCGAAGGCCTCTCCGCTCAGCAGCCGCTCGCTGCCGCGCAGCGCCGCGAAGGGGGGCCGCGTCGGACCGTTCTTCGCCTGGAGCTGGAGATGGTCCCAGATCTGCTGGCCGAGCTTGCTGGCGACCGCGGGCGTCATGTCGGTCGGGACGAGCTCGGTAACCTCTTCCTCGACCTCGGCGGCGGGGATCATCTGGACGACGCTGGCGATGACGAAGCCGATCGCGAGCGGGAACAGGATCAGGGCTGGACCGATCGCGCGTTTCAAGCCGATCGCCCCGAGGCACATCAAGGTGAGGAGGAACGCGACCGTCGCCGACACCAGCGCCGGATGCAGCCCGGACTCCGGGGCGGCCTCGACCGTCTCGGTCGGGATCTCGACGTCGAGCGGAATCGGCCCGCTCTCGAGGTGGGTCTTCCAGGCCGCCGCGCTCTCGCCGTAGTCGACGCCGCGGGTGATCTTGATCATCGCATCGCGGATGAACTTCCTCAGCGCCGCGTTCTGCTCGCTCGGCTCTTCGGCGGCCAGGCGCTCGTAGGCGGCGATCAGCTGGGGCAGGCCGCGCAGCTCGCAGCGCCGCAGCGCCGAGATGCAGGCCATGCGGACCCCGATGTCCTCCCGCGGGTCCGCGAGCAGGGCGCCGACCTTCTCGATCGTCTCGCCGGTGAACGGCAACCCCGCGATCGCCCGCAGGACCGGGACGAGCTTCGCGCTGTCACGGGTGGCGAGGGCCTCGGCGAGCAGGACCTTCGAGACCTCGCCGCCGGCCTTCGCGATGAAGTAGGCCGCGTACTCGACCTCTTCGTCGTTGAACCGGTTGAGATCGAAGGCGAGGGAGCCCTGCCACTGCTCGTCGTCCTTCATGCGCTTCGCGAACAGGTTGGCCTGGGCCGCGAACAGGGCCTCCTTGTAGCCCTCGGCGGTCGGGATCTCCTCGATCAGTGTCATGAACGTGCCGAGAGAGCGACCGAAGTGCCCGAGCATCGGCGCCAGCTGGATCTTCTCGTCCTCGTTGAATGCGGAGAACTGCTGCTGGATGTACCGCTCACCCGCGAAGTCCTCGCTGCGGAGCAGGGCCCGGCACAGGGTGGTGCGGTCGACGTCGTCGTTCGGCTCGACCTTGCCGGAGCGCACCTGCTCGAACACGCTCTTGAGATCCTCGAAGCCGGCGGTCTCGAGGAAGGCGCGGGTGTGCGTCAGGGTCGGCACCGGGATGCCGTCCACGCCGACGCGCGGATCGAACTCCGGGTCCTCTGTGCGGTCGAAGGGGGGCTCATTCTCAGGCTGCGGGAGGACCTCCCGTGGGTCGCGATCCTGGCCGGGTGACCAGGCGGCGAGGGTGAAGACGAGGAGGAGGCTGAGCTGGTGGCGGCGCATCGATCGCCCTCGCAAGGCTGCACGCTCCGTTGTAGCGCTGCCGTACGAGGAATGCAAACCTGGCGCGTGTAGAGGTTTCGGCGGCTCCGCTGCAGCCGGGCGGGTTTGAAGCGCATCTGTGCAGCGGCTAAGCTCAGGGAGGAAGCGGGAGGAAACTCGATGTCATCGCCTGCACGCGTCCTGGTCATCGTCGTCGCCATCGTAGCGGTCGGAACGGTCGTCGCCTTCCGCGGCGCCCCCACCCTCGACGGGCGCCTGCGCGCGGCGCTCGCCGGGGCGGGCGTCGGACCTCTGGATCCCGGTCCTGAGCCGGCCCCGGCCCTGGTCGAGCTCGGCCGGGCCCTGTTCTTCGACCGCGAGATGAGCGGCAGCCGGGACATCGCCTGCGCGACCTGTCATCTCCCCTCCCAGGCGACCGTCGACGGCCTGCCCCTCGCCCTCGGGACCGGAGCGACCGGGCTCGGACCTGAGCGCACGCCCGACGCGGAGGTGAAGGCCTTCCTGCCGCGGAACGCGATCGACCTGTTCAACCGGGCCTCCCCGGCCTGGACGACCTTCTTCTGGGACGGTCGGATCCGGCGCGAGCGCAAGACCGTCACGCGGCGTCGGGACGGTGTCGCCGTCGAGGAGGAGGTCGAGGTCGTGATGACCCCGCGCTCCTTCACCGACAGGCTGCCCTCTGGCGCGGACAACCTGCTCGCGGTCGCGAGCATGTTCCCGGTCGGCCCGGCGGTCGAGATGAAGGGCGAGGACCGCGTGCCCGGCGACAGCAACGAGCTGATCACCGTCGAGCCGCGCAACATGCACGCGGTCTGGGACGGCCTGCTCGAGCGTTTCCTCGCCCTGCCCGGCTACGTCGAGCTGTTCGCCCGGGCGTACCCGGACGTGCCGCCGGAGGAGCTGAGCTTCCAGCACGCGGGCAACGCGCTCGCGGCCTTCCAGCGCGCAGCCTTCACCCTGCTGGACAGCCCCTTCGACCGCTACCTCGCGGGCGACGACGCGGCCCTCGATGAAGAGGCGAAGCGCGGGGCCCTCTTGTTCTACGGCAAGGCGAAGTGCGCGGAGTGCCACGCGGGCAGCCTGCTGACCGACCAGGACTTCCACTCTATTCGATCTGCGACGTTAGCCATGGCAGAGTGGCTCGGCCGGCATGGGATAGGCCGCCTGCAGATCGCCGATTGGCTCGCCTCCGAAACGCCCTCCTGGCCAGAACACATCTGGGGCGGCTGTCATCACATGGGCACCACGCGTATGTCCAACGATGCACGAAGCGGTGTAGTGGACGCTGATCAGCGGGTGCACGGATTGGTTAATCTGTTCGTCGCAGGGTCTTCGGTGTTTCCCACGGGTGGTTACGTTCCGCCCACACTGACCATTGTTGCGTTGTCGCT
>JAUIEM010000106.1 GCA_030428695.1 bacterium
CCGCTGCGGAGGTTGGTGCCCGAGTGTGACCTGGCGCTGGAGCGGCTGCTGGCGCGCACGCTGGCCAAGCAGCCGCAGGAGCGCTTCCTCGACTACCGCCAGCTGCTGGCCGGGATCGAGCCGCTGCTGCCGGGCCAGCGGGTGCCGGCGAGGGCGGCCGCTGCGCGCTGCGGATCGAGGCGCTGGCCGCGGCCGGCGAGCAGCCGCGCGCAGGCGGCCAGGGCCAGGGCCGCGTTCTCGGCCTGCCAGGGGCCGGCGAGGCCGAGGGCGGCCGTCAGCTCCTGGTCGCCGCTGCGGAAGCGCACCCGGCCGTCGCAGGGCGTCCCCGGCGGAATCTCCTCGAGCTGCGCCCCGATCTCCGCCGCGACCGCCTGCAGGGCCGCCCGGGCTTCCTCCGCCTGGGGCGCGCACAGCGCCGGGCCCGGCCCGAGGATGCCGGCCTTGTCGGCCGCGATCGCGGTCAGGGTGTCGCCGAGGATCGCGGTGTGGTCGAGGCCGATGCGGGTGATCACCGGCAGGCAGGGCACGCCGGCGTCCCGGAAGACGTTGGTCGCGTCCATGCGCCCGCCCAGGCCGACCTCGACGATCGCGCAGTGGGCGCCGACGGCGAGATGCAGGCCGAGGGCGGTCAGGATCTCGAACACCGAGGGCGGCTCCCCCCGCCGGCGCAGACGCTCCAGCATCGGGTACAGGTCTTCGATGGCGGCGCTGAAGGCCCGCTTGCTGAGCGGCTCCCCGTTCTTCCGCAGGCGCTCGCGCACGGTGTGCAGATGCGGGGAGGTGTAGCGGAAGGTCGACCAGCCGTGGGCGCGCAGCAGCGCGTCGAGGAAGGCGGAGACCGAGCCCTTGCCGTTGGTGCCGGCGATGTGCACGACCTGGGACAGCCGGCGCTCGGGGTGTCCGAGGCCGGCGAGCAGGCGGCCGACCGACGCGAGGTGCAGGCTGCCCTTGGGGATCGGGGCCCGCTCGCTGTCCCAGAAGGACCAGAGGGTCTTCAGGCTGCGCGCGTAGACGACGTCCTCGAGCCTCTGTCCCCGCATGTGAAGCCTCCCGGTTGTGCCGCGGGATTCTCCTCTTTTGTCCCGCGCTCGGCAAGGTGCGTCATGCACGGCGTATCCATCTCCGCCGCGACGCGCTACAATGGGCGCCGCAATCGGCAGCTGGAGGCCTGGAGGCAGCAATGGGACACCGCGTCAAATGGAATGAAGAGCACAAGATGTTCCGCAAGACGGTGCGCGACTTCGCCGAAAACGAGCTCGCGCCCCACTCCGAGGAGTGGGATGAGGCGGGGATCTTCCCCAAGGAGGTCTTCAAGAAGGCCGCCGACCTCGGCCTGCTCGGCATCCGCGTGCCCGAGGAGTACGACGGCTCGGCGCTCGACTGGTGGTTCACCACCTGCTACGTCGAAGAGCTGGTGCGCTGCCGCAACGGCGGGGTCGGCATGGCGCTGATGGTCCAGAGCGACATGGCGACGCCGATCATCGCCGAGATCGGCACGAAAGAGCAGAAAGAGCTCTTCCTGCAGCCCGCCGTCACCGGCGAGAAGATCGCCGCCCTCGGTATCTCCGAGCCCGGCGCCGGCTCCGACGTCGCCAACCTGAGCACCGTCGCGCGCAAGGTCGGCGACGAGTACGTGATCTCCGGCCAGAAGCTGTGGATCACCAACGGCACCCGCGCCGACTTCATCACCCTCGGCGCCCGCACCGGCGAGAAGGGCTTCGGCGGCGTCTCGCTGTTCACCTTCCCGACCGACGTCAAGGGCTTCTCGGTCGGCAAGAGCATCAAGAAGATCGGGAACAAGTCCTCCGACACCGCCGAGCTGTTCTTCGACGAGTGCCGCATCCCCGCCCGCTACCTGCTCGGCGCGGAGAACATGGGCTTCCTGCACATCATGACCAACTTCCAGGGCGAGCGCCTGGTCGCCGCGCTCGCCTCGGTCGCCGGCATGCAGATGTCGATCGACGACGCCCTGCGCTACACCAACGAGCGCACCGCCTTCGGGCGCAAGATCGCCGCCTTCCAGGTGTGGCGCCACCACTTCGCGGAGATGCTGACCAAGGTCGAGGCCGCGCGCCAGCTCACCTATCTCGCGGTCGACATGGTCAACGAGGGCGAGGACGCGACCCAGCAGATCTCGATGGCCAAGCTGTTCGCCGGCGACCTGCAGCAGGAGGTGCTGTACCGTTGCCAGCAGGCCTTCGGCGGCTTCGGCTACACGACCGAGTACCCGATCGGCCGGGCCTGGACCGACGCCCGCCTGATCACCATCGGCGGTGGAACCTCCGAGATCATGAAGGAGATCATCGCCAAGTACGCGGGCGTCGTCAGCTCCTGACCGCCCAGGCCAGCGCCGCGCTGCCCAGCGTGGCGGGGAAGGGCGGGAGGCCCGCGGCGACGCAGCCGGCGAGCACCGCCAGCGGCAGCGCCGCGACCGCCCGCTCGAGGCCTCCCGGCGGCGCCCCCGGCGCAGCGCCCACCGCCCGGGCCAAGAACACACCGACCAGCGCCGGCCAGCCCGCCGCTCCCCACAGCCAGGTCCACGACAGCGGGCCGGAGGTCTGCGCCGCGAGCGCGCAGGCGTGCAGCAGCCCCACGCCCAGCGCCAGGGCCAGCGTGCGCGGCGCGCGGCCGCGCAGGCGCAGGGCGAGCGCCGGGAAGAGCCCGAGGCCGAGCAGCTCGGGCTGGGCGAGGAGCCGCGCGCAGCCGAGCTCCCAGGCCCTCGCCGCCCCCCAGGGCAGCGCGCGCTGGACGATGCCGATCAGCTGCCACGCCAGGCTGAAGCCGAGCAGCAGCGACGCCTCGCGCGGGCGGGAGCGGAGCCGCGCGAGGGCCCACAAGAGGCCGCCGAGCAGCGCCCAGCGCAGGGCCTCGAAGGCGAGGGCCGACAGCGGGCGGGGGAAGCCCTGGACGAGCACCGGGCTCGCCGCCAGCAGACCGAGGCCGGCGCTGGCGAGGAGCGCGGTGGACGGCCGCCGGAGAGGCTCTGGCGGAGGAGCTGTCGAGACCATCGTGTGTGTTGCCGTCCGGCGCACGGGAGGTCGTCGATTGTCGCAGACCGCCCAGGCCGTCGCCAGGCCCGCGCCGTTCGCGGCGGCCGCCCGGAGCGGTGGGCCTGCCGGTCTTGCAAATTGGTCGTCTCTGCCGCATGCTGATGGTTCTGAAACGAGGTGGCGGAATGCGGTGCGCGGCTTGCTCCCACCAGAACCCGGAAGGTGCGCGGTTCTGCATGTCCTGTGGCCACACGGTGTCGGCCCCGGGCGAAGAGAACACCCTGCTCATCAACAGGGCGCAGAGCGCTGACCAGGGCTACGAGCACTTCCTCGGCCAGGTGATCAACGGCTACCGCGTCACCCGGAAGCTCGGCGTCGGCGGTATGGGCGCGGTCTTCGAGGCCACCCAGGTCAAGCTCAACCGCAAGGTCGCGATCAAGGTGCTGCAGCCGTCGAGCTTCGGCGACGCCCGGGCCGTCCTGCGCTTCGAGCGCGAGGCGCAGACCCTCGCCCAGCTCGACCACCCGGCGGTGATCCCGGTGTTCGACATGTTCGAGGCCCACGGCATGCGCTGCATCGCGATGGGCTACGCGGCGGGCGGGTCCTTGCGCGAGCTGATCGGCGACGTCGGGATCATGCCCGAAGACCAGGCCGCCGACATCATCGGCCAGGTCGCCCTCGGCCTGTGGGCGGTCGCTCAGAAGGGCATCATCCACCGCGACATCAAGCCCGGCAACCTGCTGCTCGCTTCCGACGGCCAGATCAAGATCGGCGACTTCGGGCTGGTCAAGTCGACCCAGGCGGAAGGCCTGACCAAGACCGGCATGGTCATCGGCACGCCGGCGTACATGGCCCCCGAGCAGTTCACCGACGTGCGCAGCGCCGACCACCGCTCCGACCTGTACTCCCTCGGCTGCGTGCTGTACGAGATGGTCAGCGGGCGTATCCCCTTCCAGGGTCCGTCGGTCGTGATGTTCCTGCGCCAGCACCTCAAGAAGGTCCCCGAGCTCAGCGGTCTGAGCATCAGCAACCAGCTCTTCCGCATCCTCGAGCGCCTGCTCGCCAAGAAGCCCGAGCACCGCTTCCAGACCGGCAAGGACCTGTACGATGCCTTGCTGCCCCTGATGGGAGAAGGCTTCGGGCGCCAGATGGCGCGGCGCAAGAAGCAGCACAAGATCTCCTCGCGACGCACCCGCCCGGGCAGCGATCACCACCGCATGATGCCGACCATCAAGGCGACCCGCACCCCGACGCCGGGGCGCATGGCCGCCGAGCTGCGCGCCCAGGCCGAGGCGGTGACCATCCGCAAGCCGATGGGGCACCTCACCCCGCCCCCGTCCGGGCGCGTCGGCCCTCCCCCGTCCGGGCGCGTCGGTCAGCCTCCCTCGGGGCGCGTCGGTCAGCCTCCCTCGGGGCGCGTCGGTCGGCCTCCCTCGGGGCGTGTCACCGGACGCACGCCGGTCCCGCAGCGCCCCTCGGCCCGGGTCGATCCGCCGACCATCGCGGACGCGCCGCCGCCGCTGGGCTTCCGCGAGATGCCCGAGATGCATCTCGACGTGCCGCGGGGCGCGCCGAACAAGCAGCAGCAGCCCTACGAGCCGGGGGACATGTCCCCGGACATGGACATGCCGACCCTCGACCTGACGCCGGAGGAGGCGGCCCGGGCCCGGGCCGAGGCGCTCGGCGAGGAGTCCCCGCCGAAGAAGAAGGCCGCCGCTGCCGCGCCCCGCGGCGGCTCGTCGGCGCTGCTGACCGTGTTCCTCACCCTGGTCCTGGTCGGCGGAGGCCTCGCCGCCGCCTGGGTCTACCGCGACCAGCTCGGCCTCCCGATCGACGAGCGGGTCGACTGGCAGTCGCTGCACAACGCCGCGCAGAGCGCGGTCCTCCAGGAGCAGCGGGCCTTCGAGCAGGTCGCCGCGCCCCTGACGGTCAAGCCCGCCCAGGGCGAGCTCGGCGCGCGGCGGCTGGGGGAAGCGCGCGCGCTGGCGACCGAGGGCAAGCACGCCGAGGCGCTGCACGCCTTCCTCGAAGCCGAGCGGCTGTACGACGAGGCGACCGCCATCGCCCGCGGGCGGCTGCCGGGCGGCCCGCCGGAAGAGCCGGACAGCCCCGAAGCGCCCGAGCAGCCCGAGACGCCTCCGGCCGACACTACCGGCGGTTGACCTCTCCCCACACGAAGATCAGGCGGTCGCGGAAGGCGATGCGCTCTTGTCCGGCGTAGCGCGCGCGCAGCTCGGCGATGCCCGCCTCCAGAGTCGCGTCGTCGAAGGCCGAGAAGGTCGACCAGAAGCGCCCGCGGATCATGCCGAACCAGCGCTCGGCATCGACCTCGGCGGGGTACTCGGCGCTCTCGACCCCGGTCGTGAAGCCCGCGCGGCGCAGCGCGTCGACGAACAGCTCCGGGGCCGGTTGCTGCTGCGGCCAGAGGGCGAGGGCGGCGGCGAAGAAGGGGTAGGCGACCTGCTGGGGGCGGGTGACGAGCAGCACGCGCCCGCCCGGCCGCAGCCGTCGGAACAGCCCGGCGAAGATCGCGGGCAGGGCGCCGGGCTCGAGGTGGTGGACGACCTCCTTGAGCAGCAGCCGGTCGTAGCGCTCCGCCGCGTCCTCCGCGAAGCCCTCGATGCTGCTCTCGACCGTGCGCAGCCCGCGCTCCCGGGCCTGGGCGAGCAGCGCGGCGCAGGCGTCGACGCCCGTCGCCGGCGCGGTCAATCCGCCGCGCGCGACGAGGGCGGCGGTGAAGTTCCCGCTGCCGCAGCCGAGGTCGGCGAAGCGGTGGTGGGGAGCCAGGGCCAGCCGCGCCGCCACCTGCTCGAGCAGCCAGCCCTGGTAGGCGGTGCCGGACTGGTAGAACCAGGCCTGCTCGTAGGCCCCGGCGAGCTCGTCGTAGTGCTCGGGCATGTCAGGCTTTGCGGCGCCAGACCAGGGCGTGGCTGACGATGTACTGGAACTTCCGCACGTGCTCGCGGATGACCAGCGGCATCGGCTCGTCCCGCAGCAGCTCGAAGTCGGGCTCGAGCAGCTCCTTCAGCCCGTCCGCGGAGCGCTTGCCGTCCTCGGGCCGGCCGCCGAGCCAGACCTCGCGCGGGGTGAAGGCCTCCATCCAGGTGTAGGGCGAGATGACGACCAGCAGCCCCCCGGGCCGCACCAGACCCCGCGGCCCGGACATCCGCCCGAGGCAGGAGGCCGGGCTCGGCAGCCGGCAGAGGAGGTTCGCGAGCAGCACCGCGTCGTAGCCGACCAGCTCGGGCGGCAGCGAGCAGGCGTCGGCCTGGCGGAAGGCGACCCTCCCCCGCTCGATCTCTGCCGCGACGCGCGCCGTGCGGGGCTCGGTCAGCTCTCCCTCGACGCTCAGCGCGTAGTCGAGGCCGCCCGCGGTCTTGATCGTGTCGGCCGCCTCGACGAAGGAGGCGCTGAGGTCGACGCCGAGCACCTCGTCGAAGTGCCGGGCGAGCTCGAAGCTCGCGCGGCCGACGGCGCAGCCGACGTCGAGGGCCTTGCCGCCCGCGATGCCGGCTTCCTTCGCCGCTTCGATCACCAGCTCGGCGCAGCGCCGCGGGAAGTCGGTCGCCTCCTTCGGGCCGAAGCCGTACGGCAGCTGATCATCGGGCGCGGCGTAGTGCAGCGTCAGGTACTGGCGCAGCAGGGCGTCGGTCTCGTACACGTTGCCCGCCACCGCGTCGTCGCCGAGCCGCACCGCGTCGCAGGTCGGGTCGCCATCGTCGCTGCGCGCGAGGCGGAAGCCGGCGTGCTGGAAGAAGTGGGGGCGGAAGTGGAAGCGCGACCACACGCTCGCCTCGTCGCCGGTGCTGACGAACGAGCCGCCGAGGATCATCGAGTGCTTGCCGTCGAAGCAGGGCGTGCTGAAGTCGTCGTACAGCGGGTGGATCTTGAAGCCGGGCAGGCCGTGGAAGTCGTCCTCCATCCACTGCCAGACGTTGCCGAACACGTCCCGGAAGCCCTGCTCACCCGCCGGGAAGGCGTCGACCGGGCTCGGGGAGGTGAACGCGAGGTTGAGGTTGCGCCGCGCCGCCATCTCCCGCCCGCTCTCGGCCATCACCGGGTCGCGCTCGCGGCAGTCGGCGTCGCGCATCCGCCAGTGCTCGGTCTCGGTCAGCAGCCGGTACGGCGTGTCCGCGCCGTCCTTCGCCTGCTTCCAGGCGGCGAAGGCGCGGGCCTCGTGGGCGTTGACCTCGACCGGCCAGTCCCAGGGCATCGGCACGCTCTCGAACACGGTGCGCAGCCGGTAGGCGTGCAGCCCGGCCGGCCCGTCCGGCACCCAGAAGGTCGGCCACTTCGCGTTGCGGAAGCTGCGCCACTGCCAGCCGGTCTCGCTCCACAGCGCGCGGTTGTGGTAGCCCTCGTCGGTCACGAAGGCGTAGAACTCGCCGTTGCTGATCAGCTGCTCGGTCGCGGCGAAGGCGCGCACGGCGCATTCCTTCTCCCCGTATTCGTTGTCCCAGCCGTAGCTCGGCCAGTCGCGAGGCTTGCCGACCTTCACCCTGCCCGCGGGCAGGGCGCGCCACGGGTTGGCGGGGAAGTCGCGCCCGGGCTCGGGCCGCGCGGCGCCGGCGCGGCTGCGCTCGAGCGGGAAGTTCCCCGGCAGGGCCTCGGGCCGACGCAACAGCTCGACGGGCAGCTCGCGCATCAGCACCGAGGTGGTCTCGATGTGGATGCGCTCGTGCTCGAAGCCCATCACCAGCGCCCAGCCCGGGCTGTCGATCGTCAGCGGCTCCGCGAACGCGGGGTGCTCGGCGATCAGCCGTTGGACGGTGCTGTACACCTGCCGCCGGTAGGCGTGGACCTCGTCGATGCCCGGCCAGCGCATCGTGTTCTTCGACATGTCGTCCCAGGCCATCTCGTCGACGCCGGTCTCGAACACCTGCTCGAAGAGCGGGTTGAGGGGCTCCTCCAGCAGCCCGGCGACGCGCAGCTTGTTGACGTACAGCACCGCGGGGTGGGCGTAGTAGAAGATCAGGGGATGGCGCAGGTGGTGGTAGGGGGGACGGTAGAAAGCCTCGCTCCCCTGCAGTGCGGAGAACAGGACCTCGGTCAACGTCCAGGTGTTGTCGAAGTATTGCGCCAGGGCTTCCCGGCCTCTTCGGACGTCCACCTGAGGGAGGGAGGTGATCGTCCCGGACGCGTCGACGCCGGGGCAGCTCCCCGGCGCGGGCGCGCGTCCGGTCCACCACCAGGCCCCGCGCGGGCCTCGCAGCCGTTCGTCGAGCTCGGGGGCGAGGTTGCGGCGCCAGGGCTCGGCGCTCTTCTCCAGTTCGTCCATCTGCGCTGCAGTCACGTCTTCTCTCTACCTCCTGGAAGGTCTGGGCGGGCCGCCTCAGTGTAGGAAGCCACAGGGACCTTGTACAGGTCTACAAGAACCTTTACAGTTTCTAAACAAGGAGGGCAGCCGATGGTGGAACAGCGTAGCGCCCGGATCCGCGGGGCCTTGTGGGGGATGTTCATCGCGGACGCGCTCGCGATGCCCGTCCACTGGTACTACAACACCCGCGCCCTCGACGCCGACTACGGGGAGCTCACCGGCTACCGCGCGCCGAAGGAACGCCATCCGGACTCGCTCCTGCACAAGAGCAACACCGGCGGGCACGGGCGCGGCGGGCGCGCGGGCAGCGTGATCGGCGACGTGATCCTCAAGGGCCGCAAGCATCTGTGGAGCCGGCCGCAGTACCACTACCACGCCGGCCTGCGGGCCGGGGAGAACACCCTGAACCTGCGCTGTGTGCGGCTGCTGGTCCAGTCGCTCGCGATCGCGGAGGGCTACCGCGCGGACGACTTCCTCGCACGCTACGTCGACTTCATGACGAGCGCGGACAGCCACAACGACGTCTACGCCGAGTCCTTCCACCGCGACTTCTTCGCCAACTTCCAGCGCGGCGTGGCGCCCGCCGCCTGCGCTGGAGCGGAGGGCCACAACACCGCGAGCGTCGGCGGCCTGCTGTTCGTCGTCCCGCCGGTGCTCGCGCTCGGCAGCGGGCACGAGGCCTGGCTGGAGCAGCTGCGGCTGACCCACCGCTCCAGGGAGCTCGAGGTCGTCGCCGCCGCGATCGCCGCGCTGCTCGACAGCCTGCTCGAAGGAGCTGCGCCAGCGGCGGCGGCAGCGGCCTGCGGCGCGCGTCTCGGCGTGCGCGTCGACGAGCTCGCGCGCGCCGCCGAGGCCCACGGGCTCGACGACCGCGCGGTGATCGGCGGGGTCTTCTCACCGGCCTGCTACGTGTCCGGGGCCGTGCCCGCGCTGCTCTACCTGATGGTGCGCTATGCGGACGACCCGCGCGCGGCCCTGCTCGCGAACGCCCGGGTCGGCGGTGACAGCTGCCACCGCGGCGCGGTGCTCGGCGCGCTGCTCGGGGCCGCGCTGGGGGTGGAGGCCTGGCCGGAGGGGTGGCGCAGCGGGCTCGTCGCCCACGACGAGCTGGAGGAGGAGATCGAGGCGCTGAGCGCGGTCGCCGCTACTTGACCTCCCCGAAGCGCTCTCGGAGCCGCGCGGCGGCGCGGCCCGCGTCGGCGAGGGCGAGCGCGTCGGTCGCGTCCGCCTGGACCGCCTGCTCGTAGGCCTCGCGGGCCTCGTCGTCGTACTCCAGCTGCCAGAGCGCATCGCCGAGCCCGAGCCAGTTGCCCGGATGGCGAGGCCCATGCTCGAGGGCCTTGCGGAAGTGCTCCTCGGCGACCTCCGGGTCCGCGCCCCAGATGGTCGGCGCCTCGAGGTACAGGAAGCCGAGGGTGCGGTGCGGCCCGCCCTGGTCGAGGCCGGGCTCGAGCGCCGCCGCCCGCTCGGCGAGCGCGGCGACCTGCGACAGGTGCGGCAGCGCCGTCAGGGGCGTCGCCTCGAGGGTCAGGCCGAGCAGGTCGGCGGCGCCGAGCCAGGCCCAGGCATCGCCCTCGCGCTCGGCGTGGCCGAGGACCGCGCGGTGCAGCTCGACGAGGGCGTCGACGTCGCGCTGGGCGGGAGCCGTCAGCGCGGTCTCGTCGATCGTCTTCCGCACCGCAGCCCGGAACGCGTCAGGATCCTGCCGCCAGGTCTCAGACAGAGACGCGGGACCGGTCGCCGACAGGTTCCGACAGCCGCCGGACAGACAGGCGAGAAGCAGCACGAACAGCGCGAGGACGCGGCGGGGCAGGGGTGGAATCCAGGACATCGCAACCTCCTTCCTGCGTCGGGACAGGAGACCGGTTGCAAGTGGCGTGCCGTGCTACGCCGCGGCGACGGCCTCGGCGGGCGCGGCCTGCGGAGCGGGCACCTTCGGCTTGATCACCAGGCTCAGGCCGTAGAGAAGGCCGGCCACGGTCCAGGTCAATGCCGCCGTCAGCGCGCCGAGCCGTGTGCTCAGGGTCAGGTATTCGATCCAGAAGGCGGCGGCGGAGGATGCGAAAAGCACGAGCAGCGAGGTGTGGATCCAGGCGGGCTTGACCGCCGCAGCCCGGCCGAGCACCAGGGGCCGCACGACGAGGAAGAGGAAGGCGGCGGTCGAGAGGTTGATCAGGGCGAGCGAGGCGAGGAAGGCGGACATGCCCTGCACCGCCGCGAAGCAGGTCAGGCTGCCGGTCACGGTGCTGCCGAGGATCAGGACGTCGATGGGGAGGCTCTTGCGCATGGGAAGCTCCAAGTAAATAAACGTGCGATCGATTATAAACGTGGCGTGAGCCATGTCCACAACAATCCGGATCGACATGCGAGATCGTTGTGACGTGCGCGGTGCGGCGCGCTCAGCGCCGCAGGCGGCGGCGGAGCAGGATGAAGCCGGTCACGACGTTGAACGCCATCACCGCCGCGCACGCCCCGAGCAACCAGCTCAGCGAGCCCGGGAACCACCACAGCTCGAGGGGGATCGCGGCGAACACGAGCAGCCGCGGCCGCAGCACCCAGCGGTAGGGGATCGCGAGGGCGTTGCGCAGCATCGCGAAGCCGACCGCGACCGTGTAGCACAGCGCGTACAGCGCCCCCGGCAGCGCGGCGACATGGCCCGTCCCCATCAGCGTCAGGGTGCTCGCGACGACGACGGCCTGGTCCGCCGATGTGTCCGTGAAGGAGCCCGCACGCGACACGGTCCCTGTCGAGCGCGCCAGCGGCCCGTCGAGCCCGTCGAGCATCAGGTGCAGGCCGAGCAGCGCGAGCCCGGCCAGGGGAGACCACAGGAACAGCCCGCAGGCGACCAGGCCGGCGAGGAAGGAGCCGCAGGTCAGCTGGTCGGCGCTGACCCCGAGCCGGGCGAGGCGCTGCAGCAAGGGCCGCAGCCAGCGGTCGCGCAGGCCCTGTGACCAGGCCATCCAGGGGCGGTCGGCGGCGGAATAGCAGTCGGCGGGTGTGTCGGGCATCGCTACACCATGAACGGGAGCACGCGGGCGCGCTGGTGGCGGATCCAGCAGCCGGTGTTGAACATCCGCAGACCCCGCCAGCGGACGTCGACGAAGGGGCGATGGGTGTGGCCGCAGAACAGCGCGTCGGCGCCGCGCAACGCCGCGCCGTCGACCGTCTCGAGGTAGGCGGTCAGCAGGCGCGCGACCCGCCGCGGCGGGAACAGCAGCTCCGCGCCGCGGTGCACCCGGGCGCCGACCGCCAGGGCGTAGGCGCGCCGCGCGAGACGACCGGGCTCCCGCGGCTGCTCGAAGCGCGCCCGGTAGCGCCGCAACCCCTCCTGGCTGGCGCCGGCGTGGACTGCGTCGCCGTGCAGGAACAGGTTGCGCCCGATGCGCAGGGTGTGCTCCCGCCAGCCGAAGTGGGGGAAGCGCCCCGCCAGGTCGGCGAGGCGCGCGAGGAAGTCCGGCGCGCAGTCGTGGTTGCCCGCGACGTACTCGATGCGACAGCGCGGGTGCCGCCGGGCCAGTCCTTCGAGCCAGGCGGCCGCCTGCTCGATGGTCGCCGCGTGGCCCTCGGCGCCCCAGCGCAGGTCGACGATGTCCCCGCACAGCACCAGGCAGCGCGCCTCCGTCGCCGCCTGTTCGACAGCGCGCAGGGCGGCCGTCTGGCGGGTGCGTCGGGAGAAGAGGTGGAGGTCGGACAGCACGCGGCCTTTCATGGTAGGAAGCCGTGCAAATCGCGGGCCTCGAGCCTCCGGGAGAGGACGTTCCGCCTGGATGGCGGGCAGCCACGGAAGGAAAGCTGACCGGGGCGTCAGATCACCGACACCGGGCGACGAAGCTTGAACACGGGGGGCAGGTCTGGCTACGGGGGGACGGTCTTCACGGCGGGTTGTGTATTCCCCACAAGCATGCGAAAACCCGCGCGACGCAGGTTGCGAAGCGCGGGTCGGTGGAGCGCAGGCGTGGTGAGACTGCGGTCAGAACTTCAGCGTACGATGGGTCCTGCGGCAGGACCGGTAGTCGGCGCGCTTCGGCTCGGCCTTGGCGACGAGCTCGAGCTTGCTCTGGCTCCCCTCCCCGCCCGCGGCGACCACGGTGACGGGGGTCAGGGTCTGCGGGACGGCGTCGAGCCGGGCGGTCGACATCCGCCGCGCCGCCGAGGCGGGCACCGGCGGCAGCGTCGCCGGACCGTCCACCGCCGGCAGGCGGCCGCTGCTCTCGAGGGCGACGAGGCGCGAGGTCAGCGCTTCGAGCTTCTCCTCCAGCGCGGAGGGCCCCTTCTTCGCGGGCTGCGCCTGCTCGGCGACCAGGGTCTTCAGGCAGACGTGGGGCTCGAGCCCGCGGCCGCGGGCGAGCTTGAGGAAGCGCAGCGTGAAGTACAGGGCCGCGTGCATCGCCGGCTCCCGGTCGAGGTCGAGCAGGCGCCCGATCTCGTCCAGGTAGGCTTTCTTGTCGGAGGGCTCGAGGTACTTGAACCGCGGCCCCCTGTCCTCACGCGCTCGCTTCATCGTTGCTGGCTATCCTCGATCATGTTGCCGATCTTGAACTCGGTGTCGACATCTTCGTCGTTCTCCATCGCGATCTGGTCGCGGGCAAGGAGCATGAAGCCGACGGCGTTGGCGATACGGCTCTCGAGACCGAGGTCGTCGACGCTGAGCACGCGCTCCTTGGCGAGGGCGGGCGTCCAGCCGAAGAACTGGCGGATGCGCTCGCGGATCCGGTTGCCGAGCAGGTGCGCCCCGCCTCCGACGATCGCGAAGTAGTCGACGAAGGCGCCGCGGTCGGACAGGGCGGCGACATCGGAGCGCACGACGGCGGCGATGCGGTCGGCCATCGCGCTCGCTTCGGCCTCGAGCAGCGGTCCGAAGTCGAACACGCCCTCGCCGGGGATCTCGATCCGGTAGTCGCCGCGGGGCAGCTTCTCCATGATCCGCCGCTCGGGCACCTTGAAGCGCCCGCCGCTCTTCTCGTACACGATCTTGCTGATGTTGCTCGTGATCGCGTGCATGCCCTCGGGCTGCGAGTCGGCGAGCACCATGTCGACCTCGTTCTCGAGGATCGGCAGCTTGATCCAGGTGCCGTGACCGACGTCGATCACGTAGGTGTTGTAGATCTTCATCCCGAAGCGCCGGAACAGGTGCACCATGTAGGCGCCGTAGGCCTGGAACTGCAGGGCGATGAAGTTCAGCCGCACCTTGAGGGTGGCCTCTTCGCCGGTCGCGACGTTGCGGGCGCGGATGTTGAGGAAGGACTTGCCGCCCGACTTCTCGACGCGGCGCCGCAGCAGGGCGAAGAAGTCCTCGGCCGAGCGCTCACCGGCCTTGACCGGGATCCCGAAGCCCATGCCGATCTCGCTCAGCGGGCTCTCGCCGCGGTCGACGCGGGACTGGCTGAGCAGGAAGATGCCGGAGATCAGGGCGAGGTAGGCGTCGTCGAAGTTCTGCAGCACGCCGCGCTCGGTGAACCAGGTCGGCTTCTCCGAGCTGCGGGTCATCGCGCCGACGTAGCGCCAGCAACGCCGCTTGTCATCGAAGACCGCGAGGTTGCGGACCCAGCGCTTGTCGCGGGAACGGTTCATGCGGCGCCAGTTCTCCTCCATGCTCGGCGGCAGGGCGTCGCCGACGGTGGAGGTGAAGGTGATGACGTCCTGGCCGGCGCAGAACTTCGAGGTGCTGGTACCAAGCTCTCCGCCGAGCGGCTCGACCTTCACTTCGGTCGTGCCGGACTTGCTCTTGCCCTTGGCGGCAGCCACGGGGGTCGGCGGCGTCTTGGTCGCGGTCTTGCTCATGCTGATCAATCCTCCAGGGCCCGGTAACGGGTTCACGTAGCTGCGCAGTGGGGCCGCGGGAACATCCCGGGGCAGGCAGCAGCACGGGTCTGTTTGCTTCCTCGACGCAGCGCTTAGACGACTTGAACCCCGTCGAGACGATGCTTCGGAAAGATCGACGAAAGCCTTTGCTGGCGTTGGACTTATCTGCCGCGAAATTTTGTGGATTTTTCGTCCTGCAGAGGCCGATGGAGAGCGCCACCGGGCTCTCTGGGGGCGGGCGGCCCGGCTTCCTCATCCCGCCCGATGACGCACGCAGTCACAGCGCGTGGGACGGATGAGAATCCCCCTCGACAAAGAACAGACCTGTCCGTACGATTACGCGGTGCGTTATCCGGGGATGGACCCGTAGCAAGGAGTGGACGAGTGAGCGACGCGACGATGAATGTGCCCGCCGGCTGCAGCTGGCTGACCCAGCCGATCATGGAGCAGGTGTTGTTTTCCCCGGAGCAGATCAGCGAAGACCAGGCGCTGATCGTCGAGACGGCGAGCTCCTTCGTCGAGGGTGAGGTCGCGCCCCAGGGCGACGCGATCGAGGCGATGGAGCCCGGCGTGATCCCCGGCCTGCTCAAGAAGGCCGGCGAGCTCGGCCTGTTGTCCGTCGACATCCCCGAGGAATACGAAGGCCTCGCCGAGACCAAGCAGACCTCCTGCCTGCTCAGCGACGTGATGGTCCCCGCCGGCGGCTCCTTCAACGTCGCCTTCGGCGGCCACGTCGGCATCGGCACCCTGCCGATCGTCCACTTTGGCACCGAGGAGCAGAAGCAGCGCTTCCTGCCGAAGCTGGCCAGCGGTGAGCTGCTCGCGGCCTACGCGCTGTCCGAGCCGGGCTCCGGCTCCGACGCCCTCGGCGCGAAGTGTAGCGCCGTGCTGTCCGAGGACGGCAGCCACTACATCATGAACGGCACGAAGTCGTGGATCACCAACGCCGGCTTCGCCGACGTCTTCATCGTCTTCGCCAAGGTCGACGGCGCCGCCTTCACCGCCTTCATCGT
Source organism: bacterium (assembly GCA_030428695.1). The sequence continues at coordinate 15,123 of JAUIEM010000106.1, forward strand.
CGAGAAGGACACCCCCGGCTTCTCCCTCGGCGCCGAAGAGAAGAAGATGGGCATCAAGGGCTCCTCGACCCGTCAGCTGATCTTCGAGGACGCCAAGGTCCCCGCCGCGAACCTCCTCGGCGAGGTCGGCAAGGGCCATCGCATCGCCTTCGGCATCCTCAACCTCGGCCGCCTCAAGCTCGGCTTCGCCTGCACCGGCGGCGGCAAGAAGCTCATCGCCCACTCGACCCGCTACGCCAATGAGCGCAAGCAGTTCAAGAAGCCGATCTCCGACTTCGGGCTGATCCGCAAGAAGCTCGCCGACCAGGCGGTCTACACCTTCGGCAGCGAGTCCCTGTGCTACCACACGGCGGCCCTGTTCGACGCGGCGGTGGAAGCGGTCGACCAGAGCCAGCCCGACGCCCAGGAGCAGGAGGTGCGCTGCCTCGAGGAGTACGCGGTCGAGAGCGCGATCGCGAAGGTCTTCGGCAGCGAGTGCGTCGACTTCGTCGTCGATGAGGCTCTGCAGATCCACGGCGGCTACGGCTTCGTCGAGGAGTACGGCGTCGAGCGGGTCTACCGCGACTCGCGCGTCAACCGCATCTTCGAGGGCACGAACGAGATCAACCGGATGCTGATCCCGGGCACCCTGATGAAGAAGGCGATGAAGGGCGAGCTCGACCTGATGACCCCGTTCCAGGTCGTCGCCACCGAGATCAAGGCCGACGGCTTCGGCCAGGTCGAGCCGAGCGGCGTGCTGCTCGACGACCTCAAGACCGCGATCGCCCTCGCCAAGAAGGGCGTGATCTTCGCCGCCGGCCGCGCCGTGCAGCAGCACATGATGAACCTCAAGGAGCAGCAGCAGCTGCTCGGCGACCTCGCCGACATGCTGATGTGGCTGTACGCGCTGGAGACCAGCTACGCCCGCGTCCGCATGGGCGTCGCGAAGACCTCGGCGGAAGCGGAGCCGCACGCGCTCGAGCTCCTGCACGCGCTGGTCATCGAAGGCGTCGAGAAGATCGAGATCCGCGGCGCGCGCGTGCTGCGCTCCCTGGCCGATGGCGGCAAGCTCGCCAAGCTGCTCGAGCGCTTCCGGCGCTGCATGTGGGCGCCCCACGCCGACCCCTACGCCCTGCGCCAGAGCATCGCGAAGCGGCTGATCGAGCGCGAGAAGTACTTCGTGTTCGCGGGCTGAGCGCGTCGGAGTTGCGGTCCGGGCATGCTGGCGTTGGATGGAGTCCTCTTCCGCGAAGCTCGCCACGGAGGTCGCCGCTGCGCGCGAGCAGACACCCGCGGAGCGCTGGACCAGCCTGTGCTCGCTGTGCCGCAGCCTGGCCTGGATCCGCACCCAACCCGCCGCCCACCAGGAGCGGGTGCTGACCTGGCGCGATCCGCCCGCGGCCTCCTACCGCGCGCTGGTCGCGAAGTGGCGCGGCGAGCGGCCATGAACGAGGACATCGTCGAGATGCCCGGCGACGACGACGAACGGGTCGCGGTGTGGGACCGCATCGTGCGGGAACACGGGCCCGCGGCAGGCCCGTGAGCCCGGCTTGACCTCGCGTGTCACTGCGGTATAGTGCGGATCACGGGCGTCCGCTCGCTTTTCCCGGTGCACCGCGCGAGGAGCTGCCATGATCGAGACCCGGTTCCTCACCAAGACCTACAAAGACCTCGTCGCCGTCAACAAGCTCAACCTGAAGATCGAGCAGGGCGACGTGTACGGCTTCATCGGCCCGAACGGCGCCGGCAAGACGACGACGATGAAGATCCTCGCCACGCTGATGCGGCCGACCAGCGGGCGCGCCTACGTGTGCGGGCTGTCGGTCGAGGGCCAGGCCCGGCACATCCGCCACAAGATCGGCTACATGCCCGACTTCTTCGGCGTCTACGACGACATGACGGTCGTCGAGTACCTCGAGTTCTTCGCGAGCTTCTACCGCATCACCGGCGCGCGCCGCCGCCAGGTGGTCTCCGACGTGCTCGCCCTGACCGACCTCGAGTACAAGCGCAACGCCCTGATCGACTCGCTGTCGCGCGGTATGCAGCAGCGGCTCGGCCTCGCCCGGGTGCTCTTGCACGACCCGGAGGTGCTGCTGCTCGACGAGCCGGCCTCGGGCCTCGACCCGCGGGCGCGTATCGAGATCCGCGAGCTCTTGAAGGAGCTCAAGGCGATGGGCAAGACCATCCTGATCTCGAGCCACATCCTGGTCGAGCTCGCGACCCTGTGCAACAAGGTCGGGATCATCGAGCGCGGCCAGCTGCTCTACACCGGGCCGATCTCCGAGATCCTCGCCAAGGTCAAGCGTCACGGCATCCTCCACCTGCGGGTGGTCGGCGACCAGTCCCCGGCGGTCTCCGTGCTCAGCTCCCATCCCAAGGTCCACCGGGCCAACCTCGAGGGCGACCTGATCGAGGTCGAGCTCGCGGCCGGCGTCGTCGACATCGGCTTCCTGTCCGAGTTCCTCGTCAGCAAGGGCCATCCCCTGACCCTGCTGCGCGAGGAGGACGTCAACCTCGAGGACGCCTTCATGCGCGTGACCAAGGGTCTGGTGGCGTAGCCTATGTTCCGCAGCCCGATCCTCTTCCGCGAGGTGATCACCACCTTCCGCAAGTACCGCACCTTCGTCACGCACGCGGTGCTGCTGATCGCGTTGGCCGCGGTGATGTTCGTGCTGCTGCCGGGGGTCGCGAGCGCCAAGCCCGGCGAGCACAGCTCGATCGGGCGCGAGATCTACGTCTGGCTGGCCTGGCTCAAGCTGGTGCTGATCGCCTGTGCGGCGCCCGCGGCGGCGGCGGCGACGATCACGCTCGAGAAGGAGCGCAACACCCTCGACCTCCTGCTGATCACCGACCTGACCCGCTTCGAGATCGGCTTCGGGAAGTTCTTCAGCCGCCTGTACAACCTGTTCGTGATGGTGATGCTCGCGCTGCCGATGCTCGCGATCCTGCTGACCGTCGGCGGCATCTCCGGCACCGAGGTCATCCAGGTGATGGCGCAGGTGCTCGGCCTGGGCGTGCTCGCCCTGGGGCTCGGCTTCTTCTTCTCGGTGCTGGTCAAGAAGTCGTATTCGGCCATCGTGCTGAGCTACGTCGTGATGGCGTTCTACGCCGGCACGACCTGGAAGCTCGTCGACACCGGCGTGTTCGGCCCGGCGACCGCGGTCGCCGTCAGCCCGATCAGCAACTTCGCGTTCGTCCTCGATCCGCGGGTGTTCGGCCTGATCAGCGCCGACGGCTGGTACGTCAACCCGCTGTTCAACGTGGTCGCGGGCTTCTCGCTCGCCTTCCTCGGCTCCTGGTGCCTGCCCTACGCGAGCAACCTCGAGCGCTGGATGTCGCCCGCGTACATCCTCACCCGGCTGTTCGGCCGCCGCGACCGCTCGCTGCGCGACACCCTCGGGCTGCACTGGGTGACGACCCGCGAGCGCAAGAAGGGCGTCTCGCGGCCGGTCGCGAACAACCCGATCTACTGGCTGGAGTCGACGAGCTCGCCGTTCGGCCGCATGCGTCTCGGCTGGCCCTCCTACGCGGTCGCGGCCCTGCTGCTGTTCAGCATCGTCGCCTTCGGCGCTTCCTTCGAGATCCTCGACGAGCCCGAGTTCTACTACTGGACCATCAGCGGGCTGATCTTCCTGCTCGTCGTCATCGCGACGATCCGGGCGGCGACCTCGGTGGTGATCCAGCGCGAGAACAAGTCGCAGATGCTGCTCGCGACGACGCCGATCGACGAGGGGACCTACCTGCGCGGGCTGATCCTCGGGCTGACGCGCTCGCTGATGTTCCTGCTGATCATCCCGATGAGCTTCATAACCCTGATGACGATCGCCGGCTACCTCGGCCTGGTGCCGCAGCACCTGACGATCTGGGCGATCCCGTACTCGGCGGTGGTGCTGACCGCGATGCTCGCCTTCTATGTCGTCCAGGGCATCTGCATCAGCTTCCTGGTCAAGTCCTCGATCCGCGCCCTGGTGCTCGCGGTCGTCGCGGTCGTCGCGGAGATGGCGGCGCCGGCGGCGATGTGCTGCTGCGCCTTCCCGATCAACCCGATCATCATCGCGCGCAACATGCCGGCCGTGGTCAAGTCTCCCGAGGCGATCCAGTACCAGATCGAGCCCTACATGATCCCGCTGATCATCGGCGCCTCGCTGGTCGCGCAGCTCGTCTACTGCCTGATCCTGTACAGCGTGATGAAGTCCGGCTTCGACCGCTACCTCGACCGCAACATCTGAGCCTCCCTCACGGCTCCCGCTTCCGCCGGCGGTCGAGGGCGGCCTTGAGGACGGCGACGTAGTCCCCGCGCGCGGAGCGCTCGCGGCGGCCGGTGTTCGAGGCGTGGACCCGGCGCTCGAGCACCACCTCCGGCACGCACACCTCGCGCAGCCCGGCCTCGCGCGCCCGGGCCATCCAGTCGACGAACTCGCCGACGGTCAGGTCCTCGCGGAAGGGCCCGACCCGCGCGAAGCTCTCTCGCGACAGCAGCAGCGCTCCGAGCAGGTAGCCGGGGGTCGGCGCGGTGTCGACGCGCAGCTTCGCGGCTTCCCCGGGATCCAGGCTGGGGCAGAGGAACTGGCGGACGTGGCCGAACACCAGCTCGGCGCCCTCCAGCGCCGGCAGCTGGACGCGAAGCTTGGCGGGGGTGAAGCGGTCGTCGGCGTCGAGGAAGGCGAGCAGCTCGCCGCGGGCCGCCGCCACGCCCGCGTTCCGGGTCGGCCCGATGCCCTGGTGGCTGCGGCGCAGGACCCGCGCCCCGGGCTCGGCCTCGGCGATCGCGACGGTCGCATCGGTCGAGCCGTCGTCGACGACGAGCAGCTCGACCGGATGCTCCAGCGCGCGCACGCTGGCGAGGGTCTCCGGCAGGGTGCGGGCGGCGTTGTAGGTCGGGATGATGACGCTGATGGGGGGGCGGATGGCGAGCCTCCGTTGTTGGACCTGTGTGGACAAGCTAGCGGCGTTCGCGACCCGCGGCAAGAAGCGAGGCGCGGGAAAGGGGGCGCGCGCGGCCCCTCCGGCCGGATCCGCGCGCCGTCCTCGACGCAGGGGTGCGCTCCGCGCATAATGGATGCCTTCGGTTTGCAGGAGTCCGCATGCTCGTCCTCGGAGACATCACGCGTCTGTACGACGGCACCGCTCCCGACACCACCGCGCTGCATGAGAACATCGATCTCGTCATCGACCGGGGACGCGTCGTCGCGATCCAGCCGGCCGGCACCGCCGAGGGCGCGACCCGCGTCGACGCGTCGGGCTTCACGGTGACCCCCGGCCTGGTCGACTGCCACGGGCACATCACCATCCTCGGGCTGGCCGAGAAGCACCAGCAGCGGGCCAACGGCCTCGGCAGCCTGCTGTACGTGGAGAAGATCCTGCACGCGACGCTGGTCGACGGCGGCGTGACGACGATGCGCGATGTCGGCGGGGCGACCCACTGGATGAAGCGGCTGGTCGACGAGGGGGTGATGCTCGGCCCGCGGCTGAAGATCGCGATCTGCATGCTGTCGTCGACGGGCGGTCACGCCGACTTCCGCGGGCCCGACCGCTGCCACGCCCAGCTCTCCGCCTTGTGGCCGCCGGGGCCGGGCCGGCCGTCGAGCATCGTCGACGGCCCGGACGAGTGCCGCAAGCGGGTGCGCGAGATCGCGGCCTGCGGCGCCGACTGGATCAAGCTGTGCACCAGCCCGGGGGTCGCCTCGCCGAGCGACTGCCTCGACAACCGCGACCTCAGCCCGGCGGAGATCGAGGCGATCTGCAGCGAGGCGGAGGCCCGGGGGCTCAAGGTCGCCGCCCACGCCCACAGCGCCTCGGGCATCGAGCTCGCGATCCGGCACGGCGTGCACGACCTGCAGCACATCTCCTTCATGGACGAGCGGCTGGTCGAGCTCGCAGCCGAGCGGGGCTGCGTGGTGACGCCGACCTCCTGGGTGATGGCGGCGCTGACCGAGGCCGAGGGTCTGAGCGACTTCGTGCGCGCGAAGGTCGAGCGGGTCGCGGCGGTCCACCAGGCCGCGGTCGCCCACGCCCACACCGGGGACCTGCCGATCCTCGCGGGCACCGACCCGGTGCTGCCGGGCATGCACGGGAGGAACTACCTCGAGATCGTCCATCTGGTCCGCGACGGTCTCGCGCCGCTCCGGGCCTGGCACGGGGCGACCGGGCTCGCCGCGCGCACCATCGGCCAGGACGACGCGGGCGAGCTGCGCGCGGGGATGCGGGCCGACCTGCTCTTCTTCCGGGAGGATGTGCTGACAGCGCCCGAGAAGCTCGCCGCCGGTCCGCACGAGGTCGTCAAGGATGGGGTGGCCTACCGCGGGGCGGTGGCCGGGCTCCCGCAGCGGCGCTTCGAGGACACCGTCCGGGCGATGTGGGACTGAGATGGCCAAGCGCAAACCCAAGAAGGAGCGTCTGAAGGACCAGGCAGCCGCGCGGAACAAGAAGAAGACGCGCGTCAAGAAGCGCACCACCAAGCGCGGGGCGACGCGGCGCAAGTCCGCCAAGGAGCCCGCGCCGAGCGAGAAGCCTGTGCAGCGTCTGACGCCGCCGCGCTCTGTCGCGGCGGCGCTGCACGAAGGCGGGCCGCGCACGCCACCGCCGATGCGCATCCTGTTCGCCTTCGACGACGTGGTCGAGCGCAGCCTGATCAGCAGCGAGATGAGCGGCACCCGCCTCGCGTTCTCGCCGGTCAACGCGAAGAACGTCAAGGAGGCGGCGAAGATGCTGACGCAGCAGCGCTTCGACTGCGCGCTGCTCGACCTGCACCACGCCGACGGCGATGTGTTCACGCTGCTCGACCGCCTGCGGCGCGGCAAGGGCTCCGAGACGCCGCTGGTCGTGCTGCTCAGCGTCGACGACACGGAGCTGGTGATCAAGCTGCTCGAGAGCGGGGTCGAGGAGGTGCTGTTCAAGGGCACCCTGACCAGCCGCAGCCTCGGGCGCGGCGTGCGCTGCGCCATCGCCCGCTCGAAGGCGCAGGCCGCGCGGGCGGTTCCGCCGCCGCCCCCGCCGAGCTCGGGGACGGCCAGCCGGTCGGAGAGCGGCGACGGCTTCAGCCCCCTGCAGCCGCTGATCGGCGGCTACCGCATCGAGAAACAGATCGGCGTCGGGGGCATGGGCACGGTGTTCCTCGCCACGCAGCTCAAGCTCAAGCGCAAGGTCGCGCTGAAGATCCTGTTCCCGCGCTTCGCCAACAACCTCTACCACATGACCCGCTTCACCCGCGAGGCGCAGGCCCTCGCCTCCCTGCACCATCCGGCGGTGATCGAGATCTACGACTTCTTCAAGGACCAGGGCCGCTTCTGCATCGCGATGGGCTACGCGCCCGGGGGCTCGCTGCTGTCCGCGATCGAGGCTGGAGGGCCGAAGGACGAGCGGTGGACGGCGCGGGCCTTCATCCCGGTCGCCGAGGCGCTGTGGGAGCTCGCCCAGCACGACATCGTGCACCGCGACCTCAAGCCGAGCAACCTGCTGCTGACCGAGCAGGGCAAGCTGAAGATCGCCGACTTCGGGCTGGTCAAGCTCGGCGGCGGGAAGTCGATCACCCGCGCCGGGATCCGCCTCGGCACGCCGGCGTACGCCTCCCCCGAGCAGCTCGAGCAGCCGCAGCACGCCGACCATCGCAGCGACCTCTACTGCCTGGGCTGCACGATCTACCAGACCCTGACCGGCATCCCGCCGCACGCGGTGCCGGACCGGCGGCGCATGCAACGCGACGCGAGCCAGCGGCCCAAGCCGGTCGATCAGCTGCGCACGAACCTGTCCAAGGGCATCGTCGCGGTGGTCGGGAAGTTGATGGAGCGCGACCCCGCCAAGCGCTACCAGACCGGCGCCGAGGTGGCGGCGGCGCTGCGGCCCCTGCGTTGAGCGTGCCGGTCTCCGCTCGGAGCCCGTCGTCTTCCGCCGCCTGCCCGGCGCCTTCTCCCGTCCCCTTGACACCCGTCCGGGGGTCCGCCTACACTGCCGGACAAGACTTTACACCGATTTCACAGACGGTGACCGGGCCCGGTCGCCCACCCTGGGCCGGAGGTTTCATGCGGAAGCTCCTCTTCCTCCTGTCCGCGCTCCTCTTGCTGTCCGGCTGTAGCGGACGCGACTTCGGCTGGTCCACCGACCTGTGGGGCAACCCCTACCCGCCCGACGCCGCCGAGCTCGAGGCCCGCTCGGAAGAGATGCGCGAGCTGCGCACGTCGGCCGAGAACCTGCGCGTGAGCTGGTCGTCCCCGGACGAGCTGTTGCGGCTCTGCGGCCAGTACGAAGAGCTGCTCGCCTACACCCAGGGGCGCGTCAAAGAAGAGCTCGAGCGCTACTACGAAGGCCTGTCGCCCGCGGAGCAGAAACGCTTCGGCTCGCCCGATCCGCTCCCGGGCGAGACCGACGAGGATCACCGGGCGCGCGCGGCCGAGCGCTTCAGCCAGCTGCGCGACGCGGCGGCGCAGAGCTTCGATCCCGACCTCTACAACGACTTCTGGAAGCTCTCGCAGAGCACCTACCTGCTCGCCGAGATGCTCGACGACGACGACGACAAGGACCGCAAGCTCGAGCTGTACCAGCAGGCCCTCGACAACGCCGAGCGGGCGATGGCCTGCTTCCCTTCGTTCCGCAAGGCGATCGCCGCGGGCGAGGCCGAAGAGGTCGCCGCCAAGGAGATCCCCCTCGACGGCATCGAGGGCGTCTACTGGACGGTGGTCAGCCTGAGCAAGTGGTCGCGCCTCAAGGGCTTTTCCCACGTCCTGTTCAACAAGAACAAGGGCTGGGAGATGATCCAGCACGTGCGCGAGCTCGACGCCGACTGGTTCTACGGCGCGGCCGACCGTTACCTCGGGGCCTACTACGCCGTCGCGCCGTCGATCGCCGGCGGCGACATGGAGCTCTCCGAGGAGCACTTCAAGGCCGCCCTCGAGGCCGCTCCGTACTACCTGGCGACCAGCGTGTTGTACGCGGAGTTCTACGCGACCAAGATGCAGGACGAAGACCTGTTCAAGGAACGCCTGCAGTTCGTGATCGATGCGCCTCTCGACAAGTATCCGGACGTCGTCCCGATCCAGCGTGTCGAGAAAGAGAAGGCGCGCAAGCTGCTCGCGGAGATCAGCGAGTACTTCTAGGCTCACCCCCTGCGTGGAGAGTAGACGATGGCAAAGCTCCTCAAGTCCGGCCTGGTCCTGGCCATCCTGGTCTTCGCCAGCGGCTGCACGGGCCGCGACTTCGGCTGGTCCACCGACCTGTGGGGCAACCCCTACCCGCCCGACCCCGCCGAGCTCGAGGCGCGCGAGGCCGAGATGCACGACGTCAAGGCTCAGGCCGAGTCCCTGCGGGTCGGCTGGGAGACCCGCGACGAGCTCAAGCAGTGCGCGCGGCTCTACGAGCAGGTGCTCGCCTTCGAGCAGGACCAGGGCAAAGAGGAGCTCGAGCGCTTCTACGAGACGCTGCCCCCCGAAGAGCAGGCCGCCTTCGGGCCTCCGGGCAAGCAGGCGGAGGAGAGCCAGGACGACTTCGTCGCCCGCGCCAACCGGCGCTTCAGCGCCCTGCGCGAGCGGGCCGAGCTGCCCTTCGACCCCGACCTGTACGACAGCTTCTGGAAGCTCTCGAACACCTACTACCTGCTCGCCGAGGGGCTGCTCGACGAGGAGGATGACGAAGAGCGGCTCGAGCTCTACGAGAAGGGGCTGAACAGCAGCGAGCGCGGGCTCGACTGTTTCCCCGCCTTCCGCTCCGCCATCGCGGCGGGCGAGGAGGAAGAGACCGCGGTGCTCAAGATCGACAACGAGGGCATCGAGGCGATCTACTGGACCGCCGTGAACCTCGGGAAGTGGTCGCGCCAGATGGGCTTCTCGTACGTGCTGTTCAACAAGAACAAGGCGAAGGCGATGATCGAGCACGTGCGCGAGCTCGACGACCAGTGGTACTTCGGGGCGGCCGACCGCTACCTCGGCGCCTACTACTCGGTCGCC
>JAUIEM010000107.1 GCA_030428695.1 bacterium
CCAGGCTCTCGTCGTGCATCCTGTCGTCCACCTTCCGCCGCCTCTTCCCGTTGATGGGGAAGCCTCCCCGCGCGGGCACATCCACAGTACGCGACTTCGGCGGGCCGGGCCACGCGGACTTCCTCAGAACGTCTTGAAGACCTTCGCGAGGCTCTCGCCCCGGACCTTGATGTCCCAGCTGCAAAAGTAGCCGAAGGGAGTCAGGCGCACCGTGTAGCCCGCCCCGGTCAGCCGCTCGGCGAGCTCTTCGAGGAAGGCCTGGGCGAAGGCGGGCGCGGCGTTGCTGCCGCCGAGGTGGGCGAAGCTGTGGAGCACCGCGGTCTTGTAGCCGACCTTCCCGGCCTGCCACTTCAGGTGCTTGAGAGTGCGCTTGAAGGCGCGCTTGCGGGCGTCGGGCTCCATGTCCTCGGCCTCGACGTGCAGGAAGGCGACCAGGGCGTCGGAGACCCGGCCTCCATCGGTGCATTCGGGCACCTCGGGCAGGGTCTGACGGAAGGGCTGCCAGCCGAAGTCGGTGGCGAGGAAGCTGAGGATCTTCATGGCTAAGGGCCTGGAAAGGAATAAGTCGAGCACCGAGGGTGCGGATGCGGCAGGAATTGTGTTGCTTGGCGAACGACGCATACCAATCCCAACAGCAAGGTCTCGGCACCGAGGAACGAGGAGCCGCGGCCGCAGCGGCCGAACACCGACACCGCGAGGTACGAGTGGTGGAGGTGGAGGTGGAGTGAGGCAAGTGACACAGTTACGCCGCAGGCGCGCCCGAATGCGCGACTTATCCTTTCCAGGCCCTAACGCGGCAGGGGCTCGACGACGATGTCCGCCGCGTTCTTCCCCTCGAGCCAGGCGCGCGCGGTGGCGACCGCCTCCTCTTCGAGGTCGACGAGGGTCAGCTCGACGGTGTCTCCGGACCTCCTGCGCTGGCGGCGGTTGCAGAGCTGCCGCAGCTCCTGCTTGTGGGCGCGGAAGTCGAAGTCCGCCGGGAACATCGCCCGCACCTGGAACTTCTCGACCGCGGCGAGGAAGGAGACCTGCAGCGTGTCCCCTTCGCGCCGGGCCTCGTACAGGCCGTCGGCCTCGTCGAAGATCGCGACGCCTCCCGCGCTGGCGATGGCCGCGGGGAAGCCACGGTAGCGGTCGCAGACCGCGAGATCTTCGCCGCTGGTCAGATCGATCACGCGCATCTGGTTGTCGTGGGCGAGCAGGGCCGCATCGTCGAGGGCGGTGACCCAGGCGCTGTAGCCGTCGGCCAGGAGGCCCATCGGGTCGCCCTGGTCGACGGACCAGGCGCGGGAGTCGCGGTTCATCCAGCGGCTGACCACCAGCACGCCGCCCGGGGCCGGAGCCGCCTGCACGTTGGTCTCGGCGGCGGCCGGGAAGCACAGCACCTGGTCGAAGTCGGTGCTGCGCGCGTGGCTGCAGGCGACCAGCCCGGTCTGGCCGTCCCACACCACCAGGCCCGCGGCCGAGGCGCGGATGCCCGGCTCGCTGTCGACCAGCGGCTCGCCCTGGCGCTGGCAGATGCCCGGGCTGATGCGGCGGAACTTCTCGAACTGGAGCGCGCGCTCGCTCTCCCACTCGCCAGGCGGGCCGATGCACAGCCGCGCGGGGCCCTTCCCGGAGCCCTTGACGAGCGCCGCGAGCCTGCCCTCGCCGAGGCTGGTGAAGCGCCACAGGGCGAGGTCGAGGATGCGCACGGTCTCGAGGCTGTCGGGATCGAGCACGTGCACCGAGGGCGGCGTCTTGAAGTTCCGCCCGCCCTGGACGAAGAGCTGCTTCGTGTCGGGGTCGTAGGCGACGTCACCCCCGACGAACAGCTTCCGCTCGGCGGTCAGCTTGCCGTCCTGGAACCGGCGGACGCGGCCCTGGCGAGCCTGGAAGTGGGTCGTGCCGTCGGTCCAGATCGCCACGGCCTAGGCCGTCGCGACCAGGCCGCGCCGTTCGAACAGGGCCTCAGCGTCCGGCTCGCGGCCCATGAAGTCCTTGAACAGCTGCAGGGGGTCGTCGGAGTCGCCGCGGCTGAGCAGGCGGTCGAGGAAGCGCCGGCCGGTCTCGGGGTTGAAGATCCCCTCCTCCTTGAAGCGCGAGAACACGTCGGCGTCGAGCACCTCGGCCCACTTGTAGGAGTAGTAGCCGGAACCGTAGCCGACCGGCGCGGAGAACAGGTGCCCGAAGCCGGTCACCATCGCGAAGTCGTCCGGCAGCGGCGCGGGGCTGAACTCCTCGGCGATCTTCCGGCAGTAGGGCAGGAGCTCGCCGTGGGTGTCCGGATCGTAGTCCTGGTGCAGGCGCAGGTCGAGGGTCGCGAGGCCGAGCTGCCGCATCTGCATCATGCCGGCCTGGAAGTTCCGGACCTCGAGCAGCTTCTCGAGGTCAGCGGCGGGCAGGGTCTCGTCCGTCTCATAGTGGCGGGCGAACAGGTCGAGGGCCTCGCGCTCCCAGCACCAGTTCTCCATCAGCTGCGAGGGCAGCTCGACAAAGTCCCAGGCGACGTTGACGCCGGCCAGGGTCTTGATCGACACGGTGCTCAGGCACTGGTGCAAGAGGTGGCCGAGCTCGTGGAAGATCGTCCGCACCTCGCTCGGACGCAGCAGCGCGGGCTTGTCGCCGACCGGCTTGCTCAGGTTCCCACACACCAGGCCGAGGTGGGGCGCGAAGCGGTCGTCCCGCGGACCGCCGACGATGAAGCAGTTCATCCAGCCGCCGCCGCGCTTGTTGTCGCGCGGGAACAGGTCGACGTAGAAGGAGCCGCGGTGCACGCCCTCGGCGTCGCGGATCGCGTACAGCTTGACGGCCTCATCCCACAGGCTCGCGCCGTCGGTGGCCTCTTCGATCGTGATGCCGTACAGCTTGTGGACGATGCCGAACAGGCCGCTCAGCACCTTGTCGGCGGAGAACCACGGCCGCAGGCGCTCCTCGTCGTAGGCGTAGCGCGCCTTGCGCAGCTTCTCGGCGTAGTACTTGACATCCCAGGCCTGCAGTGCCGGGGCCTCGGGACCCTCGAGCTCCTTGCGGAAGGCCTCGAGCTCGGCCCGCTCGCGCTCGAAGAAGGGCCGGGTGCGCTCGGTCAGGCCGGCGATGAACTCCGTCGCGGTCTGGCCCCTCTTCGCCATGCGCTCGGCGAGCACGAGGTCGGAGAAGTCGGCGTAGCCGAGCAGGCCCGCCTTCTCCTTGCGCAGCTGCAGGATCTCGAGGATCAGCGGCCGGTTGTCGCCCTCACCGCTCGAGGCGCGGCTGTTGTACGCCCGGTACAGGGACTCGCGCAGGGCGGCGTCGTCGGCGTAGGTCAGCACCGCGACGTAGCTCGGTACCTGCAGGCTGAAGCGCCAGCCCTCCTTGCCCTTCGCCTGCGCGTCCTCGCGGGCCGCCTCGCGCGCGGACTCGGGCAGGCCGGCGAGGCCGGCCTCGTCGGTGACGACGTGCTCCCAGGCCGCCGTCGCGTCGAGCACGTTCTGGCCGAAGCGGGTGGTCAGCTCGGTCAGCCGCTTGTCGATCGCGGCGATGCGCTCCTTGCCGGCGGCGTCGAGATGGGCGCCGTGGCGCTTGAAGGCGTCGACGGTCTTGGTCAGGTAGCGCGCCTGGACCGGGTCGAGCGCGGCCGCCTCGGGGCTGTTCGCGACGCTCTCGATCGCCTTCCACAGCCCCGGATGCAGGTAGACGCTCGAGGTGAAGGCGCTGTAGGCCGGCAGCACCTCGTTGACCGCGGCGCGCATCGCGTCGGTCGTCCGCACGCTCTCGAGGTGCTGGGCTCGCGTGATGATCTGCTCGAGTGGCTCGGTCGCCTCCTCGAGCCGCATGAGCGTGGTCTCGAAGCTCGGCGCGGGGTCGTCGGCGATCGCCTCGAGCGCCTGTTCGGCTTCCGCGAGCAGGGTGTCGAACGCGGGCTTGAGGTGCTCGCCGCGCATCTGCTCGAAGGGGATGGAAAAGTCCCGGGACAGGAAGGGGTTCTCGGACATCGGAGCCTCCATGCGGGTGGAGACCCCGCGTGGACGGTCCCCGAGGGTTGCGGAGCCGTGGGAACGTCAGGCGGCGACCTTCTTCTTCTTTTTCTTCTTCTTGGGCTTGAGCGGCCCGAGCTGCAGCCCCTTGAGCTCGTAGAGCTGCGCGCACCACCAGGCCTCGACGGCCTCGCAGGCCTCTTCCATGCCCCAGTCGTGGATCGGGTCGTGGGCGCCTTCGTCGATCTCGAGGAGCTCGGCGGTGGTGTTGCCGGCGCGCTCGATCTTCTTGAGCAGGTTGCGCGGGCCGATCACCTCGGCGAGCCGGTCGTGGGCGCCGTGCATGAAGAACAGCGGCCGCTTGATCAGCTGCATCCAGCGGTCGACCGACGCGGCGGCCTTGTCGAGCTCGCCCCAGGTGCGTGGCGTGATCCAGTTGTGGCGCAGCTCGTCGTGGTAGTAGCGATGATCCTCGAGGATGTCGTAGACCTCGAGGCTGGGATCGCAGGCTCCCGGGCGCTGCAGGTTCGGCGCCAGCCACTGGGCGAGCTTGCCGCAGAAAGCCGGCCGCGCCGCGTGGGCGTAGGGCACCGGCGTGCCGGTCAGCACCGCCCCGCCCTGGGGCGCCGCGTTGCCCATGTCCTGCAGGTACTGCAGCACGACCAGTGCGCCCATGTCGTGGCCGAACAGGAAGACCGGCTTGTCGGGGTAGCGCATCGTCTTGCGGTCGATCAGGATGCGCAGATCCTCGACCAGCCCGCGGAAGCTGCCGATGTGCCCGCGCTTGCCCTTGGTCAGGCCGTGGCCGCGGAAGTCCATCGCGAAGAAGGCGAAGCCGGTCGGCGCGAGCTTCTGGATCAGGTGCATGAAGCGCCCGCTGTGCCCGTACAGCCCGTGGCACAGGAAGACCAGCGCCTCGAACTTGTCCGGCACCGTCGTCCGGTAGTAGATCGGCTCGCCGTCGTATCCGGCGAAGTGGAACTCGTCGCGCTCGAAAGTCTCTGCGTCGGCCATCGTGCCCGGAACTCCTGTCTGGCCGCCGCGGAGCGGTGGCGCGTAGGGGAGAGATACCGCAAGAGTCTACCGGCCCGGCCGGCGGAAGTCCAGGGATGTGGCGAGGGCGGGATTCCGTCCCGGAAACCGCACCGGCTCAGCCCAACGCGACGAACTCGATGTCGCCGAGGGCGGGGTCGGCCTTCTTCAACCGCACCCGCAGGAAGCTCCCGCACTGCAGGCTGCCCTCGGCGCCGCGCAGGCTGAGCTCGGGCTCGTCGAGCTCGTAGGGCCCGGCGGGCAGCGCGGACAGCGGCACCCAGCCCCGCAGGTGGGAGCTGTCGAGCTGCACCGACACCCCCGCCCTGTTCACCGCGACCACCCGCGCGCCATAGACCTTGTCGCGGTCGCGGTCGAGCAGCCGCGCGGCGACCATTTTGTGGTGGTCGTTCTGGGCCCGGCTCGCCAGCCGCGCACGCAGGTTGAGGTGCTCGCCGAGCCGCCCGAGGCCTGCCGGATCGACCGGGGCGCGCCGGCCGCGCACGTAGGCCTTGACGATGCGGTGCACGACCAGGTCGGCGTAGCGGCGGATCGGCGAGGTGAAGTGCAGGTACAGGGTGGCGCCGAGGCCGAAGTGCGGATCCTGGGAGGTCGCGTAGCGCGCCGAGCCCAGGCTCTTGAGCAGGACGCTCCACAGCGCCGCCTCTTCGGGCGTGCCGCTGGTCTGGCGGTCGAAGGCGGCGAGGGAGGCGGGGCTGAGCGCCGGCCCGAAGCCGGGCTCGAAGCCGAAGTGCCGCGCGGCGCTGGTGAAGGTCTCGATCTTCTCGTCGAGGGGCCGGGGATGCACCCGGAACAGGGCGCTCTGCCCGCGGTCTGCCAGCCAGCGCGCGACCGCCTCGTTGGCGGCGACCATGCACAGCTCGATCATCTTGTGGGAGGCCCGCGGCCGGCGCACCTGCACGTCGACCGGCTCCTTGTCCTCGTCGAGCCGGATCTCGGACTCGAAGCGGGTCGGCTCGACACCGCCCCGGCGCTGGCGGAAGAAGCCGAGCCGGGCGGTCGTCGTGCGCAGCCAGCGCAGCTGCTCGGCGAGCTCGGCGTCCGCGGGCTCTTCCCCGCCGAGGTAGCCGTCGACCTCGGCGTAGGTCAGGCGATGCCGGGAGCGGATGCGCGCCTCGTACAGGTCGGTCGAGCGCACCGCCCCCTCGGGATCGAGCCGCAGCTCGCACACCATCGCGTAGCGCGTCTCCCCCGGGAGCAGGCTCAGCGCCCCCTCGGACAGGGCCGGCGGCAACATCGGCAGCACGCGCCCGACCAGGTAGGTCGAGGTTCCCCGGGCCTGGGCCTCGCGGTCGACGGGCTGGCCCTCGCGCACGAGCTCGGCGACGTCGGCGATCGCGACGAGCAGCCGCAGGCAGCCCTCGCTGTCGGCGGGCAGCACGCACAGGGCGTCGTCGATGTCGCGGGTGCTCGGGCCGTCGATGGTCAGGAAGCACAGCCCGGTCAGGTCGCGGTGGGTGCCCCTGGGCGTCGCCTCGCGGCCGGCGAGCGCTTCGGCCGCTTCCTGCGCATCCGCGCGGAAGGCCTCGCGCAGCTCGTAGCGGTCGCACACCCGGCGCAGGGCGAGCGCGCCCTCGTCGAGGGGGCCGAGCGCCTCCTGCAGCGAGGCGCTGCCGTCTTCGGCCAGGCGGGCGAGGATGAAGCTCCCCTCTTCGAGGCCGGGGTCGTCGGCGAGGTCGAGCCAGCCGTTGGCGGTCTTCGGGTCCGGCTCGAGCTTCCACTTCCCGCTCCGCCGCAGCACCTTGCCGAACACCTGGCGGCGCCGGCGCCGGACCAGGCTGAGGTCCTCGACGTGGCTCTGGCGGCCGGTCGAGACGACGCGGCCGGTCGCGACGTCGCCGGCGAA
The DNA here is from genome assembly GCA_030428695.1 of bacterium. The sequence goes on from JAUIEM010000107.1 coordinate 6,835, forward strand.
GAAGCCGCGCAGCTGGGGCGGGGGGATGAACCAGCTCGCGTCGCTGCCGTCGAGGAAGCCGAAGCCGCGGCGGTCGACGAAGATGGTCCCGGTCGCGCGCTCACCCATCAGCCGGCGACGCCGAGGATGGTCTTCTGGACCGCGACGCCGACCCGGTTGAGCAGGCCGACCTGGATCACCCGTACGATCTCGCCGGCGGGCCGCTCGGAGCTGACGATGCGGCGCTCGTACTTGCTCGGCTTGTAGCTCTCGTCGAAGGTGTCCCCGGCACGCGCCTTGATCTCGTAGTAGCCGCGCTCGGCGAGCCAGTTCAGCAGGCTCTTGCGCTCGGAGCGGAGCTGGTTCTTCGAGTCCTGCAGCACCACCCGGTTGAGGGCGAAGCGCGCGCACAGCACCCGCTTCTCCTCGTCGGCCGCGGGAATCTCGCGCAGGAAGCGGGCGAGGTCGACCAGGGCGTCGACCGAGGCGGGCCCGACACCGTACGGACGCGCGGTGACCATTCCGGAGAGGGCGCGCGCGATCGCCGTCGACAAGCCTCCATCACTCGCCGTCGCGGCGCACACCAGCGCGGACTGGCGCACGGTTCCGCCGACCCGGAAGCCGCGACGCAGGAGCGCGAGCGCCTTGCCCTCCGGCTGATCGGAGGCGAGGGGCCGGGCCTCGACGCCCTCCTGGCCGAGCAGCCCCTGCAGGTCGGCGCCGCCGCGCGGGAAGAGCTCGACCCCGGCCCGGCGCAGGAAGTCGCTCCAGCGCTCGGCCAGCGAGGCGGCGAAGCCCGACAGGGCGTCGCGCCGCGGGTGGGTCAGGCAGAACTCCCCGAGGCCTTCGACGAAGCGCTGGCAGTCGACCAGCACCTTCGCGCCCTTCGGCCCGGTGCGCTCGTCGGGAGTGAGGCCCGCGGCGATGCGGCGGGACTTGCCGACGAAGGAGAGCATGTCCTTCGGGAAGGCGAAGTTGTGCTTGTCGAGCAGCTCGCGCAGCGCCTGGAGGTCGTCGAGGCAGGCGCCGAGCTCGCCGAGGTCCTGGGCCTCGGGCTTCGCGGCCTCGGCGGGCGGGTCGACACGGCCGCTCTTGCGCTCGTTGACCCGCCGGCTCTTCTTCTTGACCTCGTCGCGGAACTTCGCGATGTCGGCAGGGCTGACGTCGTGCAGCGACTCGTTGGGATTGCGCGGCTCGCTCGGGCTGCGCGCCTCGGCGAGCTGGCGTTGCAGCTCGGCGATCGGCACGTCGGCGAGGGTGTCTTCGCTCGAGGGCTGCTCGCTGGGGAGCTCGGCCTCGCTCTCGCTCAGCGCCGCCTCGAGCCGCGCCCGCGCCTTCTTCAGCGCCGCGCGGAAGGCCCGCAGAGCCTCCTCCTCGTAGCGGTCGAGGGCGCGTCGGAGCTTGTCTTGCATCGCGCGGCCCGGCTCAGTGCACGCCGGAGAAGGGGTCGCGCTCGGCGGTGACTTCCTCGTCGACCTGCTCGAACTGGAACATCTTCAGGGTCTGCAGGTCGGCGACCTGGATCTCGCGGTCGTCGCGGATCATGAAGCGCAGCCGGAACAGCGGCTTCTGCGGCTCTTCCGGCGCCACCGGCCCCGCGGCCTCGGGCGCAGCGGCGGGCTCGTCGTCGTCGGCGAAGGGATCCCCCGCCTCCGCGACCGCAGCCTCGGCGCCTTCTTCCTCTTCCGGCTCGTACTCCTTGTCGAGGGGGTTCCGGAAGTCGACCTTGCCGAGGTAGACCGGGCCGGTGCCGTCGTGATAGTCGGCGTACAGCGCGAGGTCGGTCAGCTTGTCGTGGATCAGGAAGTTGCTCTCGCTGTCGAGGGTGACCGCGGTGCCCTTGCCATCACCGCGGGTGAAGATCGGGCAGAAGCCGCCCTTGTAGCCGACCAGCGCGAGGTCCTTGTGGTACAGACCGACCGAGTAGGGGAAGCGCTCGAGGAAGTCGTTGCTGTTGTAGTTGATCAGCCCGCCTTCCCCGAACTCCTTGAGGATCGAGTACTCCTCGCAGGCCCCCTGGGCGACCGCCTTCTTCAGGCGCCGCGGGTTGAGGTGCAGGTCGCTCTCGTCGAGGTTGAAGATCGACAAAACCCGGTCGCGCACGATCGGCAGCTTCGAGCTGTTGCCGGCGAGCAGCACCTTGAGCTTGGCGGTGACGTTCTTCGACTTGCTGCGGACGCGGATGCCCTTCTGCTCGCCCGCGAGGGACGAAGTGTACAGGTTGAAGGCCTTCTTGATGTTGCGCTCGATGTCCGGCGAGACCCGCGCGTCGAGCTCGTCCATCGAGATCTTGACGGCCTCGTTGAAGAGCATCGGGTCGACGCCGGTGTAGCAGGCGGTCTTCTTGAGCACGTTGCTGATCTTGACCTCGCGGTCCTTGCTCGCGACGAGCATGATCTTCAGGGTCTCGGCCTCGTGCCAGAGCTCGTAGAACAGCTCCTTGGCCGTCGCCTCCTTGAAGGGGTCGACGTCCCGGTAGTCGCGGAACTTCGTCGGGATGATACACTCGATCGTGTTGATCAGCTGCTCGAGCTCACGGCGGTCGAAGGGCCTCCCGAGGTCCTTGCAGCGCTCCTCGTACAGCTCGCGGAAGTCGACCTCCTCGCGGCACGAGCGCTCGAAGACCTCGGCCCAGGTGTCCAGCCGCACGAAGTAGGACTCGTAGGCGTCGGGGTCTTCCTTGTTCTCGATGTTCTCGAGGTCGGGGTCGGCGGCGGCCTCTTCGCTCGGCTTCGTTTCCTCTTCCTTCTTCTCCGCGGCGCCCCCGCTCCAGATGTCGTCGTCGCCGCTGCCGCCGGAGCCCCAGATGTCGTCCTCGGGCTCGGCCGCCTTCGGCGCCTTGTTCCCGGCCCAGATGTCCGCCTCCTGGCGCTGGGTCGCTTCCTTCGCCTGACGGGCCTCGCGCTTCTTCTCGTTGATCGCGAGGGCGAGCTTGGTCTTCAGGATGCGGAAGAGCGACAGGGTGACGTTGTCGCCGCCGTAGAACAGGTCGCCGGTCACCCCCTTGAGGTCGGTGTTGATGTAGATCTTGCCCTGCTCATCGCGGGAGATCTTGACGTCGAGCAGGCTGACGTCGGTGGTTCCGCCGCCGAAGTCGTACGAGAGCAGGAAGGTCTGGCGCTCGGTGATGTCCATCGAGCGGAACTCTTCGAGCAGCGTCTCGTAGATGAAGTTGAAGGCCGCGGCGTTGGCCTCGTCGAGGTTCAGGATCAGCGAGTCGTCCTGCATCTCGACGCCGAGCCGCTTGAAGGCCCGGCCGAAGGCCCGGCGCAGGGCGTTCTTCTTGCGGATCGAGTAGAGCGTCGGGTAGGTCGCGACCACCCGCTCGATCTTGCCGCCGACGTCCGCCTCGGCGCGCTTGAGGATCTCCTCGATGATGAACGAGCAGATCTCCTCGACGGTCCACTGCTGCCGGTTCTCGTGGTGCAGACCGGCGTGGTCGTCGAGGACGTAGAACTCGCGGTCGCTACCGAGCAGGCGCTTGATGCTCATGAAGTAGGAGTAGGTCTGGTGACTGAACTCCTTGATGTCGTAGAGCGCCTCGGTGCCGATCACGTACTTCGGCTTCTGGCGGTGGGCGACGTCCTTGAAGAACAGGCAGCTCGGGATCTCTTCGGAGGTCTTCGCGGGGCGGAACACCTCGGTTGGGTCCTGGGTCGCGTCGAAGCGGTTCTTCCAGCCGAAGCAGCTGTTGCTGGTGCCGAAGTCGAGGGCGTAGATGCCGGGGTAGACCGACACCTCGCTGTCGATCTTGCCGATCGTGATCGGCAGCTCGAGGATGGTGTCGTCCTCGAACTCGTACACGATCTTCTCGTCGAGGCACTTGTCCTCGGGAAAGTAGCGGTGGGTCGTGTTGAGGTTGACGATGAAGCGTCGGCGCTGCTGGGGCTTGAAGACGACCTTCGTGCCTTCCTTCAGCTCCTCGATCTCGATCCACTCCGGCCGGTCGACGCTGCGGATCTCGAGCTCGAGGGTCTCGGACTCATCGCTCGCGATGTTGATGAGCTTCCGTTTGGCGCCCGAGTTCTTCTTGACCTCGGCGAAGAAAATCGGTTCGGGGATCAAACCCATGGCGTCGTCCTCAAGGCAGAACGGCCCGCACGAGGCGGGCCTTGGGGGAGATGCTGATCAGCTGAGAAACTTCGTGGCCGGCTCGAGCCATTTGGTGACATCGTCGTGGGTGCTGACGTACTCGGCGAGCTTGAGCTTGCGGCTCTCGGCGTCGCCTTCTTCGGCGTTCAGCAGCGACAGGGGCAGCGAGACGTCGGTGTGCTTGACCGTGTTGCGCAGGTCGGAGGCGAGGTTCTCGAAGGTGTGGATCGCCTCTTCCATCGCGAGCTTGTAGTAGCGCCACAGGACGCCCGCGAGGTTGTTGCACAGCTCGGTGGCCTGCTCCTGGAACGTGGTGTTGAGGACCTCCCGGAACTCGCGCTCGATCGCGTCGGTCCAGGTCGCCTCCATCGTCGCCGGCTCCATCTCGGTCTGGCGCAGGTCCCAGGTCTCTTCGGTCGCGCGCCACACGGTCACCATCTTCATGTCGCGCTTCAGCGTCGAGATCAGGCTCTTGTAGCGCTGCAGGTACTGGCGCTTGAGCTGCTTGCTGAAGTGCTCGAGGATCGGCTCCATGTTCGTCGCCTCGAGCTCGCCGGCGATCTTCGCCACCGCGCGCCCGACGACCCCGTCCTCGATCATCTCGACCAGCTTCTTGCTGACGATGTCCTTCATCTTGTCGATCGCGTCCAGCTTGATCCGCTTCGGCGTCTTGACGTTGAGCCGGCTGCGGATGCGGCGGAAGCTGAGGAGCTGGTTGTCGGCCTGCGTCATCTTGCGGATGCCGCTCAGGAGCTTCTTCTTCGCGTCGCCGACCAGCCGCGGGATACCGTTCTCCAGGCCCTCTTCGGCGATCCTGAGCTTCTCTTCGAAGCTGTAGGTGATCTTCTCGATGAACTCGCCGACCTGCTTGAGCTGGTTCTTGGCGTCGGCGAGGATGTCCTCGACCTCGTCGCGCGAGAGCCCGAGCATCTTGCCCATCGCCTCGGGCACGAAGGCGAGGTCCTGGTGGATCCCCCGCAGCCGCTCGCGCTCGATGTCCTCTTTGAGGTACTCGATCAGGTCGGTCCGCAGGCGCTCGACGCCGCCGTCGTTGTAGACCGCCTTCATGCGCTCGAGCAGGTCGGGGACGATCTCGAGGTCGAGGCCGGCGAGCTTCTCGCGGGCGCCGCGGTCGAACTCGTTGAGGTCCTGGCGCTCGGTCGAGCTCAGCTTGACCCGCGAGGCCTTCTCGGTCAGCTCGGTCCACTTCGCCGAGGTCAGGTAGATGCGGTCGGCGCTCATGCCGGCGCGCAGGATCTTGTTCTTGATCTGGTCGATGTAGAGCTTCTCGACCTCGGCCTTGGTGATGTCCGAGCGGCTGAGCTTGTCCCACATGTTGATCACGAAGAACATCTTGTTCTGGATCTCGTGGTGGTGCTTGCCGAGCTCCTTCTGGATATCGATGTCGGCGGTCTTGAAGCCCTTCGGCTCGAGGACCGAGATCACGACGTCCGCTTCCTTCATGAAGCTGTGGGTCAGCTCGCGCTGGCGCGGGTTGGTCGAGTCGGTGCCGGGCAGGTCGACGATCTCGATGCCGTCGGTCGTGAACAGCGGGTTCTTCTTGAACAGGTGCACCTGCTGGATCAGGAGCAGGTGGCCCATGCCGCGGTCGTTCTTGTCGGTCGTCTGGTACTGGTCGGCGTTGGCCAGGCTGTCGATGTGGGTCGTGCCGAGGCGGTTGGAGAACTTGTCGATCGCGACCAGGAACTCCTTCAGCTCGTCGAGACGCTCGATCTGGCTCTGGTCGAAGGACTTCGACATCGCCTTGACGCTGCCCTTGACCGTCATCAGCGCCTTGTCGGCGGTGAAGTCGCGCAGCACGTCGTCCTTCTTGTCCGTGAACACCGCGTCGTAGCGCGGGTTCTCGATCAGGTTGCGCAGAGCGTCATCACGGGTGAAGTAGGTCACCTCGACGTGCTCGTCGACGCCACCCTCGGGGGCGCTGATCTGCGTGATCGACAGGGTGCACTCGCCGGACGCCGCCGGCAACAGCTCGGGCTCCTGCAGGAGCGCGTTGATCAGGGTCGACTTGCCGCCGCTGAAGCCGCCGGCGAAGGCGACCTTGTAGCCCTCTTTCTGCAGGCGCTTGCCCGCCCGGTCGATGTGCACGCCCGGCGAGATCGTGTAGTAGTCGGGAAAGCCTGGACAGATCTTCGTGTGTCGGTGGTCTTCGCAGATCTGCTGGTTGAGCTCGGAGATGTGCTCGTAGACCTGACTGAGTAGCGAACGGCACTTGGTGATGTTGATTTTGTCGGCCATGCTGCTTCCCTTTGTTTCTACGTTATGCCAGAACCGGGGCGCGGTCCTTCTCCAGACAGGCTTCGAGCTCCTGCACCACGCTCGTCATCGAGCTCGGCCGCCGGGACGGGTCGGGCTCGAGGGACTTGCGCACGAGATCGTTGAGTCGACGGATGTCGAGGACGGTGGTCGGGTCGTTCTTGATGATGATCCGGTACTTCTGGTTCTTCTTCAGCTGCATGATGCTGTCGTAGTCGACGGAGTCACGCGGCAGGAAAGGGGGCCGGCGGCAGAAGGTCTCGACGATCATCGCCGCGAAGGAGTAGATGTCCCCGCGCGCCGTCCCCGGCACCGGCTCGGGCTCGCCCTTGCCGTGGAACTGCTCGAGCAGCTCGGGCGCCATGTAGGGATAGATCCCGCGCACCATCATCTCGTCGGCGAAGCGCTTCTCGTCGTACACGTAGGCGATGCCGACATCGGAGAGGAGCGGCAGGAACACGCCCTTGCGGCGGCGGAGGAGGACGTTCGAAGGCTTGATGTTGCCGTGGAACATCTTCTTCTTGTGCATCGCCTCGATCGCGCGCGCGACCTTGAGGATGCACTCGACCATGTCGCCGTAGGGGACCGGCTTGAGCAGGTCCCACGAGATCGCGTGCACCTCGAGATAGTCGGAGATGAACAGATACTTGTAGCGCGAGTCGAACTTGATCTCGCGGTACTTGATCAGGTTCTTGTGGTCGACTTCATCGTTGCAGCGCTCGGCCCATTCGAGCTTCTTGGCGATCTTCGGCTTGCAGGTCTTGATCGCGACCCGCACTTCCTTGGCGTCGTGGCCGAGAAAGACCTCACCGGTCACGCCCGCGCCGAGGGAGCGCAGCACAGTATAGCCCGCGATGCGGGATGGAATCTTGGACATCTCCACCTTCCCCGGTGTTGGCAGGTTAGCCTAGAGAAGACCCACTGCGGAAGTCAACACCCTTTCTCAACCGCCTACGCTACCGTATATTAGCCCAAGCGTCGCGCGTCGCACAATTGCGCATTTGCGTCAAGCCTTCGCTCTTCCTCCGCCTGATTCCAGAATCTGCCTCACATCGACTTCGGGGAATCCGAAGCGCTCGAACTTCCAGCGCTCCTTGCCCGGCGGGATGGTCAGGTCGAAGCCCGCCTTGCAGGTCTCGCGGCTCATCGGGTCGGCGGACGGGTCGAGGGAGGAGCCGCGCACCCCCGGGAAGAGGTACAGGTCCTTGTCCGCCTGGAAGCGCGTCGCCATGCTCCACTCGACCGCCTGGGGGTCGAAGGGGTCGACGTCACTGTCGACGACGAACACGTGCTTGAGCGAGGAGTGGCCGCGGAAGGCGGCGTCGATCGCCGCTTTGACGTCCTCCTCGCCGCGCTTCTCGATCTGCACGACCGCGTGCAGCCAGCTCGCACCTCCCGGAGTGATGCAGACCAGGTCGCAGGGCACCACCTTGCGCACCTCGCGCAGGATGGTCGGCTCGCGCGGCAGGCCCATCAGCAGCTTGTGCTCGAGGCCCCCGGACAGGAGGGCGTGGTAGATCGGCTGCTCGCGGGAGGTGATGCGCTCGACGGTGAACACCGGCCCCTGGCGCACGATGTCCCGGGTCTCGGTCAGGTCGACGAAGGGAACATCCGGATGCCGCTCCTCCAGCGAGATGTGCCCCTCGAGCACCCACTCGGCCGAGGCCGGCACCAGCAGCTCCGGGTCGATCCGCGACGGGCACAGCTCGAGTGGCGCGAGGGCCGCCGCGATCGCGTACTCCGACTGATCCGGCGGCAGGCTGATCGCCGCGGACAACAGCAGCGACGGGGGCAGACCGAGGCACATCGCCGCCGGCAGCCGGCCGTTCGCGCGCTGCAGGAAGTGCATCAGGTCGCGGTCGAGGATGCGCAGCGCGAAGCGGTTCCTGCCGATCACCAGGCTGCGATGGAAGGACAGGTTGTGGCCGAGCTCGGGGTCGCGCACGACGTAGACCCCCGCCGTGACATAGGGCCCGCCGTCGTCGTCGGCGTGGACGAAGATCGGCAGCGCGGCGAGGTCGACATCCTCCCCCTCCCGCACCAGCTCCTGGCAGGGGCCGCCCGCCACCACGGTCGGGGTGCCCGGCGTGTCGAGGGCCCGGGCGATCGCCTCGGTCACCTCGTCGCGCCGCACGCCGACGGCCTGGGCGAAGGTCTCCCGCGAGGCGATCACGTTGCCGACCGCCCGGGCGCCGCATTCGGCGAAGCCGGGGAAGCGCACCGTGCGCCCGGAGAGGCCGTGCAGGACCGCCGCGGCCTCGACTCTCAGGGACAGCTTCCCGGGGACGTCGACCAGCTCGCCGCGGGCTTCGAGGGCGGCCAGGTGCTCGCGCAGGCTCGAGATCATCGCATCCCCTTCCACTTGTCGTACAACGTGTGCTCGATGCCGAGCATGTCGAGCACCTTGCCCGCGCCGAAGTCGATCAGGTCCTGGACGCTCTTCGGCCGGTGGTAGAAGCCCGGCGCCAGGGGCAGGATCACCGCGCCCGCCCGGGAGAGACTCAGGCAGTTCTCGAGCGTCGGCGGGCTGATCGGCGACTCGCGGAAGGCGATCACCAGCCGCCGGCGGGTGCGCAGCTGGATGTCCGCCGCCCGGCCGATCAGGCTCGCCGAGCCGGCGTTGGCGATCTCGGACAGGGTCTTCACCGTCGTCGGGCAGACCGCCATCGCGTCGACCCCGAAGCTGCTCGAGCTGATCGCCGCGCCCATGTCCTGGTTGCTGTAGGAGACCGTCGCGAGCTTCTCGAGCGCGTCGGGGTCGACATCGGTCTCTTCCTTCATCACGATCTTCGCCCAGCGGCTGAGCACCAGGTGGGTCTCGACCCCGCGCTCCGCCATCGCCTCGAGGGCGCGCGCCCCGTAGATCACACCGCTCGCCCCGGTGATGCCGAGCACTACCCGCATCGTTCTGCCTCCATCGCATCGAGCCAGGCGGGCACCTCGGCCACGCTCGGCAGCACGGCGTCCGGCGCGGTTCCCTCGGGCAGCGCATCGCCCTCGCGGTAGGTCCCCGTCAGCACCAGGGCGACCGCCCGCAGGTGCGCGCGGCGGGCGCCGAGCAGGTCGGAGAAGACCGAGTCGCCGACGAAGGCGCACTCCTCCGCCCGCAGACCGAGGCGGCGCAGGCCCTCGGCGAAGAAGCGCTCCTGGGGCTTGCCGCACTCGATCGGCTCGACGTCGGCGCAGAAGCTGACCGCGGCGACCAGTCCTCCGAGGCCCATCGAGCGCCGGCCGGGAGCGTGCGGGTAGCTCTTGTCGCGGTGGGCGACGAACAGCGGCGCCCCCGCGTCGACCGCCTCGAAGGCCGCCGACATCTTCTCGAAGTCCGCCTCGCGATCGTAGCCGATGTACACGCAGTCCGCGGGTCCCTCGCGTACAGGAACGAGGCCGGCGGCGGCGACATCGGCGTCCGCGTGCGGCGGCGCGAGCAGGTGTACGCGGCCTCCCGGGGCGTGCCGGGCCATCGCCGCCAGGGTCGCCTCCTGGGCGGTCAGCACCTCCTCGGGGGCGACCTCGATGCCGCTCTCGCCGAGCATCTTCGCCAGGGAGGCGGAGGAGAAGCGCGTCAGGTTGGTCAGGAGCATCACCTGCAGCCCGCGCTCCCGCAACGCCCTGACGGTCTCCGCCGCCCCGGGCAGAGGCTGGTGATGGCGGATCAGCACGCCGTCGACATCGAGGAACACGCCCTTCAGCGCGGGCGGGGGCGCAGGGGTGAGCTCGACCGTCCGGGTGAAAGCCGCGCCCGCCTCGCGCAGGGCCGCCTCCAGAACCGCCGGGTCGCCGTCGGGCAGCGCGATCAGCGAGCCGCCGCCGCCGGCCCCGGTCAGCTTCGCGCCGAGGGCGCCGGCCGCGCGTGCGGCGTGGACCAGCCGGTCGAGGGCCGGCGTCGAGACGTGCAGGGCCGAGAGCAGCCCGTGGTTCTCGTCGAACAGCGCGCCGAGCGCCGCGGCGTCGCCTTCCTGCAGCGCCGCCACGCCGTCGCGCGTCAGCTTGCCGATGCCGTCGAGGATGCGGCTGACGCTGCGGCGCCGGCTGTCGTACAGCTTGCGGACGCCGGACACCATCGCCCCGGTGTCGCCGGAGCTGCCGGAGTACGCGAGCACGAAGCGCAGCGCGCGGCCCGGGCGCAGGCCGCGGATGCTGGTTCCCTCGGGCCCGCGCTGGAAGAACACCAGGCCGCCGCGTGCCGCCGCCGTCGTGTCGATGCCCGAGGGGTTGCCGTGGAAGATGCGCTCGAGGTCCAGGGCGCGCGCTTCGAGCTCTTCCAGGGCCGGAGCCTCCTCCCGCAGCGCCGCCACCGCCCGCAAGGCCGCCACCGCGAGCGCGGCGGAGCTTCCCATGCCGCCGCCGGCGGGCAGGTGCGGCGCGGCCTCGAGCACCAGGTGGGGCTCACCGACGCTGCCGCACAGCTGGGCGAACCAGCGGGCGAGGGGGCCGCCGGTCGGGTCGGGGGCGAGGTCGACCCCCCAGGCGGGGATGCGCAGGCGGGGGGCCTCGCCGCGGGAGGCGCGTGCGCCGACGCCGTCCGGCAGGGCCAGGGCGACCGCGGGCTGGCCGTAGACGACCGCGTGCTCGCCGAACAGGATGGCTTTGCCGTGTCCCGTGTGCATCATGGGCCGTACTATAGCAGAGGCCCCGGTGGCCGGGTCGGACTTTCCGAGGAGCAGCGATGGACAGCGTCACACTCACCGGCAGCGAGGTCCCCCTCTCCCGCATCGGCCAGGGCACCTGGCAGATCAGCACCTCCGGACCCGCCGCGGAGCGCGCCCTCGACGCGCTCGCCGAAGGCGTGCGGCTCGGCATGACCCACCTCGACACCGCGGAGATGTACGGCTCCGGTGCCTCCGAGAGCCTGCTCGCCCGCCTCCTGCAGGAGCGGGACATCGCGCGGGACGCGGTCGTGCTCGCCTCGAAGGTGCTGCCGTCGAACGCTTCCTACGACGGCACCCTGCGCGCCTGCGAGCAGAGCCTCGCGCGGCTCGGGGTCGACGTCCTCGACCTGTACATGCTGCACTGGCCCGGACGCTACCCGATCGAGGACACGATGCGCGCCCTGGAGACCCTGGTCGAACGCGGCCTGGTGCGGGCGATCGGCGTCTCCAACTTCGACGTCGAAGAGCTCGAGGAGGCGCAGGCCTGCCTGCAACACGTGCCCCTCGCCTTCAACCAGGTGCTGTACCACCTGCGCGAACGGGCGATCGAGCGGCGGCTGCTCCCTTTCTGCGAGCGGGAGGGCATCGTCGTCGTCTCGTACTCCCCGTTCGGCCAGGGGGACTTCCCGACGGCGGGCTCGAAGCAGGGGAAGCTGCTGGAACAGATCGGACAGGCCCACGGGAAGACGCCGCGGCAGGTGGCGCTGCGCTTCCTCAGCCGGCGCACGGTGGTGATTCCCAAGGCGGAGAAGACACCGCACGTGGTCGAGAACGCCGGCGCCGCGGGCTTCACGCTGACGGACGGCGAGGTCGCGGCGATCGATGCGGCGTTTCCGCCGTCGAGACGCGGCGGGCTGCCGATGCTGTAGGGAGGACACGATGGGGTACGAGCTTCACATCGAGGCGAAGGGCCACGACGGGGAGGACGAGTCGACATGGCTGCCGCTCGCGGACTGGGAGCGGGCCGTCGAGGCGACCCCGAACGTGCGGCTGGCGACGGGCGACATGCTGGTTCTCGGCAGGAACCCCCGCACCGGCGAGGAGATCGGCATGCCGCGCCGTCCCGGGACCGCGGAGTGGCAGGCCGAGCCCGGGACGTGGTGGCCGGTCTTCTTCCACGGGCGCGGGAGCGTGAGCTTCAAGCCGGGAAGAGGCATGACCGACGACCCCGCCCATCCGCTGCGCGTGGCGGTCGCGGCGCTCGCGCGGGCGCTCGACGCCGACATCCGCGGGGACGAGGGGGAGCTCTACGACTGGTGACCCGGTGGCTGCACCGGGGTGCATCAGACGGGGTGAGGGGCGTCGCTCTTGCGCACGACCTGGTGCGTGAACACCGTGACGAAGTCGGGATCGAGCTGACCGCTCGCGGCGTTGGCGCGTAGCACGACCTTGGCGTGGTCGGTCGAGGCACCCTGGAGCAGAAGCTCGTCGTAGCACTCCGCGATCCACAACACCTTGTTGATCGGGTGGGCTCCGTCGAGGCTCCTTGCCGCATGCGCCTCGAGCCGGTCGGGAACCGCCGCCAGGTCGGCCGGCCAGGGGAGCTGACGCAGGAGCTCGAACACGCGCTCCCGGTGGCTCTCGAGGCGCCGCTCCTCGGCCCCGGTCAGGAAACCCTGCCGGACGCTGAGCGCCTCGAGCTCGGACATCGCGATCAGCCGGTAGCTCTCCTCTTCATCGAGCTGGATCTCGACGGCCGCGAGCTCCTCGAGCTTCTCGAGCTGCCGCGCCGTCAACGCGCGGCTGCGGGCGAGGTAGCGGATGTACTCGAGCGCCTGGTCGAGGTAGGAGCGCAGGTCGGCCTGCTCGGCCCGCAGGCGCTCGACCTCCTGGGGAGCGGGCGGGCGCCCCTCTTCCGCCAGGGACTCGAGCAGGAGATCGCGGGAGGAAGCGGCGAAGCGCGCCTCGATCAGCTGGAAGCGGCGCTGGATGTGCTTGAGCCCGAGGCTGTCGATCCGCGCCGGCTTCTGGAGGATGCTCTCCGGCACCCCCGCCCGCCCCAGCTCGTGCAGCAGCGCCGCGCAGTGCAGCTGGCGCAGCTCCTCCGGGCTGAAACGCACCGCCGCCAGAGGCCCTTCCGCCACGGCTTGCGCCGCCTGGGCCAGCGCGCCACAGAGGCTGGCCACGCGCTCAGAGTGACCCGCGCGTTCCGGTTCCGCCAACTCGACGAGCTGCGCGCACAGGCCGACCATGCCCTCGAAGGAGCGGCGCTGGGCGATCGACGCACGGATCCCCGCCAGATGCCCACCGACCAGCGCGCCGAGCCCCCTGCAACGCTCGAGGTCCGCATCGACGAAGGCCGTGGTCGCGCGCCGGCTCGCCAGCCCGAGCACCCCGAGCAGCTCGGACCCGTCGCGCATCGGGACCAGCACGCAGGCCCGCGTCGTCGTCTGGCCCTCGAAGGACGTGCGCAACAGACCATCGCCCGCCGCCGCCTCCTCGACCAGCTCACGCCCGAAGACCGCCGCCATCGCGAGCGGAGCGCAGCCGTCCTCGAAGCGGAAGGCCCACGGCACCAGGCCCTCGGACGCCGACAGGAACAACGCCGCGCAGGTCGCGGTCGGAAACAGCGGCAGCAACCGCTCGACGCAGGTGTTGACCAGCGGCCCGACCTGGTCGCAGCAGGCCAGGCCCGCGCACAGCTCGAGGAGCAGGGCGGTCGGCAGCGCCTCGGCCTCCTGGACCGGGGCAAGCTGCTTGACCGTCGTCGCCTCGCCCTCCGCCATCTTGCGGGTCCACTCCGCCGAGAAGGGGAGGTGGGTCCGCGGGCCGATCTTCGGGAAGACCAGCGTCTTCTGGGCGATGACGGTCTCATCCTCGTCCTGCTCGGTGTCCTTCAGGGTGTCGTCGAGCCCGGGGTCGCGCACCGCGCGGACGAGCACGGGGCCGGTGCTGTTGCCCCAGCTGTCGAGGTTCCCGCTCCAGGCGATGAACTCCTGGGTGTCGATCTCGATGCCCTCGAACTCGTCATCCCCATCGTCCGGATCCGGCGGCGGGAGCCATCCGATCCCGGTCTGGGCTGGACGCGGCTGGCGGACGCGGATCTTCACCGCGAGCACCGAGCCGCCGATCGAGATCTGGTCGCCATCGCCGAGCAGCGTGCGCTCGCGCCCTCCGACCCGCATCGCCTCGCGGCGCTCGCCGTGCTGGACGTCGGTCGTGTGCTTGTCGCTGAGATGGACATAGGAGTAGCTCGTCCCGATCTTGACGATCTCGCCGTGCCGGGCCCCCACCCCCGGACCGGTGAGGACCATGTCGTTGCGGGGGTCGCGGCCGATGCCGAAGACATCCCGACGGCAGCGCTTGCGCATGCCCTTCTCCGGCCCAGCGACGACCTTCAGCTGCAACATGCGGGAACGGCTCCCCCGGCTGCTCGGTGTCCTATCCTAGCATGTCGCGGCTGGGCTTCACAGTCGACATTCGCGGTCATGTTGTTGGGGGGATGGGTCCCGGGTCGATCCGACGAAGGGGACTTCGGAACGCGATCGTGTACACTCAAGGTCCCCCATCGTCCCGGCAGACCATGGATCCCGAGCTCCGCAAGAAGTGGCAGGACAACGTCGACGAGCACTTCTCGATGCAGTACCCGTCGTCGCTCTCGACCCGCCCCCGCTCACCGAGCGCGCTCGACTCCTTCAAGCCCGCCGCCTGGTACCGCGAGCCGCCGAAGGTCGCGTCCGGACCGGCCCCCGAAGGCGACGGCCCCTTCCAGCTGCTCGACCGGATCGGCACCGGCGGCATGGGCGTGGTCTACGGCGCCCACCAACGCTCGCTCGCGCGCAGGGTCGCCGTCAAGACGCTGAAGAGCGAGCCGCACCCCTGCGACCGTGCCCTGTTCGAGGCCGAGGCCCACACGATCGGCATGCTCGAGCACCCGAACATCGTGCCGATCTACGACCTCGGCGAGACCGCGCAGGGGGATCCCTTCCTCGCGATGAAGCTGGTCGAGGGGAGGAGCTGGCGGGAGGTCCTGTGGGGTCAACCGACCGACCTGGTCGAGAACCTCGAGACCCTGCTCCAGGTCTGCAACGCCGTCGCCTTCGCCCACAGCAAGGAGATCGTTCACAACGACATCAAGCCCTCCAACGTGATGCTCGGCGATTTCGGGGAGGTTCTTCTGCAGCTCGCATTCGCCCTCAACTATCTCGGGCACAGCAAGCTTGCGTCCGGCTCAGGAGAGGCGGCGTACGCAGCCCATCGCGAGGCAACGGACATCACCTCTGCCTTGTATGGACGCGACTCCAGCGTGCTTGAGTACAAGAGCCAACTGGCAGTATCTCTTCGAGGACTCGGAGCGTGCTACGAGCAACAGGATAAGCCTGAGATTGCCGTGCAGTGCTATCGAGATGCTGAGGAGCTGCTGCGAGACGACCCTCTTCTCGCCGAAGACCGTGCAAAACTCCTCCAGGACATTGAACGTCTGGACGGAGCCTCTGATAGGGACTCCACTCGAGAGAACAGATGAACATGCAGAAGGAATCCTCCTACGATGCCCTGCCCTATCCCGATCTCTGTCTTCCGAATACGCATCCGAACAGACTTCATGTCGTCGCTCGCCTCCATGGCCTGAGGGCACCCGACGTCAAAGGCTGTCGCGTACTCGAGCTCGGTTGTGGCACGGGCGCGAATCTTCTTTCCATCGCCTACGGGTTACCCGGCTCCAGGTGTATCGGAGTTGACCTCTCCACAAGGCAGATCGAGCACGGTCGGGCCATACAAGAAGCTGCCGGCGTAAGCAACGCCGAGCTCCTCGACATGGACGTTCTGGATATCGACGCCGACTTTGGGCAGTTCGACTACATTATCGCCAACGGTCTGTATGCGTGGGTGCCGAGCACAGTCCAGGAGAAGGTCCTCTCGATCTGCAGGAAGAATCTGGCTGGAAACGGGGTTGCCTTTGTCAGCTACAACACCTACCCCGGCTGCCATTCGAGAATCATGGCCCGTCGTATGCTCCTGTACCACACCCGAGACCTCTCCGACCAGGCGGCATGTGTAGAGTCGGCAAGGGATTTCCTTCGTTTCATCGCGGGGACCGCCCGGGATCTCGGCGACGGGTACAAGGAATCGCTGGCTGACCTCTCGCAAGCCATCGAGGGAGTCGATGACTCCTTTATCGCGCACGAGCTTCTCGATACGCACAACCAACCGCTGTACTTCCACGAGTTCCACCAACGCCTGCGATCAAACGGTCTGCAGTATCTGGGAGACACAACGCACAGCGTCGCACTGGAGACCTTGCTGACAGCGGAGGGGCGCGCCCATTTGCAAGGCATGGATCGCACCTCGCGCGAGCAGTGCCTGGACTTCCTTGTCGGTCGTAAATTTCGCGACAGCCTGATCTGCCACGAGGAGGTTGGTCTGGCGGAGATGGCACAGGCCTCCGCCCTCCGCGACCTCGAGCTCGGCTGCCCCGCAGCTCCCCCCGAGACCCGGCCGAGGTTTGGGGAGTCCATGACCTTTCGGGCGCCCAACGGAGTCGGGTTCGTGACCGACAACCCCCTGACCCAGGCCTCACTCCTCGTTCTCCACGAAGAGTGGCCCCGGCATCTCGGACTGACCGACGTGTTCATGCGGGCCGGGGAAGCTATCGGCCAGCGCACCTTGAGCAAGAAGCTGCGCCAGGACGCGCGCAGCGAGCTCCTCCACGCACTCGGCGTGGAGGCCGTCACCGCCCAGGAGGCGACGCCGCGTCTGTGTAGCAGGTTGAAAGAACGGCCACGCGCCAGTCGGCTGGCTCAGCTACAGGCGGGTGCGAAGCGGGGAGCGGTGACGACGCTCCTGCACACCAGCCTTCCCGTCGACGCGCTGAGCGAGTTTGTGCTGGTCTCGTGCGACGGTTCGCGAACCGTTCCAGAGGTCGCGCAAAGCCTGGCGACGGCCATCGGCGCGCAGGCGGTTGGCGTCCCGGGGCTCGAGAAGGCCTCTCTCGACGAGTTGACCGAGGTCGTGCGCGTCGTCGCGGGGACCCTTGCGCGGCACGGGCTGTTTCTCGACTGAGCGGCCGTCGGAGCGTGCAGGCCGGAGACCCGGAGGTCGCCAACGTCCCGGAGCCGTGGAGGAAGTTGCAGACAGGCTGAAAAGATCGCGCTTCGGTCTTGCGTTCTATGGCGAGGGAGTCATGGATCTATGAGAACCGTCCTACGCCATCGCGGTCGCGAGATCACCGAAGCAGATGTCGCCTTCATCGGCGCATTGATCGCCGCACACTCCCAGGCCTCGCGCCGCGCGCTGTCGATTGAGCTGTGCAAGGCCTGGGAGTGGCGGCAACCCAACGGAGCTCTCCGCGACGGAGTCTGCCGGCAGCTCTTGCTCGCGCTTCACCGCGCCGGGCACATCGAGCTGCCCTCCCCACGCTGGCGCGCGAAGCGGCCTGCCGTGCGCAGCCACGTGGCCACAGATCTGGAGGTGGACCGTCGCCCGTTGGAGGTCCCGCTGGCCGAGCTCCCTCCGCTCCGCTGCGCTTCGTCCCGGTCCGCCGGAGGGAGCACGAGACCCTCTTCGACAGCCTCCTCGCCCAGCACCACTACCTCGGCTTCACGCGGCCGGTGGGTGAGCACCTGAAGGTCCTGGTCTTCGCCGGAGAGCGGCCGGTGGCCTGCTTCGCCTGGAGCTCCGCGCCCCGCCACCTCGCCGCCCGCGACCGCTTTCTCGGCTGGTCGAGGGAGGCCCGCCGTCGCAACCTGCGCTTCGTCACCTACAACAGCCGCTTCCTGATCCTGCCCTGGGTGCGTGTCCGGCACCTCGCCTCTCGCCTGCTCGGACGCATGGTGCGCGCGCTCGCCGGCATGTGGGAAGAGGCCTACCACCACCCGGTGTGGTTCGCCGAGACCTTCGTCGACCCCACGCGTTTCCGCGGAACGTGCTACCGCGCCGCGAACTGGCGGCTGCTGGGGACGACGACCGGACGCGGCAAGGACGACCAGACCGGCAAGCCCAACCGTTCTCGCAAGCAGGTCCTCGGGCTGCCGCTGACACGACGCTTCCGGCGCTTGCTGCAGGAGTCGTGACCGTTGGGGAAGAAGAAGCGCGGCTGGCGAGGGAAGTCGGCTCTGTGAAGCGAGCTGCCGCAGTGTGGGCAACCGCTGCGCCTGGCGGACTCTGCGAGATCGATATCGATGACGACGAGAAGCTCGTGCACGCTCGCGCGCACGA
>JAUIEM010000108.1 GCA_030428695.1 bacterium
GCGGGAGGGGGTAAACCCCTCCCCTACAAGCAGAAACCGGCGTAGATCGACGCCACTTGATGCAGGCCGCCACCGCCAAGATCGGCCTGATGCAGAGGCTCTCACCGATCCGCCATACAACTCACGCTGAGGCCGTCTCACGACCTTATTGACCTCAGCGTAGGTTCTGTCCCGGTCCGGCGGGCGGGGGTAACCCCGCCCCTACCTCCGGAAAGAACGTACACACCGAGGTAGGGGAGGGATGCACCCCCTCCCGTCGCTGGGCGCGAACCGACGCCCCCTCCGGGACAGAACTTACGCTGAGGTCAGTAGTCAGGCACGCCTCCTCCCGCTTCGCGGGAGGGGTCACCCCTCCTCTACATGCGGATAGGACCATCAGCCAGGCAGCGCTCCCCTGCCGCACGTCCCCGTAGGCGTCGGAATCCGATTGGGCAAGGTTTACCGCCTCGCCGCGCGCGTAGGAACGTGCGCCAGATCCTGGCGCACGGCGCGAATCCTCGAACGTCCGCGGCCCGCCATCCGATTGTGCTGCCACGCACCCTGAGGCTGCATGCTCACCCGCCTGAGGGAAGGCGAGGGTAGACCTCGCCACAACACAAACCTGACGGGTCTACCGCTGTCGTGTCGCACGCACGCCGTCGGTCCGTCCCACGCTGTGCGCGGCGCTGGGGGCCTCCGCAGCACCTCGCTCTGGCGGGCCTTGGACTCTCAACCTGCGCACGGCGTTCTTGCGGTCGCTTCCGACTCCGATCCCGACCCCGACCCCGATCCCGCTGGGAAAGGGACCCCTCCCCAGCGTCCGGTGAGCCCCGGTGGCCGCCCCATCGGCCGAGCCCCATGTTCCCGCCGGACCTCTTTTGCGCCGCGCCCGTCGATTTTCTACCCTGGGGGCAACACAGAGGGAGCGCGGGTGGCTGCGGACCAGACCGATCACGTTGCGGAGCCCGCGCCGCTCGGACCGCGTGCCGCGGTGCTGCTGGTCGCCAGCGGCTTCCTGCTCGCCTTCGGCCACCTGCTGCGCGGCGGCGAGGTGCTGTACCGGCTCGACCTCCTGCACTACGTCTATCCGATGCGCGAGCTCGCGCGGCAGTGCTGGTTGAACGGCGAGCTGCCGCTGTGGAACCCGTACGTGAACTGCGGCGCCCCGCTCGCGGCGCTCGGCGACCAGAGCAGCTTCGGGCCGCTGTCGGCGCTGTTCCTGCTCGGCCCCTCGGCCCTCGTCTACGCCTGGTACCTGCTCGCCTTGCAGGGCATCGGCGCGGCGGGCGTCGGCTGGCTCCTGCGGGGACGGGGGCGCTCGTGGACCGCGGTCGGCGTCGGCATGCTCGCCTTCGGCTTGAACGGGGTGCTGGTCAGCAAGCACGTCAACCCGCGCTTCATCGCCGGCATGGCCTGGCTGCCCTGGGCGCTGGCCTGCCACCAGCGCGCCCTGGAGCGGCCGGTGTGGTGGCTCGGCTCCGCGGGCTTCCTCGCGCTGATCATCCTCGGCGGCTGCCCCGAGCTGGCCTGGCTGGCCGGTCTGCTGATCGGCGGCTGGAGCCTGTGCGCGCCGAGCGGCGCCGCAGGGCTGCGGGCGAAGCTGCTGCGCCGGCTGCGCACGACCCTGCTCGGCCCGGCGGCGGTCGGCCTGCTCGGGCTCGGGCTCGCCGCCGTCCAGACCCTCCCCCTCGCCGAGTACATCGCCGCCTCGACCCGGGCCGGCGGGGCCGGGCAGGCGAGCGCCGCCTGGGCGCTGCACCCGGCGCGCCTGGCGGAGGTCATCGTGCCCGGGCTGTACGGAGACATCGCCGACCCCGGCGGCTACCGGGGGGCGTCGCTGCTCGGGCCGGGGGAGAGCTTCCCGTGGAACGCGACGCTGTACGCCGGCGCCCTGGTCGTCTGGCTGGCCCTGTGCGCCTTCCTCGGGAAGTCCCGCCGGGTCCCGCTGTGGGAGCGGCTGTACTACGCCGGCGCCAGCCTGCTGTGCGTGCTGCTCGCGATGAGCTCGCCGCTGACGGACCTCCTGCCCGGCGCGGGCCAGTTCCGCTTCGCGGAGAAGTTCGCCGTCGGCCTCGCCCTGACCCTGCCGGCCCTGGCCGCCTGCGGCTACGACCGGCTGCGCGAGGCGCGCGGCCGGCTCGCCCTCGGCCTGGGGCTCGGCCTGGCGGCGCTGTGCGTCGGCCTGCCCCGGCTCGGCGCGGACTGGATCGGCCCGGACGCGGCGGTGGGAGGGCTGCGCGCCGGGCTCTCGGTGCTCGGCGCGCTGCTGGTGCTGTGGGGCGCCGGCCGCGTGCGGCGTGTGTCCGGGCTGGTGCTGCTCGCGCTGCTCGCGCTCGACCTCGGCCTGCACGGCCGCAGCCAGTACCACTCGATGCCGGCCGCGGAGCTGCCGGGGACGCCGTGGGCCTGCGCCGAGGTCCAGGAGCGCACGGCGGACGAGCTTCCGCCCCTGCGCATCCAGCGGCTGCCCGCTCGCACCGCCTTCCCGCTACCCGCACCCCTGCGCCACTACACCGCCGCCGCCCACCGCTTCCAGATCGAGAGCCTGTTCATGAACAGCTGCGTCGGCAGCGGCTACCGGGTCGACGGCTTCAGCCCCGGGCGTCTGGCCCGCTTCCGCGCCTTCTTCGAGGCCAGGCCGAGCCGCGCGCTCGAGCTGCTCTCGGTCGGGTGGTGCCTGAGCCATGCGGAGGCGCCCCCGCCCCCCGCGGGGCGTCTCGTCGCCCGGCAGGACTCGACCGGCCTGCGGCTGTACGCCTTCGACGGCATCCCGCCCCGCGCGCGTCTGGCCGGCAGGGTGCGCTGGATGGCGGACGAGGAAGCCGTGGGGGAACGGCTGGGAGCGACCGATTTCGGGCTCGACGAGCTCGCCCTGGTCGACCCCGCCCGGGCTGGCCAGGAGGACGCGCTCGGGGGCGGGAGCTGCACCGTGCGCTCCTACCGACCGACGGAGATCCTGCTCGAGGTCGACAGCGCCGGGCCGGGCTGGCTGCTGCTCAGCGACACCTGGTACCCCGGCTGGCGCGCGGAGGTCGACGGCGCGCCGCGCGCGGTCGTGCCGGGCAACCTGCTGTTCCGCGCGCTCGAGGTGCCGGCCGGGAAGAGCACGGTGCGCATCTTCTTCGCGCCGGACAGCCTGCGCTACGGGGCCTGGCTCAGCGGGCTGAGCCTGGCGCTGCTGATGGCGCTCTACCTGCTCCACCGGCTGCGCCGGAGAGCCCCCTGAGGACGCGATGCCCGAGCTGCCCGACGTCACGATCTACTGCGAGCGCCTGACCGCCTTCATCGGCGGCCAGCCGCTGGTCAGGGCCCGCATCCGCGGGCTGAACCTGCTGCGCACCTACGAGCCCCCGGTCAGCGCCGCCGAGGGCCGCACGGTGGTCGGGGTGCGGAGGATGGGGAAGCGCATCCTGTGGGAGTTCCAGGACGGGCTGTTCTTCGTCTTCCACCTGATGATCGCGGGCCGGATGCGCTGGCGCAAGGCGGGCGTCAAGCTCTCGAAGCAGGCGCTGGCAGCCTTCGAGTTCCCGGACGGCGCCGTGCTGCTGACCGAGGCGAGCAAGAAGAAGCGCGCCTCGCTGCACGTCGTGGTCGGTGAGGAGGCGCTCGCGCCCTTTGCCCGGTCGGGGGTCGAGGTGTTCGACACCGACGCCGCCGGCTTCCGCGCCGCGCTGATCCGGGAGAACCGGACGCTGAAGCGGGCGCTGACCGATCCGCACATCATCTCCGGGATCGGCAACGCCTACTCCGACGAGATCCTCCACCGCGCGCAGCTCTCGCCCCTCAAGCGCAGCCGCGACCTCGACGACGAGGGCCACGCCCGGCTGTACGCCGCGACGCGGGAGGTGCTGGAGGAGTGGATCACGCGGCTGCGGGAGCAGGTCGGCGACGGCTTCCCGGACAAGGTGACCGCCTTCCGCCCGGAGATGGCGGTCCACGGCCGCTACGGCGAGCCGTGTCCGCGCTGCGAGGCGGCGGTGCAGCGCATCCGCTACGCGGACAAGGAGTGCAACTACTGCCCGACCTGCCAGCTCGGCGGGAAGCTGCTGCGCGACCGCTCGCTGTCGCTGCTGCTCAAGGGCGACTGGCCGAAGACCCTCGAAGAGCTCGAGGAGCGCAAGAAGCGCGGGCGGCGGCGCTCCTGACGTCCGGCTTGCAATGTCGGACACCAGCGGGCAGCATCGCGGGATACCCTTTTCCGAGGTTCAACCATGCAGCGCATCTGCGCCATCTTCCTCGTGTGCGGGCTCGTCGGCTGCGGCGACGCCCGGCCGACGCCCGGCTCCGCCGACAGCACCGCCCTGCCGCAGCGGCCTGCGCCTCCCGAAGGCGCGCCGGAGTACTTCGACATCGGCGTCGTGCACCGCCCGATCACGACCGACGAGCCCCTCGCGCAGCTCTGGTTCGACCGGGGCCTCGCGCAGATGTTCGGCTTCAACCACAAAGAGGCGATCGCCTGCTACGACAAGGCCATCGCGGCCGATCCGCGCTGCGCGATGGCGATGTGGGGCCGGGCCTACGCGCTCGGCCCGCACTACAACAACCCCTATGTGACCGCCGAGGCCCAGGAGGCCGCTTCCATCTCGCTCGCTGGCGCCCGCGCGCTGCTCGAGCAGGCGACGCCGGTCGAGCGGGCGCTGATCGAGGCGCTGACCCTGCGCGCCGAGCATCCGGCCCCGGAGGACCGGCGCCCCCTCGACGTCGCCTACGCCGAGCGCATGGCCGAGCTGGTCAGGGAGTTCCCCGACGACGCCGATGTCGCCGCCTTCTACGCCGAGGCGCGCATGAACCTGAACCCCTGGAAGCTGTGGAGCCCGGACGGCACGGCGGCCCCGGACACGCCCCACATCCGCGAGACCCTCGAGCGCGCCCTCGACCGCTGGCCCGACCACCCGGCCCTGTGCCACCTGTACATCCACACGATGGAGGCCTCGCCGCAGCCCGAGCTGGCGAGCGAGGCGGCCGACCGGCTGTTCGGGCTGGTCCCCGGCGTCGGCCACCTGCGGCACATGCCGAGCCACATCTACGTCTGGACCGGACGCTACGCCGACGTGGTCCGCACCAACACGGCCGCCGTCGAGCAGGACGAGGCCTTCATCGCCGCGAACGGGCGCGGCGGCTTCTTCACCCTGTACCGCGCGCACAACTACCACTTCCTCGCCTACGGGGCGATGTGGGAAGGGCAGCGCGCGCTGGCGCTGAAGACCTCACGCACCCTGGTCGCCGAGATCCCGCCGCCGATGCTCGAGGCGATGCCCGACTTCCTCGACATCTTCACGGCGACGCCCCTGCACGTGATGGTGCGCTTCGGCCTGTGGGAGGACATCCTCGCCGAGCCCGACCCCGGCGACGCGCTCCCCGCCGCCCGGGCCGTGTGGCGGTACGCCCGCGGGGTCGCCCTCGCCTCCCTCGGCCGCACCGACGAGGCGAGCGCCGAGGTCGCCCTGTTCGAGACGGCGCGGGCCGCGGTCCCGGAGAGCCGGATGCTGTTCCAGAACTCCGTCGCCTCCGTGCTCGCGGTCGGCGACAAGGTGCTCCGGGGAGAGCTCGCCTACCGGCTCGGGCAGCACGACGAGGCCTTCGCGCTGCTGCGCGAGGCGGTCGTGCTCGACGAGCAGCTCAACTACGACGAGCCCTGGGGCTGGATGGAACCCGCCCGCCACGCGCTCGGCGCGCTCCTGGTCGAGCAGGGCCGCCACGCCGAGGCCGAGGAGGTCTACCGCGCGAACCTCGCCCGCTACCCGGAGAACGGCTGGGCCCTGCACGGGCTGGCGGAGTGCCTGCGGGAGCTCGGACGCGAGGCCGAGGCGGCGGAGGTCCAGACGCGCTTCGAGCAGGCCTGGGCCCGGGCCGATATCGAGATCCCCGGGTCGTGCTTCTGCCGGACGGGGAAGTGAGGCTTGTCGTCGATCACCCCCCCGGATGCGCGATGATCCCGAGGTTGCGGGGGCTGTGCTGCACGCCGAACACCGCCTCCAGCGCCACCTGCAGTCCCGCCTCCTCCAGACAGCGCGCCCGGTCGAGCACCACCGCCAGCTCCAGCAGACGGCCGAGGGCCGCCCGCGGCAGCTCGAGACGCCGGATGCGTGGAGCGGCGTCGGCGGCCTCGGCGCTGAGCGCGCGCAGCTCCTCCGGCTCGGGCGGGGCGAGCTGCCGCTGCCGACATGCCCGCGTCGCGACGACGGCCAGCCCGTGCCGCACCTGGCGCCGCGGCACTCCACGCAGCTCGTCGCCGGGGGCGAGCGCGAGGCCCCGCCGCCGGAGCAGCAAGCGCAGGGCGTAACGCGTTCTGCGGTTGGCGACCAGGCGCGCGGCGTCGCCCTCGACCAGGCGGCGGCCGGAGATCAGGTTGGTCAGCCCGAGCTCGCTCCGCCGCAGGCGCAGCCCGGCCGCTTTGCCCTGGGCCGAGAGCGGCTCCCGCACCGGGGTGTCGATCGACTGCAGGCAGCAGTTGACGAGCAGCAGCCCGACCCGGTCGCGGGCCACCGCGACGCAGAGCAGATCGCCGAGCGCGCCGCAGGCGTGCAGGCCGATCGCGAGGTCCCCTGCCGCGAAGCGCAGGCTGCCCGGAGCCAGGCGCGCGGTCTCGAAGCGGGGGCCGCCCTCTCCGGTCATCGCGACGGCCGCCGCGACCCGGGCCGGGTCACGCTCCAGGCCGATCGCGGGCAGCTCGAGGGCGGCGGCCAGGGCGCGGGTCAGATGGCCCCGACCGGCGCCCGCATCGACGATGCGTCGGAAGCCCGCGAAGCGCTCGCGCACGATCGCGACCAGCGCGGCGACCTGGGCCGCCTTGCGCACGCCGGCCCCCCGCAACGGTCGGCTCACGACAGCCGCACCGCGCCGCACCCGGCCCGTCGTCGAGCGGACCGCCGCCAACAGCGCGAGCAGGTCGGCGGGGGCTCCGGGCAACGCGGGCGCTGCCTGCGCCAGCCCCTCCGCCTCGGCCCGCTCCAGGGCCGGCTCGGACAGCCCGAGCAGGAAGTCCGTCCAGCCTCGGCGCTCGCACCACTCCGGCGGCTCCGGGCCGTCGACGCGGTGCTCGATGATGTCGCGGCTCGCTTCGACCAGCGCCGCGGCCTCGCGAAGATGCGCCTCGAGCGGAGTCATCCGTGTAGGGCTCCCTGGTTCATGCTCTGCAGCCTACCCGATCCGGGCCAGCGGTCCAGCGCTTGCGGGTTCCCAGCCCCCGCGCCGCGGTTCCGCCCAGGAAATGAGGGACGCGGCGCCAACACTCGCGCGCGCGCTCCGTTCCACTGAGTGGGGCACAACGACCCGGGCGACTTCCCGGAGGGAGAGAGCTATGTCCCCGCGTTTCCTGTCCACCCTCGCCGTCGTCTCCTGCGCCTTCCTCCTGCCCCCGCCGGCCGCCGCGGATGAGCACGGCCCCTGGCCGCAGTGGCGCGGTCCCGACCGCGACGGCAAGGTCGGAGGGCCCGCCTGGCCGGGCACCCTCGACGCCGCCTCCCTCGAGCGCATGTGGCGCGTCCCCGACCTCGGCCCGAGCTACGCCGGACCGATCGTCGGCCCGGAGCGGATCTACACCGTCGAGACCTTCGAGGAGCGCGATGAGATCGCCCGGGCGTACGACCGGCAGACGGGCGAGCTGCTCTGGTCGACCCGCTGGACGGGGGCGATGAGCGTGCCCTTCTTCGCCGCCAGGAACGGCTCCTGGGTCCGCTCGACGCCGGCCTTCGACGGCGAGCGCCTCTACGTCGGCGGCATGCGGGACCTGCTCGTCTGCCTCGACGCGGCGACGGGCGAGGTGGTGTGGCGCTGTGACTTCGTCGAGCGCCTCGGCACCGAGCTGCCGGACTTCGGGCTCGTCTGCTCCCCGCTGATCGACGGCGAGCACCTCTACCTGCAGGCCGGCGCGTCGCTGGCGAAGCTCGACAAGCGGAGCGGCGAGATCCTGTGGCGGAGCCTGGTCGACGACGGCGGCATGCACGGCAGCGCCTTCTCGTCCCCGGTCATCGGCGAGCTGGCCGGGCGTCGGCAGCTCGTCGTGCTGACCCGGGCGCTCCTCGCGGGCGTCGACCCGGACTCGGGCGACGTGCTCTGGGAACGTCCGGTCAAGGCCTTCCGGGGCATGAACATCCTCACCCCCCTCGTCACGGGCGACGCGGTCTTCACCGCACCCTACGGCGGGAAGGCACAGAAGATCACCGTCACCGCCGCGGACGGAGCCTTCACGACCGAGGTCGCCTGGACGCACCGGACCCATGGCTACATGACCTCGCCGGTCGAGGTCGACGGGCACGTCTACTTCTTCAGCCGCGCCAACCGCTTCGTCTGCATCGACCTCGCGACGGGCGAGCCGGCCTGGATCTCCCCGAACACCGGCGACACCTACTGGTCGCTCGTCGCCCAGGGCGATCGCATCCTCGCCCTCAACGACCGCGGCACGCTGCGGCTGCTCGCCGCCGACCCGGAGGCCTTCCGCGTTCTGGGCGAGGTCGAGGTCGCCGACGCGGAGACCTGGGCGCACATCTCCGTCGCGGGCGACACCATCGTGATCCGCGAGCAGAACGCGCTGAGCTCGTTCCGCTGGAGCGACGGAGACGCGCCGGGCGAGGAGTAGCCTCCCTTTCTCCCTGTCGCGGGAGCTGCTATAGTCGTGGAGCCGCGGGCCGCCCCGACGCGGGTCTGGCCCCGCCCCGCGCTCGAGGAGGTCCGCCCCGTGCCCACCGCAGGTCGCCACCGACGGACCGCGCTTGCCCGCGCCTGACCTGCCCGCGGACGCGGCCGCGCCCCGTCTGGCGGCCCCCGCCTGGGTGTGGCTGGTCGGCCTCGCCTTCGGGCTGCTGTGCGTCGGCGCCCACGAATACAGGTACGCGCATCCTCCGCCCGGGGCGATCGCGGTCGGCATCCCTTCCGGCGACATGCTGCACTACTCGTCGGGGGCCCAGAGCTACCTCCAGCACGGAGGCCTGCTGACCTTCCCGAGTCCCTATGACACCAAGCTCGAGCGCAGGGATCGCTCGCCTCTCTGGGTCTTGATCCTCGCCGCGGCGAAGGCGCTCACAGGCAGCTTCCGCTGGGCCTGGGTCCTGCTGCCCCTGGTCTTCGCCCCGCTGGTGACGGTCGCCCTGTATCTCGTCGCCCGCGGCGCCGGGTTGGACCGGACGGCGACCCGGTGGTTCCTGCTCTCCACCCTGCTGATGGGCGGCGCCGCCGTCCTCCTGGCGGGGCTGGGCTGCGCGGTGGACGCGGCGTCGCAGGCGACCCTGGGCTACAACCTCGCCGCGCCGGTCTTCGCCGACGGGGTGTACGGCCTGCAGGGGAATGAGGGGCTGCAGAGCATCGAGCCGTCGCTGACGTTCTACACCCAGCTGCTCGAGTTTCCGCATGGGAACTGGCACATGACGCCGTTCCGGGTCTTCCTGCTGCCTCCCGATCTGATCACCCACGTCGCGTTCTTCCTCACCGCCCTGGCCCTGCTCCGCGGCAGGCCCGGGACGGCTCTGCTGCTCGCCAACCTGTGCTTCTGGCTGCATCCGGCCGCGGGCGCTCCGGCCTTCGCGATGTACGGGCTGGCCTGCCTGCTCGAGCTCGGCTTCGGGAGTCGGCGTCGCGCCCTCTTGCCGCTGGCTGGCGCCGCCCTGACGGGAGCCGGCTGGGTCCTGTACACGATCGGGGGGGTCGGGGAGATCGGCGCGGCGAAGTTCCAGGGGTCCGCCCAGCTGCTCTTCCACCACATCCGCTGGCAGGGGCTGCTCGCCTCCTTCGCGCCGTGGTGCGGTGCGCTGGTCTGGGCCGGCACGAAGACCGGCCTGCGCGGCTTCGTGTCGAGCCGCCGCTGCCGGGTGCTCAGCGGGTGGGTCCTCGGCATCGCGCTCCTGACCTGGGGGCTGGGCGCCCTGCCCGGCGGCGAGCGCCTCCAGCCGCTGCACTACGCCAAGGGCTTCCTCCTCAGCGGCGTCATCCTGCTGTGCTTCGTGCTGCTGCGCGCGGCCGGGACCGCCCTCCCCCGCGGCCGCCGGTGGGTCGTGCTGGCCCTGGGACTGGTCGCGATCTCCGGCCTGGACAACGTGCTCTTCCTGCGGCACTACGCCGGGCGCGACAGCGTCATCGTCACGGAGGCGCAGGAAGAGCTCCTCGAGCGCCTCCGGCAGCTCCCCGAAGAGGAGGTCATCTTCGACGTCAGCGACTTCCAGCCCTACACCCTCGGCAGCTGCATCCTTGCCCTGACCAGGCATCGCGCGGTCAACGGGAAGTACCCCGGGCAGCCCGGCTTCGAGATCCAGCACGCGCGCGTCGAGCGCTTCCGCCAGCTTCCCGATCACGCGCTGTTGGACCAGTACGACGTCAGCCTGCTGGTCATCCCGGATGCGCTGTGGCAACGCTGGGGCGAGCCGGAGCTCCTCGACCGCGTCGCGGGCTACGTGCTGCTGCGGCCCTCCGCGCTGGAGTGAGCCGGCCCCCAACACAAACAAAACTTGAACAAAACCAAAACAGTCGTTACTCTCCCAGGGGCCCCGAGGAGCTCCCCATGCCGACCCTGCCGACCGGACACCCCCTCCCGCACACGCCCACCGCGCGCGCTCCCCGCGACGCCCCCGAAGACTGCGACGCCCTGGTCATCGGCGCGGGCTTCGGAGGGCTCGGCGCCGGCCTGACCCTCGCCGAGGCGGGCGCCCGGGTGGTCGTCTGCGAGGCCCTGCGCTACCCCGGCGGCTGCGCGAGCACGTTCACCCGCAGGGGCGTGCGCTACGAGGCGGGCGCGACGCTGTTCTCCGGGTTCGCGCCGGGCGCCCTGTTCGCCGACTGGATCGCGCGGCATCGGCTCGCGGTCGAGGTCGACTTCCTCGACCCGGTGATCACCCTGCGCACGCCGGCGTGGAGCCTGCCGGTCGGCCGCTCCCGTGACGAGCTGCTCGCCCGCTTCCTGCGTTTCCCCGGCGCCCCCGCCGCCGGCCTGCGCGCGTTCTTCCGGTTGCAGGGGCGGACGGCGGACCTGCTCTGGGAGCTGCTCGACCAGCCAGAGCTGCTGCCGCCCTGGAAGCTCTCAGCCCTGCCGCGCCTGCTCGCGAAGCTCCCCCGCGCCGTCGGCCTGGCCCGCTGGGTCGGACGTCCCCTGCGGGCGGTGCTCGCCGCGTTTGGGCTCGCGGACTGGGAGCCGCTGCGGGTCTGGGCGGACGCGTTCTGCCAGATCACGATCCAGTGCCCCGCCGCCGAGGCGGAGGCCCTGTTCGCCCTCGCGACGCTCGATTACTGCTTCCGCGGCACCGGCCACGTGCGCGGCGGCATCGGCCGGCTCGCCTTCGCCCTGCTCGACGCGATCGAGCGGCTCGGCGGGCGCACGCTGCTCGCCGAGCGGGTGCGCTCCCTGGAGCGCGCCGGGGACGCCTGGCTGGTCACGACCCGGCGCCACCGCTTCCGCGCCCGG
The DNA here is from genome assembly GCA_030428695.1 of bacterium. The sequence continues at coordinate 11,366 of JAUIEM010000108.1, forward strand.
CAGGTCTTCGCCAACCTGTTGCCGCAGGCCCTCGGCGGTCTGCTCGCCGCGCCGCCCGCCCGGCTCGCGAAGCTCGGCGCGCGGGTCGAGGAGGGCTGGGGGGCCTGCATGCTGTACCTGGTGTGCCGGGCCCCGGACGGCGACCCTTCCGCCCATCACCTCGAGCTGGTCGTCGATCCGGACGCGCCCTTCGTCGCGGGCAACCACCTGTTCTGCTCGATGTCCTCCGCCGACGACGAGCGCGGCACGCCCCCGGGCTGCCGGACGGTGACGATCTCCACCCACGTCGACCTCGGGAGGCTGCGGAAGCTCTCCGACGCCGAGCAGGCCTCGACCGTGGCCGCGATCCAGGAGCGCATGCGCAGGGGCTTCGCGCGGCTCGCGCCGGAGTGGGCCGCCGGCATCGTGTCGAGCATGCCCGCCTCGCCCCGGACCTTCGCCCGCTTCACCCGCCGACCCGAAGGCTGGGTCGGGGGAGTCCCGCGCCGGGCCGGCCTGACGCGCTATCCCCGGCCCGGGCCGGAAGAGGTCGCGCCCGGGCTGTTCCTGGTCGGCGACTCGGTCTTCCCCGGCCAGAGCACCCTCGCGACCGCTCTCGGCGGCTGCCGCGCGGCGGTGGCGGGGTTGCGCGCCCGTCAGTAACGGTCGCTCGCGAGGTCGTCGTCGGCGCCGCGCTCGTTGCGCTGGTCCGGCCCGACGGACCAGAGCACGGTCTCTTGCCTCTTCTTCCGTCCGCCCGCCCGAAACCCCTCGGTATCGGCATCCGCATCGGCATCGGAGAGTCAGCCCAACCCGGTCTCCGTCACCGCCACGCCCCCCGCCTGGTGCAGGGTGAACAGCAGACGCAGGGCGTCGAGCTCGGTCAGGAAGAAGCTGGTCAGCAGCTCGCCGAGGGGTGTGGGAACCTCCGGGAGCTTCCCGTGCAGCGCGCGCGCCTCGTCATCCAGCGCGGCGAGGGCCTCGTCATCGAGGGGCAGCCGGCAGGCCTCGATCTCGTCGGTCGGGAAGACCTCGCGGATGCGCGGCAGCTCGTCGCTGATCAGGGCGGCGGTGAACATCAGCCCGTCGACCCCGATCGGCGCGACCTGCAGCCCCGGGTCGGGGTCGGGCTCGGAGAAGAAGGCGTAGTTCCCCCCCTGCCACTGGAAGGCCTTGTAGATCCGCTCGCAGATCAGCTGCGCGCAGGTCTGCTCGAGCTGCTCTTCATCGTAGAAGCCGAGCTCGAACATCGCCCGCGGCACCGAGGCCCGGTGCGTCCGGCAGAAGTCGCGCACCTTGCGCAGCTCGTCGCGCGAGATCTCCCGGATCAGCAGCTCCCGCAGCCCGGTCGCCGCGGTCTCGCCGTCGTACCAGGCCGAGATCACCCGGCCCTTGTCGAAGATCACGCTCAGCCCGCCCTCCTCGCCGAAGATGACGAGCTTGCCGCTCTTGTGCTGCTGCGCGATGAGCTGGAAGACGCTGCTCAGGCCGAAGTCGCCGATCGCCCCGGTCAGGGTCATCGTCGAGTCCGAGACCGTGTGCAGGGGCTCGACCCCCTCGCCCGCCTCCTCGACGTCGGGCACCCTCGGCGGGGGCGTCTCGGGGTCCTCGACCTCGAACAGGCTGGTGCGCACGAGCCGCCGGGTGACGGTCTGCCGCAGCTGCCCGACCGCCTCGCGCAGGGCGAGCCAGCCGAGGCCCTGGTTGATCGTGCGGCGGGTGATCAGCACCCCGACCAGGTCGTACTTGCGCACCGACTTCATGAAGTAGAAGGCGGTCGGCGAGGAGCGGAAGACCTCGTCGGCGTAGCCGCTGATGCGCCCGTCGATGTAGTGGTCGACGTGGCCCTCCATGCGCCGCGTGCGGGCGCCGCAGAACATGTCGACCACCGCCCCGGCGACCAGGGCCACCTCCTGCTGCGGGAGGTCGGGGATGTGGTGGTGGAAGGTCAGCATCGCGCCGGTGTTGAGGTTGACGACACCGCAGGCGATCGCGTCGGAGAAGCGCGCCATCAGGTTCTGGCAGGCGCTCTTGCACTCCTCCTTGATGTTGTACACGCGCGCTCCCTCACACCACGCCGAGCTCGCGCCCGACCGCCTCGAAGGCGTCGAGGGCGAAGTCGATGTCGTCGGGGCTGTGGGCGGCGGAGATCTGGACGCGGATGCGCGCCTGACCCTTCGGCACGACCGGATAGGAAAAGCCGATCACGTACACGCCGCGGTCGAGCAGGCGGTCGGCCATCGTGACGGCGAGCTTCGCCTCCCCGAGCATGATCGGCACGATCGGATGCTCCCCCGGGGTGATCGCGAAGCCGCGCTCGGTCAGCCCCGTGCGGAAGCGCGCGGTGTTCGCCCGCAGGCTGGCGAGCAGCTCGTCGGTCTCGGACAGCAGATCGAGGACGCGGATCGAGGCGGCGACGATCGCCGGCGCGACGGTGTTGGAGAACAGGTAGGGGCGCGAGCGCTGGCGCAGGGTGTCGATGATCTCCTTGCGGCCGCTGGTGTACCCTCCCGAGGCTCCGCCGAGCGCCTTGCCGAGGGTGCCGGTGATGATGTCGACCCGGCCCATCACCCCGGCGCGCTCGTGGGTTCCGCGCCCGGTCTCGCCGATGAAGCCGACGGCGTGGGAGTCGTCGACCATCACCAGGGCCTCGTACCTGTCGGCGAGGTCGCAGATGCCCTCGAGGTTGGCGAAGGTGCCGTCCATCGAGAAGACGCCGTCCGTCGCGATCAGCTTGAAGCGCGCGTCCGCGGCTTCCTGCAGCTTGGCCTCGAGGTCGGCCATGTCGCCGTTCGCGAAGCGGAAGCGCCGGGCCTTGCACAGCCGCACCCCGTCGATGATGCTCGCGTGGTTCAGGGCGTCGCTGAGGATCGCGTCCTCGGGTCCGAGCAGCGTCTCGAACAGGCCGGTGTTCGCGTCGAAGCAGGAGGTGTAGAGGATGGTGTCGTCGGTGCCGAGGAAGGCCGACAGCTTCTTCTCGAGGGTCTTGTGCTGCTCCTGGGTGCCGCAGATGAAGCGCACCGAGGACAGGCCGTAGCCCCAGGTCTCGAAGCTCTCCCGGGCGGCCTTGATCACCTCGGGATGCCCGGCCAGGCCGAGGTAGTTGTTCGCGCACATGTTGAGCACGATGCGCCCGCCCCGGACCGTCACCTTCGCGCACTGGGGCCCGCTGAGCACCCGCTCGTCCTTGCGCAGGCCGGCGGCGGAGATCTCGCGCAACGTCGTCTGCAGGTGTTCGCGCATCTTGCCGAACATGATTCCTCCTATCCGCCCCAGTCGAGGACGACCTTGCCGCAGTTGCCCGACGCGACCACGTCGAAGGCCTCGGCGAAATCGGCCGCCGCGAAGCGGTGTGTCAGCACCTTCTCGACCGGCAACCCGCTCTGGATCAGCACGGTCATCTTGTACCAGGTCTCGTACATCTCGCGGCCGTAGATCCCGCGCAGGACCAGCCCCTTGAAGATCACCTTGTCCCAGTCGATGGCGGTGTCCGGCGGCAGGATCCCGAGCAGGGCGATGCCGCCCCCGTGGTGCATCGCCTCGAGCATCGAGTGCAGGGCCGACGGGTGGCCGGACATCTCGAGGCCGACGTCGAAGCCCTCGGACATGCCGAGCTCGCCGATCACGTCCTTCGGCGAGCGCTCGCGCGCGTCGATGGCGAGGTCGGCCCCCATCCGGCGGGCCAGGTCGAGCCGGTACGGGTTGACGTCGGTGACGACGATGTTGCGCGCCCCGGCGTGGCGGGCGATGGCGGTCGCGAGCATGCCGATCGGCCCGGCCCCCGTGATCAGCACGTCCTCGCCGACCAGGTCGAAGCTCAGGGTCGTGTGCACCGCGTTGCCGAGCGGGTCGAAGTAGGCGAGGACCTCGAGGGGAATCGCCGGATCGGCCAGCCACACGTTGCTCTTCGGGATGCACAGGTACTCGGCGAAGGCCCCCGCCCGGTGCACCCCGACGCCGCGGGTCCCGCGGCAGATGTGGCTGCGCCCGCCGAGGCAGTTGCGGCAGTGGCCGCAGGCGATGTGGCCCTCGCCGGAGACGATCGTGCCCGGCGTGATGCCCTGGACGTTGCTGCCGACCGCGGCGACCTCGCCCGCGAACTCGTGGCCGACGACCAGCGGCGTCTCGATGGTCTTCTGGGCCCAGGCGTCCCATTTGTGGATGTGCAGGTCGGTGCCGCAGATCGCCGTCTTCTTGATGCGGATCAGGACGTCGTTCGGGCCGGGCTCGGGGACCGGGACCTCTTCCATCCACAGGCCGGGCTCGGGCCGCGCCTTGACCAGCGCACGCATCGTCTGGGCCATGCTGCCTCCGGGCTCAGGCGGGCTGCGGCCGCCCGACGCCGTAGTAGGTGAACCCGTGGCGCCGCGCGGTGCGCGGACAGAACAGGTTCTTGCCGTCGATGATCAGGGGTTCGCGCATCGCGGCGGCGAGCTCTTCGAAGTCGGGGGAGCCGTAGACGCGCCAGTCCGACAGGACCAGCAGCGCGTCGGCGCCCGCGCAGGCCTCGTAGGGGGTGTCGGTGTAACGCACCCGCTCGGGGTAGAGCTTCCGCATCGACTCCATCGCCTCGGGGTCGTGGGCGCTGACCTCGGCGCCGGCCTCGAGCAGGGCGGCGATGGTCGGGATGCTCGCGGCCTCGCGCACATCGGAGGTGCCCTTCTTGAAGGACAGCCCCCAGATACAGATCTTGCGGCCCTTCACCGCGCCCTTGTAGTAGCTCTGCAGATGGCGGAAGGCGATCAGCTTCTGGTCTTCGTTGACCACGTGCACCGCGTCGAGCAGGCGCGGGTCGTAGTCGTTGCTGCGCGCGAGGTGGGCGAGGGCGGGCACGTCCTTCGGGAAGCACGAGCCGCCGTAGCCGCTGCCGGCATGCAGGAAGCTGAAGCCGATGCGCTGGTCGCTGCCGATGCCCTGGCGGACCGCGTCGATGTCGGCGCCGACCCGGTCGCAGATGTTCGCGATCTCGTTGATGAACGAGATCTTGGTCGCGAGCATCGCGTTGGCGGCGTACTTGATCATCTCCGCGGTGCGGATGTCGCACACCTGGATCGGCTGGTTCTTGGTCGTGAAGGGCGTGTACAGCTCGCGCAAGAGCTCGCCGACCGCGGGGTTCTCGACGCCGAAGACGACCCGGTCGGGGACGTTGAAGTCCTGGATCGCCCGGCCCTCGCGCAGGAACTCCGGGTTGCTCGCAACGTCGAAGCGCTCGTCGGTCAGGGCGGCGACCCGGCGTTTGATCTCCTCATTGGTGCCGACGGGCACCGTGCTCTTGGTCACGATGATCGTGTACTTGTCGATGTGGCGCGCGACGTTCTCGGCAGCCTGGAAGATGTAGGAGAGATCCGCTTCGCCGTCGGCCCCGGGGGGCGTGCCGACGCACAGGAAGATCACGGTGCACTTCGCGGCGACCTCGGCGATGTCGGTCGTGAAGCTCAGCCGGCCGCCTTTCAGGTTGCGCTGCAGGTACTCCTGCATGCCGAGCTCGTAGAACGTAGGCTCGCCCTGGGAGAGCTGGGCGACCTTGCGCTCGTCGATGTCCATCACGACGACCTTGTTGCCCGCTTCGGCGAAGCAGACTCCTGTGACGAGGCCGACGTAGCCACTTCCGATGATTCCGATCTTCATGGGTCGTTCCGGTGTTGGAGGCGCCGCGGGGGCGGGAAGCGAGAGAGCGGGAGGAGTATAGCACCGCCCCCGTCGAAACCCAACCCCGGACGTCGGAGCGCCGTCCGCTCGCGTGCCGGGCCCGTCAGGCCTGGCCGCCGCCGGGCGAGCTCGCGCGGGCGTGGGCGCGGCTGACCGCCGCGAACAGCGCGGTCGCCTCGCGCAGGTGCCCGTCGACGGCGAGGGCGTGGGCGGCGCCGCGCGGGACCTCTCCGGCGAGCAGGTGGTCGCGGGCGACCCGGGCGTGGGCGGCCGCATCGTCGAGCTCGGCGGCCAGCCGCGCGAGGCGCTCGGCCTGCTCGGCGAGGGCGGGGGGGATCGTCTTCTTCGGCTCGTCGAGCGACAGCGGCGGAGGGTTCTCCGGCTCGACGCCGATGTCCTTCAGCCAGGCGACGATGGAGCGGAAGGTGCAGCGCGCCTCGAAGTCGGTCCACTCCTCGACCAGCCCGTGATCGTAGACGCCGTCCTTGAAGCGCCGGAAGGCCCCGCGGCCCTGGATGGCCTGTTCGAGGGCCTCCCGCGCGCGGCCCGCGGGCAGCGTCTCGGTGAACTGCTGCATGAACTCCCACGCCTCGCTCGAGTCGATCGTGGGAACCTCGACCGTCGTCTCCGCGTCGAGCAGGGCGTTGCTCTCCTCGCTGTCGTCGTCCTCGATGTGGTGGATCGCGCCGTCGCGCGTGTCGAACAGCGACAGCGAACCGATCACTCCCGGCGGCGGGCTGTCGAAAGCGAGCTCGAGGTCGCGCCAGTCGATACGCACCTTGCCCATGTCTCAACCCCCGCCGGAGCGCAGCTCCTCGATCTCGAGCTTCAAGCGCTCGACCATCCGATCATCCTCGCGCACCTGGTAGATCCTCAGCATGCACTCCTTGGCGACCACCTCGAGCTCGCGGCTCTCCAGGTCCCGGGCGATGCCCTGGGCGCGCTGCGCCGAGGTGAAGGCCTGGTCGAAACGCTCGAGCTCGATCATCGCTCGGCAGTAGGCGATGTGGGTGTTGACCAGCTCGCGGCTGCGCTCGACCTCGGACTCCCGCTGGCTCTCGGTCTCCATCAGGGCGGTCGTGTACACGCCGCTGAGGTACACCAGCGCGATCGACAGGACGACGCCGACGACCGCCGCGATCGGCTTCCGCGCCCGCCGCCACCAACGCGCCAGGGCTCCGCTGCTCGCGACGACCTCGCCGCCCTCGAGGAAGCTGCGCAGGTCGTGCTCGAAGGCGCTGAAGCTCTTGTAGCGATTCTCCGGCTCGCGCGCGACGGCGGTCATCACGATGTCGGCGAGGTCGCGGTCGATCCCGCGATCTACGCGGCGGATCGGCGTCGGCTCGTTGAAGGCGACCTCGCGCAGGAGCTGCACGGTGTTGCTCGCCTCGTGGGGCGTGCGGCCGACCAGCGTGTAATACAGGCAGGCCCCCGCCCCGTACACGTCACAGCTCTCGGTGAACTTCGGGACCTTGCCGCTGACGTACTCCGGCGCGAGGTAGGCCGGGCTGCCGAGGATCTCGTTCTCCTGCGTCAGGTTCTTCCCGGTCTGGTCGAGGAGCTTCGCGATCCCGAAGTCGACGACCATCGGGTTGTTCGAGCTGTCGACCAGGATGTTCTGGGGCTTGAGGTCGCGGTGCAGCACATTCTTGCTGTGGGCGTAGGTCATCGCATCGCAGATCTGGCAGAAGATCTCACACGCCTGGCGCGGGGTGATCGTCTCGGAGTCGATCATGCGGTCGAGGGTGCGGCCCTCGATGAAGTCCATGCTGAAGTAGTGGATCCCGTCGATCTCGCCGATGGTGTGGATGCCGATGATGTTCGGATGGCGCAGCCGCGAGACCGCGCGGGCCTCGAGCTTGAAGCGCTCGATCGATTCCGCATCGCTCTTGCTGCCGTGCAGCAGCACCTTGACCGCTACCGTGCGGTCGAGCTTGGTGTGGTGGGCCTTGTAGATGATGCCCATGCCACCGCGGGAGATCTCGCCGAGGATCTCGAACGGTCCGAACAGGGCCTTGGGATAGCGCGCCGGTCCCGAGCTCTCCTTGCGCCGCTGGCTGCCGACCTCCGCCGCGTGGCCGAGCAGGTCGGAGCGGGGCGGAGGCTTGACCGCGACGGCCACGGCCGCCGCAGCGGGCTCCGGCGGGGCGGGGAGGTTGCCCTTCTTGCCCGAGCTGCGCACCCAGTCCTCGACCTGGGCCTTGTCGAGGGACATCGGGAAGACCAGGGGCTCATGGCAGCGCTGGCAGAGGTACAGCTCGCCGTCGGCGTACATATCGACGTTGTAGAGCGTCGAGCACTTCGCGCACTGCAGGATCGTGCGCCCCTGGTCGGCGAGCGCCTTGCGGATCTCCTCGGTGCCGACCAGCCCGAGCTCGATCAGGATGTCGCCGAGCTTGCGGAACTGGCCCTCGCGCTTCTGACTCGCCTGGCGCGCGAGCGCGCGGTCGAGGTCAGCGCGGGTGATCGCCCCCATGCGCAGGAGGATGTCGCCGAGCTGGCGGTAGCTGACGGGCTGGACCATCGGCGGACCTCCTCAGGAAGACTGGACCAGGGTGAAGCGCAGCGGTCCGAGCACCACGGGATCGCCCACGGCGAGCGGGACGTACTCGAGCGGGGCGCGGCCCTTGCCGGCCACGGTGCTCGCGGCGCCGACGACCTGGGCCTCGATGGAGCCGTCCGCGATGTAGAAGCGGATCTCCTCGGGGCCCAGCTCGCCGGCGCTCGTCTGCACGCAGAGATCCGCGCGCGCCGGCGAGGCGCCGACGATGCAGCGCGCCGGCGTGCGGCGCTTCCACAGCCCTGTCGTGGCGACCAGGGGCAGCTCCCGCCCTGCCGCGAGAGCGGGCACGGGGGCGGCCCCGGTGCTGCGTTCGAAGCGCAACGCCCACGCTCCGTCGCTCACCGGGCTGGCTCCGGGTGCAGCTGGGCTGTGCCTGTCGTGTCCATGCCTGCAGGATACACCAAACCAAAGGTGCGTGGAATGCATCGACGTCGCTGGTCACCGGTTTCCGTCGCTTTTCGTGATCGAGAAAATTCCAACACCGGCGTCACACGGTGGGTACCACACGTGCCAAGACAAGGAGGACCACCGTGATTCACGCACTTCGTTATCTGCTCGCGCTGCTGGCCGTCGGCTCCCTGGCCTTCGCCCAGGACGGCCTCGCCGAGCTCGAGTCCAAGCTCGTCGGCCTCGCCGACAACGCGATCCCCAAGACCGTGCTGATCGCCAGCCTGCAGGACAGCGGGCAGGGCACGGGCTTCGGCTCGGGCGCCCTGATCTCCGCGGACGGATACATCCTGACCTGCGCCCACGTGATCGACATCGGCCCCCGCGCCAAGGTCACGCTCAGCGACGGCCGCGAGTTCGAGGCCGAGCTGCTCGGCCGCAACCGCGCGCAGGACTACGCCCTGCTCAAGATCGAAGCCGAAGGCCTGCCCTTCTTCGAGATCGGGTCTTCGGCCGGGCTCGAGCCGGGCGAGTGGGTCGCGGCCCTCGGTCACCCGGGCGGCCCCTACGGCGACGTGCAGCCGACCTTCGCCCTCGGCAAGGTCAAGGGCCTGCACCGGAAGATCCCCGTCCAGATGATGGACCGCTACTACAACGACGCGATCGAGACCGACGTGCCGATCTACGCCGGTAACAGCGGCGGCCCGCTGATCGACCTCGACGGCAAGCTGCTCGGCCTGAACGGCGCCATCCTGATGATGGGCGAGAACGCCTACGCCTCGCCGATCGACCAGATCATGGCGAACTACGACACGATGGCCGGCGGCACCGACATCGAGGGCGAGCGCCTGAGCATGGGCGAGGCCTTCTCGCTGATGCAGGAGCAGTTCTCCCCCGAGATGCTCGAGCAGATGCAGGAGCGCATGGGCAACCTGTTCGGCGACGGCGGCATGGGCGAGATGTTCGGCGACCTGTTCGGCGACCCCGAGCGCATGCAGGAGATGTTCCAGACCTTCCTCGATCCCGAGATGCAGGAGCAGCTCGGCGAGATGCTCGGCAACCTGTTCGGCGGCGAAGGCGGCGAGAACCCCTTCGGCGAGATGTTCGGCGACCCCGAGCAGATGCAGGAGATGCTGCAGAACATGCTCGGAGAGGACGGCGAAGGCCTGCAGCGGATGCTCGAGGGCCTGATGGGCGGCGAAGGCGGCGAAGGCCTCTTCGGCGGCGACATGCAGGAGATGCTCGAGGGCCTGATGGGCGGCCAGAACGAGCGCGAGGAAGGCACGACCACCGAGCGCCCCCGCGCCTACCTCGGCGTCCGGGCCGAAGAGCAGGACGACGGCAGCGTCAAGCTGACCGAGATCACCGAAGACGCCCCCGCCGCCTTCTCCAAGCTGGAAGTTGGCGACACCGTGCTGCGCATCGACGAGCAGCCCGTCGGCAGCATCAGCGAGATGGGCAGCCTTCTCGGCACCTATGAGCCGGGCGACCAGGCCGTTTTCCAGGTGCGCGGCGCCGACGGCACCGTGCGCGACGTCAAAGTGATTTTCGGCCGCCGCTAGGAAAGAGGAGAACCCACCGATGATTCGCAGACTGATTCTCGCCCTCTGTCTCCTCGTGCTGGCGCTTCCGAGCGTCGCCCAGGAAGACGTGACGGGCCGCAACGACACCCTCCGTGAGCTCCTCGAGCCGACGACCGCGAGCGTCTTCCCGTCGGTCGCCGTCGTCCACCGCGGCGACGACCGCGTCGGCTACGCGATCTGCGTCGCCGAAGGCGCCTTCCTGACCGCCAGCCGCGCCGTCGAGCGCGGGGGCGACTACACCCTGACCTCCTCGGAAGGCGCGAGCTTCGCCGCCGAGGTCGGCGCGAGCGACCACCAGGAGGGCGTGACCCTGCTGCTGTGCGACGCCCTCAAGCTGCCCGTGCTGAGCGCCGACGCGACCGCCACCCTGTCCGTCGGCCAGTTCGTGGTCGCCGTCGGCGCGACCGCCAGCCCGGTCTCCGCCGGTGTGCTCGGCCAGTTCGAGCGGGCCGTCGAGAAGGTCGAGGCCGGCCAGATGAACCCCCTGATGAAGATGTTCGCCGACGAAGAGAACGCCGGCCCCGACCGTGACCGCGGCGACGTGCTGCACCACGACGCGCCGGTCGGCGGCGACGAGTTCGGCTCGGCCCTGATCGACCGCCACGGGAACCTGCTCGGCATCAACGTCGACCGCCCCTACCGCGGCTCGACCCACGCCGTGCCGTTGCACCGCGTCGACCTCGACAGCCTGCTGAAGGGCGAGGACGTGCAGGCGCGGCGGCGGCCCTTCATGGGCGTGCAGATCGAAGAGACCCCCGGCGAAGGCATCACGATCACCGGCACCGTCGCCGGCGAAGCCGCGGAAGCCGCCGGCATCGTCGCGGGCGACATGATCGTCGCGATCGACGGCAAGCCGACCACGAGCCTGGCCGAGCTGCGCCAGGCGCTCGCGCCCTGCCTCGAGGGCGACGCGATCACCGTGACCGTGCGCGCCGCCGACGGCACCGTCAGCGACAAGGAGCTGACCCTCGGCGGGCGTTGAGCCTCCGGGACAGTGACCGACACGACACCGGGAAGGCCGCGGCCTTCCCGGTGTCGTGTTTTGTGGAACGAGAAGCGCTTCTTCGACCAAGGAAACCAGCCGACTCAGTACCGTGCTTGCCGCACCTTCGACAAACCAGAGTATCTCGATCGACTGAGCCAAGGACGCCTTGTGGGCGAGAAGAGGCGGAGGGCCGCGAGCGGTCACGGAGCTTCGGTTGCGGGGACAGCTCAGGCTCGCGCTGAGCTGAGCCCGAGCCTCCTGGCGAAGGCTATAACCCCCTACCGCGAAGCGGTTTAGTCCAATGAACCCTTTCGCCGTCGCCGCAGGCGACCCGGAAGCGCGGCCTGGCGGTTGCAAGATGATCCTGGCCGGGCCTCGCGGACGTAAATCGTTGGATTTCAGAGGATTGAAGCAAGCGCCAGGCCGCGCTGGAGGGCTCAGAGGCGAAAGGGCGTTGGCAGTCTTCGGCTCGGGGCCCCACGATGCCAACTTAATTTCTTGACAGGAAGTGAGCATTTCACTTACGATTGGGCAACCGATTTGGAGGGCCTCCAATGCCTGAGCCCGACCCGTCGTTCTACGAGGAATTCACGGAGCCAGTTAAGGCAAGCCTTGTCGAGGCGCTTACGACCGCATACAACTCGGCGTGCTCAATGCATGATCCGGCGATCGGCTGCAACGACATGACTTTCGGATACAACCTCTATCATTTCATCGTTTTCGAGGTCCGCGGTGCGTCGGGAAGTCAAGAGCCACAGTTGTTTCAGACGACCTACAGTAATCAGACGTTCAGAGTGCAGGTCGGGTCGTACGAGCTCGCGGTTCATAGGGTGGGTCAGACTGCCCAAGACGACATCTGGACTTCCTTTCCAAACAACGACAAGGCGGTGACCACCATGGTGAACGCCCCCTACTTGCCCGGGCTAGAGCCAGACCTTCAGTCGTCGAGAAGCGTCGTGCTCGCCCACATGGGTAACCCGGAAGATGGACTCTGTGCAGCATATCTCTGTTTCGCAACCCGACAGTCGAACGACCGGATATCGGAGTGGGGGTTCGCGTTGCCAATCCTAGAAACTGGGACAGGTACCATCGTCCCGCCCGACGACGGCCCTCTTGTCCCTGAGGAGGCAATTGATCCGGTTCAAGTGCGACTCAGGGGGCGAAGTCGTGAAACTGGGGCCCAATGACCTGCACACCGCAGCACGACTCTTCGTCCCGGATCGGTTGCGTCTCGGCCGTGAGATTCGCGGTCTGACTCGTGCGGCACTCGCTCGAAAGATCGAGGTATCTGCAAGTGCTGTGAGTCAGTTTGAGCTTGGCCGGGCCCGACCCGAAGCTGGAACGGTCGGCCGAATTGCACTCGCGTTAATGCTCCCCGTGAGTTTCTTCGCGACAGCGACCAGGGTATCGGAGGTGTCTCTAGAGTGCTGTCACTTCCGAAGCCTCCGATCTGCCACTCAACGATCAAGGCGAAGGCTCACGTCACAGGGCACCTTGCTTTATGAGTTTGTTGACGTAGTTGAGAAATATGTAGAACTACCGCACGACAGGGTTCGCGATCTCGCGCGGTGCGTAGCCACCGAGGAAGACATCGAAAGGTGTGCTGCTTCGGTGCGCAAGGAGTGGGGACTGGGTTCAGGACCAATCCCGAACATGGTTCAGCTCTTGGAGTCTCGGGGCTGTATAGTATATCCAATATCTCATGGATCGAAGAAGGTAGACGCTTTCTCATTTTGGCGCAAGAACCGGTCGTTTATCTTCCTGATTCTCGACAAGGGCTCAACGAGTCGTAGCAGGTTCGATGCCGCCCACGAACTCGGCCATCTCATAATGCATGCGGACGCTAGGCCTGGCGACGCGGTGCTTGAAAGAGAAGCGAACCGTTTTGCGTCGGCCTTTCTCCTTCCTCGGGAGTCATTTGGCCGCGAGAGTCCGACTCGTCTCGACTGGGGTCACCTTCGAGAGCTTAAAGAGCGTTGGAAGGTCTCTATCGCAGCCATCCTCCACAGAGCCTTTAAGCTCGGGAGGATCTCTGTTTACAGCTACAGACGAGGTTTTGTGCACCTCAACCGGACAAATCAACGAAAGAACGAACCTTGTGAGCCTCCTTATGAGGCGCCCACTGCGCTAGTTTCGGCCCTGCGACTTGTCGAGCGCTCGGGCTTGCTTGGGTCGGTCCTGGACGAGATGGGCATAGATCGCGTTAGGTTCGACGCGATTCTACCGGGCCTTCTTGACCTGCGTTGATGATGTTGTTTGTTCACGCATGCCGGCGGTCTACAACGAGACTCCGGATCGACTGGATTG
>JAUIEM010000109.1 GCA_030428695.1 bacterium
AGCTCTTCCATCGCCTGGAGCTCGTCGCGGGTCAGGGGCTTCTGGGAGACCTGGTTGTCGAGGTAGATCAGCATCGCCGGATGCTTGGCGCTTGCCATCAGCATGTCTTCGAAGCGGCCGAACACGTGCCGGCGCAGGACGGTCTTCTCGTAGTGGGCGGCGAGCTTGTTGCACTCGGCCTTGTCGAGGCTGATCGCGAAGTGGTTGCGCCAGAACTCGAGCATCACCTCCTGCAGCTGGCACTCGCTGTCGACCGCGCGGTACAGCACCGAGGTCTGGACCTCGATCGCCGCCTCGCGCTCGGTCGCCATCAGCTCCGGCATGTCCATGCGCAGGGTCTCGAGGTCCTCGAGGTGCTTCTCGGTGAAGTAGTCGGGGATCATCTCGGGCCAGAGCTGCTCCTCGAGCCACTCCTCCCAGCCCTGCTCGAGGACCTGGTCGACCTGGCCGGGGCGGGGTCCGAAGGCGCAACGGTTGAGGAGGTGGACGACCTTCGCGCGCTCTTCGAGCTCTTCGCGGTCGACGGTCTGGCCGATCGCGACGGAAGCGAGCAGTGTGGTCAGGCAGAGGCTGACGATCGTGCGCATGATGGGTCTCCCGTATCCGCCAGTGAATACGATTGAATACAAACGAGTTTTCTCCATCGCGGGTCGATGTGCAAGCCCGTCCATCGCGGATGGCGTCGCAAAGGCTTGTGGGCCTTCGAGAAACTTTTTTTCATAAAGATCGGGGGAGCGGGTCGGCGGGTTGGATTCTGACCCACATTGTAGGACGGTGGGAGCTCAGCCGCGCTTCTTCAGCGCCTCGCGCAGGACGTCCGCGACCAGGTCGGCGACGTGCTTCTTCTCCGCGACGGCCCACTGGTAGACCTCGTCGAACAGCCGCCCGCTGCCGCCGTCGGCGGACTCTTCGAGCATCGCGCACATGATCGAGGTGCCGACCCGGGCGAACCAGCCCTCGGTGGTCTCGAGCTCGGTGGAGAGCCGCTGCAGGCGGTTGTGCGTGCGGGAAGGGAGCAGCTTGTCGCCGCTCGAGTCCGCGTCGGCGTGGATCTTCAGGTACAGGTCGACCGCGGTGATCACCTGCTCCTTGATCGGGATGCCCGTCGCCTTCGAGAAGGTGTCGAGCCGCCGCGCCGTCTCCTTGGGGATGTTCGTGCTCGTGCGGTCGGAGGGTTTGCGCGGCTCGGCGAAGTCGGCCGTCGCGCCTCCGTCCAGGCAGACGACATCCTCGTAGGCAGGAGGGCGGCTGTGTTTCTGTGCCATCGGGAGACTCCCAGGGTGGGCGAAGCTATTGTGGCATAACCGGATCGGATTGCAACTTTCTAGTACGGGCGTATCCTCCCGGTGTTGGAGCCTACCCCCGCCGGCGCGCCGCTTCTGCCCCGGCCAGCCAGGCCTCGGCCGCGTGCGCGACCGAGTGCGTCCGCAGCATCTGCTCGCGGGCGGCGGTCCCGAGCGCGTGGCGCTGGTCCGGGTCGGCGAGCAGGGCGAGGGTCGCCTCGACGAACTCCCGCCCGTCCGCGATCCGCCCGTGCACGCCGTCCTCGAGGGGGATGCCGTCCGCGCCCCAGGCGGTCGACACCAGCGGCATCCCGCGGGCCATCGCGTCGAGGGTCTTGGTCTTGATCCCCCCGCCGTAGCGCATCGGCGCGAGGAACACCGCGTGCCGGTCGAACTCCCCGCCGAGGTCGGGGACGAAGCCCGGCAGGCGCACGGCGTCCCCGTACCGCCCCGCGAGCGTCCGCAGGTCGGGCGGCAGCCCGCCGCCGATCACGCTGAGCCGCACCCCCGGCCGGCGTGCGCGCAGGGCCGGGAAGATGTCCGCGAGCAGGTACCGCGCGGCGTCGACGTTCGGGGCGTGGGAGAAGCTGCCGACGAACATCAGGCTGTCCGCCTCCTCGCGCTCGACGCTGCGCGCGGGCGTCCCCGTGACGTCGAGGCCGAGCGGGACGACGTCGACGTGCATCCGCCCCGACAGAGCGCACAGCACCGCGCGGTCCTGGGCCGTGAAGCACATCACGCGGTCGAAGGAGCGCACGACGTCGCCCTCGAAGCGCGCCCAGCGCAGGGCGCGCAGGCCTTCGCCCAGGGCGCGCTGGCCGCGCGCCAGGCGCATCGCGCCGAAGGCCTTGATGGTGTGGATCTCGTGGGTGTCGAGCTGGACCACGCCGGGATGCTCGCGGAACAGCGCGGCGTAGGGCGCCATCTGCAGGAACTCGAAGCCGACCAGGTCGAAGGGCTCGCGGGCGAGCTCTGTCAGGCAGGCGCGCATCGCCGCCTGGCGGTACTTCTCGACGAAGTAGGGCCGCTCCGACAGCAGGCTGGCCCCGGCCGCCAGCAGCCGTGAGCCGACCAGGCGCAGGCGTCCGGACAGGCCGGTCTCGTGCTCGCTGAGGAAGGGCACCGCGTGCACCGCCGCGCAGCGCGCGCGGAGCGCTTCCACCGCCTCCTCCTCCCCGGCCCGCACGAAGGCGGCCACGGTCAGCTCGCAGCGCTCGGCGAGGCCGTCGACCAGGCGGGTCATCGCGATGCCGCCGCCGTGGCCGATGTCGTGACGTGGGAGGTAGGGACTGACGAGCAGGACGCGCATGGCTTCCCCGAAAGCCGGCGATTCTACCAGCCCGACGCCGCGCGGCAATCCCGGGCGGCTACGAGCGCTCGGAGGGCTCGATGCGCACGTTCTTGAAGAAGCGCTCCATCAGCCGATCGAGGGTCTCGTGGGTCATGCCGAAGTAGTACTCCGGCGGGCGCCGCGAGCGGTTGTAGCGGTCGTGCAGCAGCTCGAGGTAGTCGCCGCGGTAGCGCCCGTCGTCGAAGTGCATCATGAAGTACACGATCGCCCCGGCCCCGCGGTAGTTCTGCGAGATGTCCCCGCTGTCCCACTCGCGCCCGGTGCGGAAGCCGAGCATGTCGACGAAGGAGTGCTCGTCCTCCCCCTGCCGCAGCCGCCGGATGTAGCCCATGATGCGCTGGTAGTCGCTGATGCTGCCGAGGCTGAGGTACTCGCCGGCGAAGAAGGCGCTCTCGAGGTAGACCGCCGCCCCCTCCGCCAGCCAGCTCGGCGCCCCGCCGCCCCGGGACAGCTCGCCGAGGATCTGGTGGATCAGCTCGTGCTGCAGGGTCGTGAAGGACACCCGGTCGCCGTTGCAATAGAAGAAGGAGCCCCCGCGCCGCCCGCTGTAAAACCCCGCGGCCCAGTCGGTCGGCGGGTTGGCGTGGTCGCGGAACTGCTCCTGGGAGCGGTAGAGGTTCACGACCATCTTCTCGGGGATCTTCCCCATCCCGAAGATCAGCTGGGCGCCCTGGTCGCCCTTGAAGAACAGGTCGTACTGCCGGAAGACCTGCAGGAACACGGCCTCGAGCCGCTTGAGCACGGTCGCGGTCAGGTGCAGGTCGGCGGTCGAGATCAAGAGGAAGTTCTCGCTCTCGATGCGCCACGCGTTGTCGGGCTCGCTGTGCGCCTCGTTCGCGGCGCTCAGCGAGGTCCACTCGCCTGTCTGCGGGTCGAAGATCTCGCCGGCCCGGTAGCGCTCCTCCTCCCCGACCGGCATCCAGGCGAACTCGTCGGACCAGACCTCCCCGCCCTGGAGCCGCTCGGCCTCGTACTTCCGGTACCAGACCCCGTCGATCAGCACGTGGCCGAGCCCCTCGTGGGCGTCGGCGTTGTTCGGATCGAGCTTGAGCAGGGTCTGCAGGAGGTCGAAGGCCTGGCCGGCCAGCCCGGCGCGCAGGCAGTTCTCGACCGCCTTGCCGAGCCGGTTGACGGTCTTCGCCACCGCGCTCTCCAGGCGGCTCTCGAAGACCTTGTTCAGCTTGGGGAGCTCGTCCTCGCTGACCATGTGCATCACCTCGCCGAGGGCGGCGAGCACCGGCGCGCTCTGCTCCTCGTCGAGCTCGAGCCCGGCCATCACCTCGTCGATGCGTGCGCGGGCGGAGCGCGGGGCGAAGTTGCGCTCGTCCATCCAGCCGACGACCTCGGTGAGGGCGTCGAGGGCGCCGGACTTCTGCTCGTCGACGAAGGCCTCGAGCTCCTTGCGCAGCTCGTAGCGCTTGACCCGCTCGTTGTGGCGGGAGGCCTGCACGCTCGCGTGTTCGGTGGTCGGCTCCAGCGAGTTGAGCATCGCGATCACTTCGGCGCGCTCGCTGTCGAGATCCCACTCCTTGCACTGCTCGGCGAGCTCCTGCCACATGCCGGGGCCGCTCGCGTCGAGGAAGGCGTGGCGGAACCAGGCGCGCCGGTGCTCGTGGCGGACGGCGCGCAGGCTGGCGTCGCTGCGGAAGGGCCGGCCGTGCTCGTCGTAGAAGGCGAGGATCTCCGCGGCGTCCCGCAGGTCCTTCTTCGCGATGCCGAGGCTGATCTGCATGCACTCGAGCATCTCCGGGATCAGCCCCTCGCGTCCGCTGGAGCGCGCGCCCTCGTACTCCCCGGCGAGGCGCGCGAAGCGCACGTCCCAGGGCTCGACGGGCTCGGCCTCGGTCGGCGCGGGCTCGGGCTCGGCGGGCCCCTCCTCGACCTCCGGCTCGGGCGCCGGGGGCGGCGGCTCCTCGTCGTTCCCGCCGGCCTCGATCACGATCGGCGGCGGCAGCCCGTCGTCGATCACCGGCGGCACGACCACCTCGAGCGGCGGCTCGGGCTCGGGGTCGCGGACCGCGGTCTCCGAAGGCGTGCCGGGCAGGGGCGGCAGCGGCGGAAGCGGACGCGGGTCCTGCAGCCGCTCGGGCTGCTCGCTGCGCGGGCCCTCGGCGACAGGCGGCGGGAGAGGATCTTCCTCCTGCCCGATCGAGCGGATGAACATCACGCACACGACCAGGATCATCAGCCCGACCCCGATCAGGAAGCGCTTGCCTTCCCGGCGCTCGGCCGCCTCGATCCACTCCGGGCGCGGGCCGGGGCGGCGTGCCCGGCGCGCGGGCTCGGGGCGCGGAGGCTCCGGCGGCAGCGCGGGCGTCGCGGCGATGGCGAAGGGCTCGGGCTCCGGCGCGGCCGGAGGTTCCGCGGCTGGCGCGACGGCGGGCGCGACCGCGGCGAAGCGCAGGATCTCGAGCTCCTCGAGGTACTCGCTGCCCGGCCCGTCCGGCTCGGAGGCCTCGAGCGCGTCGTCGGCGCGCAGGGGAAAGATCTCGCCGCAGCTGTGGGTGTAGGCCGTGCCCTCGGCGAAGGCCGGATACTTCAACCTCCGGAAACACCCGGGGCAGTGGGTGCGATGGGCGTCGCTCTCCTCGGACGAGGTGCCGAGCTCCTCCTCCGCTGACTCCTCCGTCGTCGGCCTGCGCGGCCGCTCGAGCAGGAAGCTGACCCCGCAGGCGTGGTCGAGCCGTGAGCCGGCGCGCGCCGGCGGATAGGACAGCGTCTTCGCGCAGCCCGGGCAGCGGGTCTGGAGCTTTTGTTCTGGCATGGAGGGGCCTCCCGTACGGGCGAGACAGACCCAGTGTAGCGCATCGCCGGGGGCCGATTGTCGCGGTTTCTTCATCCTCGCAGTTAAAGAGACAGAACTACGGCCGCACGGCGGGATCCGCCGCCTGGGCGTCCGGCACGGTCAGCACCCAGCTCTCGAGCACCTTGGTCCCGATCGCAGGCACCCCGTCGGGGTTCCAGATGTCGGCCTCGGTCACGGTGCCCGCGTCGTCGCCGGCGGGCGTCGCGTCCTCCCCGGGGTCCGGCGGAGGCGGCACGATCTTCGACGAGGGCGACTGCGCCAGCTTCCGCATCATCGCGACCAGCCGCTCGGGGTCGCGCGGCACCCGGTCCTGCGGCACCCCGAGGCGGTCGGCGCAGAGCCTGCGGCGGAAATCGCGCACCTGCTGCGAGCGCCCGTCCTCGTGCTGCTCGTCCCACACCACCCCGGCGACCGAGCTGTCGAAGGAGAGCCCGCGCCGCGACAGGTGGGTGGTTCCGGTCAGCACGAAGCTGTCGTCGACGACCACCGTCGTCGACAGGATGCGCAGCGAGCGCCCCGCGCCGGCGGCGGGGAAGAGGACCGCCACGCGCTCGGCGAGGCCGACGGCCCAGGGCGGGCGCGGTCCGGCTTCCTCCTCCCGCAGCCTGCGCAGCGCGGCGTGCAGCAGGCCGTCGCGCACGCGCTGCTCCTGCTCCGGGGCGCCCGGGACGAGGAAGCGCGCGACGACCAGCACCAGCTGCAGCCCCGGCCGCGCGAGCATGCGGTCGCGGATGCGCTCGACCAGGTTGCGCCCGCCGCGGGTCGGATCGACGTCGAGGGCGTCGAGGGCGGGGGTCTCGATGTAGAGCAGGTCCTCCGCGCGGTCGATGGCGGACTCGAGGGCGTCGAGCCCCTCGGTCGCGCCCCAGGCGCCCAGGGAGAGGCGCCGCCCGACCAGCCGCGTCAGGCTGTTCGGGGCGCTGCCGCCGGCGAGGGTCGCGAGCGCTCCGAGCACGCCGAGGCCGGCGAGATCGAGCGGGAACAGGTAGGCGGCGCCGAGCGCGCCCGTGACCAGCCCGGTGCCGAGGAAGGACTCGAAGCCTCCCGCGGTCGTGCGCAAGAGGCTGGCCCAGACCACGGGCGCATCCCAGTCCTCGGAGACGTCCGCCGGGGCGAGGGCCAGGGCGCCGTTCGCGAGGTCGTCGAGGTCCGCGTGGCGGCGGTCCATCGCGATCTCCCAGGCCAGCATCACGCCCTCGCGGTTCAGCCGCAGGCCGGTCCCGTGGGCGTCGACCCCGCCCGGGGCGAAGGGCATGCCGTGGTGGTGCGGCAGCCCCTCGCGGTAGCGCGTCAGGCAGGGGGCCGCGCCGAGCGCCGCGAGGGGATCCGGCGGCGGAGGGATCGGCGGAGGGAAGGGCGGCGGCCAGTTGTTGATCGTCGGCTGCAGGACCGCGACAACCTCCTTGCGCTGCAGGCGCCGGGGCAGGTAGCCGGCCTCGAAGGGGTTCGCGTCGCGCGTCCGCTCGGACAGCACCGCCGGGGCGAGGGCCGCCGCATCGCTGCCGGCGGGCAGGCTGTCATGGGCCCGGGCGGTGGTCAGCACCTCGAGCCCCGGCCGGGCGAGCGGCGGGAAGGTGTCCGGGTGCCAGGGGGCGCTCCCCGGCGTGACCAGCGTCGGCGGATCGGCGAGGTCGACGGCGACCATGCCCGCGGCGAGCTGTCCTCCGGCCGGATCCTCGAGGATCTGCCCGCTCCCCGGGTTCCACGGCACCGGGCTGCCCCCGGCGAGGTCCGGGCGCTCGAGCCGCTGGGCGGGGAACCAGGCCGTGCGCAGCTGGGGCGGCGTGCCGCCGTCGGAGGTCGTCACCGCCACGGTCACGCGCACGCTGTCGAACAGCGAGGAGCTTCCAGCGGGCAGCGGCAGCGCGAGGGCCGCGACCGCCTCGCTCCCGACGGCGAGCGCCGGTGCGCCCGCGCCGTCGCGGGCGTAGGCGAGGCCGGTGGAGGGGTCGAAGCCGAGCGCCCAGGCCCGCACCCAGGCGCCGACCAGGCCAGCGGCCAGGCGCACTCGCAGGAGCATGCGCTGGTCCTGCACCAGCCCGCCGGTCTCGGTCCCCGCCCCGACGATCGCCGCGGTCTCGAGGCCGACGAGTCGGTCGGGCGGATCGGCGACCGCCACCGCGGCCGGCGCCGTCGAGGTCGCCGCCCCCCAGCCCCGGTCGAGCTGGGGCGTGACCAGGTAGGCCCCCGGCGGCGGCGCCCCCGCGCCGGCCGGCACCCGCAGGGCGTCGAGCAGGGCGAGCGCGGCGCTGTCGAGGTCGGGGCACAGCGGCGTGAGGCCGCGCGGCATGCGCACCACCCGCGGCTTGCAGAAGGGCGCGTTCTGCAGGGCCCGGCGCCGCGCCCGCAGGGCGTCGCGGTGGAAGCCGACCGGATCGACCCCCGGCGGCGGGTCGTCCGCGTACTGGGCGGGCACGGCGTCGCCGCGCTCGATCCCGGTCAGGAAGCGCTCGGGGGAGAGCAGGGCGACGCGCACGAAGTCGCGGTGCAGGATCGGGAAGTCATCGCTCGGGTCTATCGCCTTGCCCGGCCAGTAGTCGAAGTCGTGCTCGTTGTGGGCCAGGCCGCCGGGCAGGATCACCGCGAGCGGGTCGGGGAAGGCGTTGACCGGGGGGTCGTCGGGGTCGGTCTCCTGCATCCGGATCTTCACATCCTGGTTGACGATGCGGAAGCCGACCGGCGTGTCGCCGACCCGCAGCAGGCCCGCGGCATCCTCGTCCACCCGTTCCAGCAGCCGCGGGTCGACCGGCCCCCCGTGGGGGTTGACGAAGTGCACGGTGTGGGTGGGGTCGACCGGGCAGGTGCGGCTGTCCACGCCGCGGGCGAACAGGCCGCCGAGGGGCCCGGGCAGGCCGACGTCGTCGATGTACAGCCACCACTCCGCCACCGCCCCCGGCTCGACCGGCCGCCCGCGGGCGTCGAAGCACCACAGCCGGTAGCTCGTCTCCGGCTGCAGCTTGCACAGCTTGTCGGCGAGCGGCGGCACGGTGTCGGGCAGCAGCCAGCCCACCGGCAGCTCCCCTGGCCGCGCGAGCAGCCGCATCGAGCGCTCGCGGTTGACCAGCTTGCCGCCTTCGAGGCGCAGGCCGAGCAGCTCCCAGCCATCGCCGGAGGCGGGCAGGTCGAGGACGTCGACGAACAGCGCGGCGACGTCCGACGCGGTCCAGCCCGGGTCGAGCTCGAGGCAGAACCAGCGCACCCGCTCCCGGGTCGGCGGGTCGTTCCAGGCGGCGGAGGCGGTGATCTCGGCGTTGCGGCTGCCGAAGCTCGCGTCGACGGCGGGGATCGTGCGGCTCAGCCGGTGCATCTCCTCCTCGACCTCGGCGAGCAGGCGGAAGGTGACGACCAGGCTGCCGTCGGCGAAAGGCTGCCCGCCGTCGGTGCCGCGTAGCCGGGCCAGGTCGCGGTGGCGGCGGCTGGCGTCGATCACGTACAGGCTCAGCCAGCCGGTGGCGGGCGGCATCCAGTGGTAGCCGTGCTGCTCGTCGTCGTCCGGCAGGTTGGCCAGGGGCGGAACCGTGAAGCGCACCGCCAGGCTGGTCTCGGGCGTCGGCAGCTCGATCAGCGCGGTGTTGAACCAGGGGCCGATGGCGGGCAGCCCCTGCCCGCCCGCCCACAGTGACCAGATCGCCGCCATCTAGCGTCCTCCCGCGTCCCCTGGCGGCGGAAACACCGCGCTCCGCCAGGGGCTCATCCGCTCGAGGGGATCGACGAGCGCGATGCGGTAGCGCGTCGGCGCGCTCGGCGCGGTCGTCGTCCACAGGTTCTTGTCGCTCGCCCGCACCTCCGCCAGCGGGCGCTCCTCGGCGCCGGGCTCGGCGACCCGCAGCAGGTAGCGGTAGCCGCCGACGCTGCCGCCCCGCAGGTCGCCGGGCGGATGCTCCCAGGTCAGCCGCACCGTCCCGGGCCGGTACTCGCTGGCCGTGAAGCCCTGCGGAGCGCCGGGCGGCGGCGCGGGGAACCAGGTCCCGACGCGGTTGCTCGGCGGGCTCCAGGCGCCGGGCAGGGTGGAGCCCGGCAGGTCGGCCCCCTGGACCTCGACGACCCAGGCGTAGCGCATCCAGGGCCGCAGCGGCGCATCCGTCGCGTGGGGCCAGCCGCCCGCGTCGACCAGCTCGAGGCGTCGCTTCCCGGCCTCGATCGCCCCTTCCGCGACGACCAGCATGGCGAGGGGATCAGCGACGGCGACGGTCGTGCGCCGCAGCCGCCAGCGCACGGCGGAGGTTCCTCCTCGCACGAGCTGCACCGCGAGCTGCACCTGCCCGTCCGCGCGGCCCGTGACCTCGAGCAGGGGCCGGGCCGGCGGGGCCTGGTTGGGGATGCCGCGGGGCACCAGGGTCGCGGCCTTGAAGCTGCCCTCGACCCGGGTCTCGGAGACCGGCACCACCTTGTAGAACAGCAGCACCCCGAGGCCGGCGTCGACCCGGTGGGTGAAGGAGGAGCGCCCGAGCGGCGTCGGCGTCAGCAGTTCGAAGGCCTCGCGGCCGAAGATGTCGGCCTTGTTGACGAAGTGCGCCGCGCGATCCTGGGGCAGCGCGATCGCCCGGGCCTGATTCTGGAAGCTGCGGCCGGCGAAGGCGCCGAGCCGTGTCTCGTCGCTGAAGTAGACCCGCCAGCGCGTGCGCTGCGCCGACGGCCAGTCGAGGCTGACGGTCGCGCGCCCGGTCACGTCGGGGCGGGAGGCGTAGACCAGCGTGTTCGGCAGCGAGACCGGAGGCGGCGGGCGGCGGTCGACCATCGTCACCCGCACCGCCGGCGACCAGGCCCCGGCGTTGCCCTCGCCGTCGGTGAAGCGCGCCCGGTAGCGGCCGGAAGCCTCGGCCCGTGGCGCGAGGGGGAGTCCCGGGAAGGTGACCGCGACGGTCTCGCCCGTGACGGTGACGCTGCTGGGCGCAGGAGGCCCCTCGAGGGTCTCGAGCTCGACGTGGGCGAGGGGCAGCGCGCCCAGGCACAGGCTCGCCGCCGGCGGGACGGGGATCGACAGCCGCAGCGCACCGGCCGCATCCCCCGTCGCCGGAGGCTCCTCGGGGGGCGTGTAGGCGCCGCGCAGGGTCGCGGCCGGCGGCGCGGGCCGCGGCAGCTCGTCGACGACCCGTGAGCGCCAGGGGCTCGCGCGGCCGAAGATGTCGACCTGCGCGAGCTTGAGGATGCCGTTCTCCCGCGGCAGCGCGAGGGACACCTTCGGGTCCTGGCCGGCCGGCGGGAAGATCAGCTTGCGCCGCCCGGTCACCCGCGCGGGATTGAGCGAGACCGGGCCGTGCGGGCCGAGCAGCGCCGCCGCGAGCCCCGCTCCGGGCAGCAGGCCGGCCAGCCCGACGTCGGCGATGCGCACGGCCTCGGGAGGAAGCAGCGGACCGTCCGCGCTCACCGACACGATCTCCGGCGCGGGGGGCGGATCGGGTGGAGCCCCCGCCACCACACAGGCGACCGCCCACAGCTCGACCGCGACCGACTGCCCGGAGACGAGGTCGCCGGTGGTGTCGAAGGCGTCCGGGAAGGGCAGCTGCGGGTCCTCGTCGGCGGCCATCGAGGCGGGCGAGCGCAGGCCGGGGGTGAGCGCGGCGAAGTCGCGCGAGTACGCGGTCCAGAGGTCGAAGTCGTAGAGGAAGCGGGCGCGGAACAGGTAGGCGATCAGATGCCCCTGCTGGTTGCTGCCGAGGCCGGTGTCGAGCCCGGCCAGCCCGAGCCAGCGCGCGACGCCGGGGTCCCGGGCGGCGAGCAGCAGCTGCTCGAGCCGTCGGCCGCGGAGGCTGCCCGCGGCGTTGCCGGTCCCGTGCAGGCCGTGGGAGAGGGTCTGCAGGTGGGGCTTGACGCTGTCGTCGAGCAGCGCCTGCAGGGTCCCGTCGAGGGTGTTCCCGCCGGGGGCGACCAGGTTCCCGTGCACCGAGCCGATCACCCCCGCCAGGCGCTGGATCTCGGCGCTCGCGGGCGAGCCGATCGGGGTACAGGCCGCCGGGTTGCCCGCCTCCGGCTGATCCTCCAGGCCGAGGGCGCGCGGGGCGCCGTAGCCGACCCGGTCCGCGCTGCCGTGCTCGGTCAGCGCCTCGTAGCGCCGGCCGCTGCGCACCGGCAGGGCGAGCAGGCTGTGCAGCCGCGACTCGTGGACCGTCATCTTCGCCGACAGCCAGAGCAGCCCTTCGACCTCCCCATCCCCGCTGACGAACACCCGCTCGATGTGGGAGGCGCACAGCTCCCAGGGCTCGGCGCTGCGCGTGAACAGGGTCTCGAGGCGCCCGCCTACCGGGCCGCGGATCGAGACCTGCAGCGAGCCGCTGCCGAGCACCTTCACCCACACGCAGGGGTCCCAGGTCCCGGCGGGGATCAGCCCCCAGGCTCCGTCCTCGGGCACGTCGAAGGGCGGGGACAGGGGCCGCCCCTCGTTGTCCACCCAGACCGCCGGCGCGGCCTGGTCGAGGGTGGTCACCTCGGCCGCCGCCTCCCCGAGGTCGATGCGGTACACCCCGACGGGCCGCGTCGGCAGCCCGACCAGCGGCGTCGGCAGCAGCCGCAGGTGGACCCCTGGCGCGAGGTGCGGATCGTCGTCCCCCTCGAGGGCGAGAGCGCCGAGGGCGAAGCGGGGCGCGAACACCCGCGCTCGGCCGTCACGGCTGGGAGGAACCAGGACGGTCGTCGTGTCTTCGCGCAGGCGCAGAACGGGCTGGAGCGGCATCAGATGGCCTCCTGGGCGAAGCTCCGCGGACCGGCGAGCACCGCCCGCCGCGCCAGCAGACGCAGGCTTCCGGACATCACCTCGAGGACGAGCACGCCCTCCCCGGTCAGCGCGAGGGGCTCGGAGGCGGCGAACAGCAGCCGGCTGCCCGCGCGGTTGCTGCGCACGAGCTCGAGGTTCCCGCGCTTCGCGCCGTCCTCGCCCTCGACGGTCAGCCCGGCCGCGTGCAGGCGCGGCTCGCTCTTCCCGAGCTTCGGGGGATGCTCGAAGGGCTCGAGGGCGTCGAGCAGCACGCCGGCGAGCCGCCAGCCGGAGCCTCCCTCCGTCCACAGGGCGAAGCAGCGCGCCTGGTCGGGGTCCGGCAGCGGGTCGTAGCCCCAGGCGCGCAGCACCTCCTCCAGGGCGGCGTCGTCGCCGAGCTTCGGCTCCCGGGGAGCGGAGCCGGACACGAACAGGTCGACCGGGGCGTGCGGTCCGACATCCTCCTCCAGCCGGAAGCCGAGCGCCGCGAGGGCCTGCAGCGGACCCTCGTAGCGCGAGGTGCGGAAGACCCGGCGCACGATCACGTAGGCGCCCTGGGGGCCTTCGGCCTGCAGCCGCAGCTCGTACTCGGTCCAAGGCTCGAGCGCCGCCTGGATCACGTAGCTGCCGCCGTTGTCGACCGGCTCGGACAGGCAGGGGGCCTCGCGCATCGCCTCGGCCAGGGCGACCGTCACCGGGTTGCGCAGGCCCGCGGGCAGGGCGACGCGCTCGAGGCTGGCCGGCACCTCGATCGCGATGTCCTCGAGGTCGACGACCGTCGGCGCGGGGCGCGTGCGCCGCACCCGGGCGACGAGGGTAAGGCCGTAGGCGTCGAGCAGCCCGTCGACGTACTCGATGCCGAAGTGGGCCTGGAGGGCGTCCTTGAAGAACCAGGGGACGTCGGGCTCGGCGGGCTCGATCCCCAGCAGGTGCCGGCGCAGGGCGCGCGGGTCGAAGATGTCCTGGCCGCGCAGGTCGACCCCGACGCCCGGATCGCTGGCGAGCGGCGCGGTGCGGAAGCTGAAGCGCTGCTCGACCGGCGTCGCCCCGCCCCAGGTCGGCTCCCCGGGCTTGTCGTGGGCGTCCTCGCGCTGCCAGCCCACCCACTCCCAGGTCGCCTCGACCTCGATCTCCGCATCCGCGGGCAAGAGCCCGATGCGGTCGGCGAGGGCGCCGCTCAGGCCCTGGTTCAGGTGCTCCCGCTGGTCCGCCCGCAGCCGGGTGATCGCCTGGCTGGCGGCGACCTCGTCCGCGACCTGGCCGTGGCAGCCGAGGAACCAGATCGAGCCCTCGGGAGCGCGCAGCATCGGCGCCGCTGTGATGCGCAGCGACTGCCAGTCCGTGTCCTTCTCGCCCTCGGGCGGCGTCGCGAGGAAGGTCGCCCAGCCGTCGCCGTCAGGGAACAGCTGGCGGTGCACGGCCGTGAGCTCCCAGCCGAGCTCGCGGTCGCTGGCCAGGCCGATGACCTGCAGGCCGGCGTGGGCGACGTCCTGCTCGGTCAGGCCGACGTCCTGGGTGACCGAGAAGTGCACCTCGCGCAGCAGGGTGCCGTCCGGGACGTCGATGCGGAAGCTCTGGACGCCGTCTCCGATCGCGACCCGGCGGGAGCCCGGCGCCAGGTCGACCTTCCAGGCCAGGTCCCCGACCTCGACCCTCGCGACGCCGCGGTTCTCCAGCCAGAGCTGCACGCGGACGTCGTCGGCAAGCACGGGCAGGGTGATGTCGGCGACCAGCTTGGCGAGCAGCAGGCCGTTGCTGTACTGGCGGAAGGCCCCGTCGGAGACCGTGACGCCGCCGCTGGTGACGCGACGCTCGACGCCGAGGCTGGAGGGGGTCGGCTGGTTCGGCTGGAACTCCTCGGGCGCGTCCTCGGGCTCGAAGGAGACCATCGTCGACTCGGTCAGGCGGAGGGTCTTGCGCAGCCGCGTCGCGAGCACGACCAGCGGCTGGGCCAGCGCGGGCAGGAAGCGCACGCGCAGCAGCGACTGGCCGAGGATGCGGCCGCGGGCCCGGGCGTGGGCGGCGACGAAGCCCTGGGTCAGGGTGCCGAAGCTCCGATGCTCGACGTGCATCTCCTCCGGCAGCGTCCCGATCCGCCCGTACTCGACCCAGCGCGGATCGCTGCCCGCCTGCATCGACGCGACCTCGGCGACCGGCTGATCCCAGACCTCCTCCGCGAGCAGCACCTTGAAGCTGTCGAGGTCGATCCCGCCCTTGACGAGGTCGGCGCCGGGCGCAATCCACAGCGGCCCGGCCGGCACGGTGTCCGCCCCGAGCGCCGAGCGCCACTGCGCGGCGCCGCCGGGCTGGCACAGCCGCTCCAGGCCGTCGGCGACCGGGAGCTGGCCCTCCTCGGCGACCGGCAGGGGCAGCGAGCGCAGCTGCAGGCTCGGGTCGGCGTCGAGCAGCTGGAGGTCCCAGCCCTCCGCCTCGGAGACCAGCTCCTCGGCGACCGTCGGCCGGTGGTGGGGCAGGCCCCAGGTGCTCGGGAAGGGCCCGGGCAGCGACTGGCCGTCGGCCTTGATGCGCAGGGAGCGCAGCCGGTAGGCATACTTGAGGTCGTCGGTGCCGCAGAACTTCGCCGCCCCCCAGCCGGGGCCCGGGTCGAAGGGCTGGTGGCCGGCGGCGAGGTCGACGCCGAGCGGGTGGGCGAAGGACAGCACCGCGACCGCGTCGGGCCAGACGACCGCGTCGTCGCCGGCCTCGGTCAGCACCCGGCCGGAGCGGTCGAGCAGCAGCATGCGGTCGATCAGGGGCGGCGGATCGGGGATCTCGCGGGTCGGCTCGGAGCCGACCTCGATGTCGACGCAGCCCTCGATGGTGAAGAAGAAGAACGAGACCTTCGCGCACACGTGGCCGTGGAACTTCAGCGAGCTCGCCTGTTCCCCCAGCATCAGCGAGAAGCTCGCCGACACGCCGAGGGCGATCAGCCACAGATCCAGCTCCCCCTTGATCGCGACGGAGGCGCCGACCAGGAAGGGCTTGAAGCCGACGCCGGCGAGGAAGCGCGCCGAGAAGCGCAGGGCGAAGGGCCCGGCGGTCCACTCCGACTTCCAGCCCGCCCCGAAGCCGAAGCTGAAGCCGTCGAAGGACAGGTCGCTGCCGCCGAGCTTGCGCAGCCCGTGGGACTCGACCATCGCGTAGGCCCAGGCCCGCACTCCGAAGCTGCCGGGCAGGAAGTCGACGGTCACCGGGTCGCCGGAGCGGCCCTGGCGGCCGTCGGAGCCGATGCGCAGGTGCCACCTCAGGTCCGTGCCGAAGTGTGAGCCGACCGGTACGCTGACCTTGAACAGGGGGCTGAGGTCGAACTCCCCGCGCAGGGCGAGGGTCACCCCGTCCTCGAAGGCGACCAGCCCGGTCAGGGCGCCGACCCCGCCCTCGCGCACCTCGGCGAGGGCGCGGGGGCTGGCGAGGATCTTCCCCCGCACCCCGAACACCACCGACGGATCCGGCCCGCCGACCGCGAGCATGCCGTCGGCGTTGACCGTGTAGCCGCGGTCCGCGATGCTCCCGACCACGGCGCCGAGGCCGAAGGCGAAGGCGCCGTCGCGGGGCTCGTACTTCTGGTCGACCGGGGCGTCGTACCAGGCGAGCTCGCGCGCGACCGCGTCGTCCCCGGACAGCGCCCGGGCGCCGTGGCTGACGAAGCGGCCGCGCAGGCCGAACAGGCCGAGGCCGGTGCCGAGCAGGGGGATCGGCGAGGCGTAGTCGACGGCGAGCTCGACCTGGGTCATCGGCCCGTCCGTGACCAGGTGCCCGAGCGCCCGCACGCCGACCGGGATCAGCTCGACGTCCAGGGCCGCCGTCATCTTCCCGTCGTCGAGCTCGAGCTGGCCCTCGCCGGCGATCACCCCGGGCACGTCGAGGCTGATGCGCAGGCCGCGCAGCTCGAGCTCGGCCCCGTCCTCGGTGAAGCGCACGCGCAGGGTGGCGCCGCTGACCCGGATCACGCCGAGGTCGCGGGCGAAGCTGAGGTCCATCTCCACCCAGGCCGAGCCGGTGCCGAAGCGCACCGCGATGATGTTCAGGAAGCCGCTGAGGAACCCCGGCAGCTGCCACACCCCCGGGTCGACGATCTCGAACTGCGCGTCGTCGTAGGAGAAGCCCCAGCGCTCCATCAGCGACAGCGAGGAGTCCTGCCGGTAGGTCAGGCCGACGTTCTTGTAGCGCACCCGCGCCGGCTCGGTGGTGCCGACGCCGGCCTTGGCCGGATCGACGTGCAGGTCGACCGCGTAGTCGAGGCCGATGCGGGTGTAGTGGCCCTCGCTCGCGTCGATCACCCGCCGATGCCGGGCCTCGAAGCGCTCGATCCGCACCCGCCCGTCGTCGGTCAGCCAGACGACGGCGGTCGCCGCGCCGAACAGGGCGGCGTAGCCGACGAAGCGGCTCTTCCCGTCGCTGTGCCCGTGCAGCCCTTGCAGCATCGCCGGGGCGAGGGCGAGCAGGGCGGCGGCTTCGCGGTGGCGGAAGCTGAAGATCTCGCCCGGGGCGTGCTCGACGTCGAGGGCGAGGAGGACCTCCATCGCGCCGGTGTGCTGGTCGAAGGAGAGCCCGCCGCGCACGCTCCAGACACCGTCGGGACCCCCCTCCGGCGCGACCTCCCGGCCGTCGGGGAAGGAGATCGGCCCCGCCGGCCAGTCGACGCGCACGTCGACCAGGGTCGGCAGGAGGTCGAGGGCCGAGGCCCACACAGGGCTGTCCCAGCGCATCCCGAGGTCGAGGCGGAAGGGCGGCTTCGGTCGGGAGCGGCGCGCCTCCGGCACGGCGGCGTCCGGCCCGGGCAGCAGCACCTCGCGCACGCCCCCGCGGTCGCCCTCGAGGCGCAGGGGCTGCGCGTCGCCGGGGACATGCCGCGGGGCGAGGGCGTAGAGGTCGACACGCCGCAGCTCGCGGGCCTCGGCGTGGGCCTGCTCCCAGTCTTCGGAGCCCTCGATCTTGTCGACCGCGAACCAGGCGACCTCGAGCCGCGCGTCGAGGCTCTCCCGGTCGGGGAAGCCCGCCAGGGGGGTTCCGGAGCGGTCGGCCTGCCAGTCCGCCTCCATCTCCGCGCGCCAGGCGACCCGCTCGGCGGCGAGGCCGGCGTCGAGCAGCATGCGCCCGCCGACCGCGGCGCGGTCCCGGGCCAGGCGCAGGTTGCGAGCGCGGGAGCCGCCGGGGCTGCAGCGGCCGACGGCGAGGAAGCAGCAGTCCGCCGGCAGCGCGCCCGCCCAGCGTTCGACCAGCGCGGCGAGCTGCTCGTGGGCGCTGCCGCCGGGCAGGTCATGGGCGCCGGGGAGCGACGGCGCGCGGCGTGGATCCTCGTCGAGCACCAGCTCGCTGCCGCCGAAGGCCTCCGGCACCAGCTTGTCCGCCGCGTCCCAGGCATCCTCCAGGGGAAACAATGCGCGCCCGCCCTCGACCCGCTCGCCGTCGACGGGGAAGAACATCCGCAGGTGCAGGGCGGCCCGATGCGTCGGCGGAACCTCGAGCCGGCGCGCGACCAGCTCGCCCTCCTGGGGGTCGTCGTCCGCCGCGCCCGGGGCGAAGTGGGGCAGCAGCGCGCCGCGCTGGTGCCAGGCGATCGCGTCGTAGCGGCCGGTCTCCACCGCCGGCCCGACGCCCGGGCCAGACAGGCCGTCGAGGCCGGCGACCAGCAGCGGGGCGCCGGGCACCACCTCGATCCGCAGCCGGCGGCGCCGGGCGGGCTGGTCCGGATCGCGCAGGGCGAGGGCGTGGCGTCCGGCCGGCAGGGTGCCGAGGGTGAGCCGCGGCCCGGTCTGGAGGATGCCGGCGGCGGGCAGCTCCCAGACCACCGCGCCCGGCACGCTGAGCTCGAGACCAGCGAGGGCCTCGGGGGCGCCGGACACGGTCAGCACGCCGGCGACGGACAGTCCGCCGCCGGACAGGCTGACGGCGGGAGCGAGGGGCTGGGCGTGGACGAACTGGTAGCGCTTCTCCTCGCCGAAGGCGAAGGTCCCGTCCTCGCGTACGAAGCGGTCGGCGACGCCGAGCACCGCGCCGGGGGTCGGCAGGAACCAGCCGCTGTCCAGGCCGACCGCGGGCTTCTCGCCGGGCACGCGCCACTGGACCATCGGCACCTGGTCCTGGTCCTCTGGCTCGGCCGGGATCTCGGGCACGTGGGCCCGCACGAGGGAGCTCCCGTCCCACGGCACCAGGCGCGGGTCGGCGCCTTCGTCCACGCCGCTCAGGGCCGTGACCGTCGAGCCGCTGCGAGCGGAGAATTCGACGCGCTCGGCGAGCCGGAAGGGGCGGCCGAGGGAGGCGCGCAGGTCGCCCTGCACGCCGCCTTCCTCCCAGCCGAGCAGGAGGTTCTCCAGGCTCGCGTTGACCTGGCCGATCGCGAACAGGTCCGGCGGCAGGTAGACCGTCGCCTGCTCGAGCATCAGCCCCTGCCAGGCCGGCCCGTGGCTGCGGGCGCGCACGGTGTGGTCGGAGATGGTGCGGCTGAGGTCGAGCTGGGCGCGCTCGACGGTCACCCCGAGGCCGACGCCGGGTACCAGGAAGTGCGGCGGGTCGAAGGCGAGCTCGAGCAGCCCTGCCTCGGCGTCGGGGTCGAAGGGATCGGCGACGCGCCCGAAGCTGACCTCCACCGAGCGGTTGGCGCCCGGGGCCGGGATGTCGAGCCGCAGCGAGGCGCTGGTCCGCGCCCGCAGCACGCGCCTGGTCGGGTCGGGCTGGAGGCGTGCGGGCGCGCCCGGGGTCGCGGGCACCAGCGCCGCCGGCGTCAGCGGCAGCTCGACCTCGAGCAGGTCGAAGTCGATGTCGAGCACCAGGTCCCCCGGCGCCGGCTCGACGTCGAGGCCGGTGCGGTTCCCGCGCTGCCACTGGGCGCGGAAGGCGACCGGGGCGTTGAGCGCGGGCAGGCGGAAGGGCAGGCTCTTGCCGAACAGCCCGCCGAGCTCCTCGACGGACTGCGCCCGGCCGTCGTAAAAGAACGCGGCCGGCGAGCTGCCCGCCTCGACCTCGACGATCGACAGGGCGGCGAGCAGCTGCAGGAGCGGCGGCGGCAGCAGCGCCTTGTAGCCGTAGCCGATGCCGACCAGGTCCGCCAGGCTCAGCCCGAGCAGCGCGCTCATCGCCGCTCTCCGCGGGAGGATGCGTCCATCACGCCGCCCCGCGCACGACGTGGCGCCGGCCGTCCGCACCGCGGAAGCGCAGCTGCCAGCCAGCGGGCCCGCCGAGCAGCTCGGGGTTGCCGGCAGCCCGGGCGGGAGCGCTCGCCGCGCGGGCCGGAGCCAGCCGCCCGTCGCGCAGGGCGAGCACGTGCACGCGGCCGGCGGGCGTGCGGTAGGCGAGCAGGGGAACCTCGGACGCGCACACGGCGGGCAGCCCCGCGACCTTGGCCGGGCTCTGAGCGACGGACACGACGGCCCCGTCCTCGAGGACCGCGACGATCAGCCGGCGCCCCTCTCCGACCCAGGCGAGCACCGCCCGCCGCCCCTCGGGCTCGGCGTCGCTGACCAGCGGCCCGACCGCCTTCGGCACCCCCGCCAGCGGCGCCACGTTCCATTGTCCGCGGCGCCGCGTCGCGGTGTGCACGGCGCCCGCGGCGTCGACCCAGGCGACCGTCGGCCCCTGGCGGGTGACGTGCACCGCCGGCCGGCGCAGGCTGTCGACCCGCACGACCTCTTCGGTCGCCGCGGAGGCGCCCTCGGCGAAGCGCAGCAGGCGATCGTTGCCGACCCAGGCGAAGACCGGCTCCCGCACGCCCTGGGCGACCGCCGGCGGCCGCGCGGGCCGGTGCTCGCGGTCGGCCTCGGCGCGGGCGAGCCGGCCCTTCCACTCCCCTTCGAAGTCGCGCAGGAACGGCCCGCGGGGCAGCCCCTCGAGCGGGAAGCGCAGCTCCCAGCGCGCGCCGGTGTGCAGCATCGCGCGGTCGTCGTGGCGGTTGATGCGGAGGCGGTGGGTCTCGGCGGTGGCGGTCGGCATGGCAGGTTCCTCTGGGGGTTTACGGGAGGGGGAGGAACAAACGGCGTACCACTCCGCGGGAATGTCCGCTGCCAGGGGCGATGCCGCGGATCGGGCCTGGGAGGCGGGCTGGGGGAATCGGGACGGGAGGCGCGTGGGGCCCGGGGAGGGCCTGCACAACTTGCACACCTGCGCCGGTGTGCAGGGAGCAAGCGGCTGAACCTTCCGCGCCGACGGGGCGTCGGGAGGGAAAGCGTACGACGGGAGGTCGCGATGGGTGCGAAGACGATGCTGGGAGTGCTGCTGTTGGTCGGGATGGGCTTCGGGCAGGATGGGGAGCGCTTCTCCTACGAGTTGGAGTACACCCCGCTCGTCTCACGCGGGGCGCGATTCGAGGTCGAGGAGCTGCTGCGCGACTGCTCGCTTCGGATCGGGAAGCTGATCATCCCCGACCAGGCGCTGCAGGGGGTGACGGTGCGTTTCCTCCACGACGCTACCCTCGACACCGGGAAGACGAGGAAGGCGTCCTCGACGTAGCCGAGGAACGCGTACAGACTGTCCTTGCCGACGGAGAGCCCTTGCGAGCGCAGGTCGCGGTGGCACTTGTGGACGCTGAAGGGCCGCGCGTTGCTGGCGAGCAGCTGCCGGATGAAGGCGCGCAGCGCGGGCAGGTTGCGGACCGCGTGGCGCTCGGCGACATCGCGGAACAGCGCGACCGAGA
This sequence comes from bacterium, assembly GCA_030428695.1. The sequence continues at coordinate 20,761 of JAUIEM010000109.1, forward strand.
GATAGTCCTGCAGCACCCGGATGCGCAGGGCCGCCTCGAGCCCCTGGACCTCGGGGAAGCCGCCGACGGTCAGGTACTCGCGGTAGCGCGCCTCGAAGCGCGATCGGTCCGGCGCCGAGGTGCGGGCGAGCGCGACCGGTGCGGTCTCGCCGCGGTGGCGCAGGAACTCCCCGAACGAGAAGGGCAGGATCTCCGTCGCCAGCGTGCGTCCGCGCAGGCTGCTCGCGATCTCGCGGCTCAAGAGGCGCGAAGACGATCCGGTCACGCAGATGTGCGCGTTCTCGGTGTCGAGCAAGCGGCGCAGGCTGCGCTCCCAGGCGGGGACGAGCTGGATCTCGTCGAAGAAGAACGCGCAGGGCCGCCCACGCAGCGCGGGCGTGGCGCGGTAGAACAGCTCGACCGCCCGTCCGGGGAGCTCGGCGCCGCGGGCAGCAGGCGTTCGTCCTCGAAGCCCAGGTAGAGCATCGCGTCGCGGGACCAGCCGTCCGCCAACAGCTCACGCATGCGTTGGAACAGGAACCAGGTCTTGCCCGCGCGGCGCATCCCGATCACGGCGTCGATCTTCCCCTCGAGCCAGGGCAGCCGCGCCTCGCGCGCGGTCGGAGCCGGCAGCGGCCGGCTCCGTGCGGCGGCGAGGACCTGCTCGAGAGCATCTGACACGATCGGGCTCCTCTGGGAGAACCGGGATTCGGTCTCTCTGGGAGTGACAGGATGGTGGAGATCTGTCCTTTTCGCAAGGAAGGATCGTGCAGCATCTGCACACGCTTCACGTGAACCCTGACCCTTCGTCGGAGCCCGCGACGACGTGATCCAGCCGCCGGTCGTGGCTCAGCGCACGGCCGCTCGCTCCTGTCGACCCGGGCGACACCGAAGTCGGGGGAAGTGCCTTACTCGAGCACCGAGCTCAGCAGCGTATCGAGGGCGCTCTTCTGCCCCGCGCACTTCTCGGCCTCGGCGCGGTAGACTTCCTGCAGGCCGCGCAGGATCTCCTTGCGGTAGATCTCGGGCTGCAGGTGGAAGGCGTTGCGGGTGCGGTCGCTGAAGAAGGCGTTCGGCTGGGGCAGGGAGCGCCCCTCGGGGTAGAACTTCAGCACCTCGTCGAGGGCCGCCGCGGCGGTCAGACAGAGCTCGCGGCAGGCCTGGGGATCCTCGCGCATCTGCGCCGCGAGACCCTCCTCGAAGTAGCCGTAGGCGAGGTTGAGCCACTGCCCGGCGTCGAGGACCTCGGAGGCGCGCGGGGTGGGGTTGAGCACGAAGGGCAGGTTGGCGGCGGGATTCTTGACCGGCACCGTCACGTCGAAGGCGATCTGCACCTCGTCGCGGCACTTGCGGCACACGGTGACGTAGGTGTCGACCACCTTGGTGTTCAGGCTGCGCCCCTTGCGCTCCCGCAGCTGCGAGCGGTACTTCCGCCGCGTGCGCAGCTTGCCGCCGCACAGGCAGTGGCGGGTGGCGAGGTAGAGCTTGAGCTCGGCCTCGCTGTGCACGACGTGCAGCGGATCCTCGCTGCGACGCGGGGTGCGCTTGTGGTTGATGCGACGCAGACGGTAGCGTTTCTCGGCCATCGGGAACCTCCGGGCGACCCCGATGATGATACCGCGCGAGCCCACCGAAAGGGCACGGATTCGCGCGCGCACCCCACGCCCCGGCTGCGCCGCAGCGCGGCCCCCTCACCCCGGTGTGACTTCCCCACGCGGCGCGGGCGCTTCCCCTGCGAAGCTCTCCCGCAGCTCGGACAGCGGCCCGGCGAAGAAGGCGAGGGGATCGTCCGGGAAGGCCGGCCCCGTCTTCTCGAACAGCGCCTGCCCGGCGACGTTGAGCGCCAGGCCGGCGGCGAAGCTCGCGGCGGAGCCGAGCCACAGGGGGCGGAAGGGAGCGGTCAGCAGCAGCCCGGCCGCGCCACCGACGATCAGCGGCACCGAGACCTGCTGCAGCTTGCGGTGGGTCGCGTCGGTGTGGGCGCGCTCGTAGGCTTCCCGCGCCGCCTGCCAGCGCTGCTCGAAGCTGTGCCCGACCTCGGGATGGGCCTCGCGCCACGCCCGCTCGAGGGCGGCGAGGCCCGCCCCGACGCTGGCGAGCGCGGGCAGTTTCTGGCCGCTGAGCAGCATGCCGAGCCCGGCGAGCACCTTCAGCTTGTCGCGTCCGCTCATCGCATCCTCCGCGGGCATTCTGCCAGCTTCCCGGGCGGCGGGCAAGGCCGGCGCGCGGTCGCTTGCGGAGTCCGGGAGGGGCGCTATAGACTGGGGGAAGAGGAAGACATCATGCGGCCGTGGCACATCTGCGCGATCTGCGGGTTCATGTTCCAGGACATCTTCTCGCCGACGGTGAAGAAGCAGGAGATCGTGTGCGATCACTGCCGCGGGCTCCGCCCGCTGTACGAGCTCCCCGACGCTCCTCCGCCGGCCGGCTGAGCCCGCTCAGAACCACTCGTCCGCCCGCGCGAGCAGCTTCCGCGCCTTCTCCTGCTCGATGCGTTGCAGCGGGATGATGTCCTTCAAGGTGTCGACCGGCGCGTCGAGCGCGAACTGCAGCTCGCTCTCGAACAGCGCGCGGTCCTGCATCTTGGTCGCGTAGAACTCCGCGACCAGCACGTGGGTGCCGAGATAGGCCGGCTCGATCTCGAGGGCGCGGTCGAAGTGCTCGCGGGAGAGGGCGAGGCTGCCGCCGGCGATCGACGGGGCGACGGCGTAGTAGGTGCCGAGGTAGCGGTCGGCGGCGCCGTAGTACCACTCCGGCTCGGTCGCCCGGATGTGCTCGATCATCGCCTTCGCCTTGGTGCGGTGGAAGAGGATGAACGACAGCCCCTTCAGCCGCGCCCAGCGGCTGAGGTTGACGGTGGTCCAGTAGACGCCCGCCAGGCCCTCGACGCCGATACGGGTGACCGCGACCTCCTCCTCGACCCCGTCGCGGATCGCCTTGCGGAAGCTCGGGAAGCAGTCGAGGGCGCGCTCGCCGTGGTGCAGGCCCTGCTCGTGCAGGTGGAGCTTCTGGGCGAGCTCCTCGTCCGCCTGCAGCCCGTCGGCCATGAAGTAGTAGGTGTTCGCGAGCTTCCAGTACAGGTCGTAGAGGTGCTCGTCGAAGGGCAGCTTCGAGGCGTCGCGCAGGGAGAGGTAGCGCCGGTGCTGGCGCTCCTCGTGCTGGTCGGCGGTCTCGTCGGGTTGACGCTCGGCCGGGCCGAAGATCTCCTGCACCGGGGGCTCGAGCCCGGCGTAATACTCCTCGAGGGCCTGCTTGGTGCGGTTCTGGGCGTGGGCGAGGACCTCCTCGTACAACAGCGCGAGCTCGGCGAGCTCGCTCCAGTCGGTCCAGGCCAGCCGCAGGGAGTCGGCCTTCTGCAGGGTACGGGCGACCTCGGCGTCGCGGCCCGCCAGGCGGTCGGGGTCGAAGCTCCCGCCCCAGCCGCTCTGCCAGCCGAACTCCCGGTCGCTCACGCAGCCCGTCAACAGGGCGCCGAGCAGGACGATCCACGCCGCACGCATCGCAGCTCCTCGTGTGTCCAGTGGTGCTCTCAGTGTAGGACCGCCTCCAGCCCGCGGTCAACACCGGCCCGGGTGTCCGCGTCGGGGTGCGCGCGCGCCGCGCGCTGGTGTAGACTGGAGGTGGCATCAAAGGGGGACAGGGACGATGACGGAAGCCGACCGCGGAGAGCGCCGCGCGACACGCCGGATCAAGGCCGCCAAGCTACTGCAATACACACATTTCGACGCCGAGCACGCCGAACAGCGGCTCGTCGATGAGCTCGGGATGACGAGGACCCTGGACCTCAGCGAGGGAGGGCTCGCCTTCCTGTCCAGCGAGCCGCTTCCGGTCGCCTGGGGCATCGCGATCGATCTCGCCTCGGGAGACGAGCTCCTGTCGCTGCAGGCACGGATCGTGGCGGTGCAGGAGGTCGAGGAGGGAAGCTACCGGATCGGCACCCGATTCACCGGCCTCAGCGAAGAGGACCGGGAGACCCTGCGCAGGATCGTCTCAGCCGGTTGATTCACCGGGATTTCGTCGCGAGGGCCCGGAGGCCGCTTGAGATCGGGCGCTTCGAGTCTTCGAGCAGCG